>NZ_JAHHPP010000036.1 GCF_024606265.1 Endozoicomonas sp. SESOKO1
GCACACGGCTCCCGGACCAGGCATTGGCGATATCATTCATTATGAAAATGATGGAACTCGACGGCAGGATAGTTGTTACAGCCAGCCGCCCAATGTCTTGCAGTGTTTTACCGGGATTAATACTGAAGCAGGGATCTTCCATTGGAATCAATGATTCCACAAGCGCTTTGGAAACAGCAACGCTATGGCTGAACCAGGAACATTCGACGCCATTCCCTGAACATTGGGAAGCCCTGTCACAACGTGGTTGCTGAATGGGTTTCTGAATGGGGTGCTGAATCATAAACAGGTCTCGATGATGTTGCACAGAAAGTACATTGGAAAATGTACAAAAAGTTACTTGGCACTCCGTTGTTGATCCATCCAGTGATATAAAAGTTCCCGGGGTATGTTTTTTCTTAATGCAAAAAACTGACTCCATTGATGATGCTCTGCGCAAGTACTTTCACGAAGGATTTGTCACAGAATAGCTCCATCGTTTTACTCAGTCTGGGAAATGGCCGCAGGTGGCTTCTCGTTGCCCGTTGCCCGTATGATTACAAGCGGTTCTGGCTTTTCAGGCAGCGGGTAGCGTCTGTTGAAATGTGGAAGTTATTTCAGGACCGTTCCTTTGCTGAAATAATTGCCAGAGTCAGGGATGGATTTAACTGTTGTGATATTCATTGGAAATGGCCTTAAATAACAGCGCTGTTGACTGAAGAATAAAGAACTTATGCTGCCGGATGGTAAATAATGGTTTCCTGTAGCTGGGTTTCAAAGTTATCCCAGTCCATTGGTGTGCTGCTGATGATTTCCAGCCGACTGTCCGGGCTGTCTTCTATTTCAATGATACTGACAACCCCGTCCTGCATGTTAAACCCTCTCACCCCCCGGTCTGTTTTGGCTACCGCCTTCAGACGCTGGGCCGTTTGTGCGTTGATCAATGAGAATAAACGGTCAAATGAGAATGATGCACTTTGGGAAAACAGCCAGCCACAGCTGAAATGATTCTGGCCTCTGTTTTCCTTACGGAGAAACAGCTGACCTTCAGGTAATGTGAGGTCAAAAGGGGCATGTTGATGCTCACTCTCGCGATGAGCATGATGGGCTTTGGGGTTAACCGCGACACGGTCGCAGTGAGGAAGATCCAGCCATTCTACGGATAATGCACCCTGTTTTACCCAGGCCGTTACCGGTTCTGGCTCCGGTAGCTGGCTGGCAAATTGTTCAAAACGGTGACGGTCATCTTCGCAGGATAAGTCAGTTTTATTGGCTGCCAGCGCATCGGCCAGATGAATCTGATCCCGGAAATTGTCATTCTCAAGGTATCGGGTGTCTTCAAGGTTCCGGGGATCCACCAGGCAGATACAGGCTTCCAGGCTCAGGACTTCCTGATAATAATTCCCTTGAAGGGTGTTAATGATTTCCTGTGGATGTCCCAATCCTGTGGGTTCAATCAGCAGCCGGTCCGGTTTGCTGCGGGCAATCAGCATATTGAGGCCAATCTGCATGGGCAGTCCGGCCACGCAGCACATACAGCCACCGGGTACTTCTCGCACTACCACGTCATTGCGTGCTGAGGATCCCTGTAAAAGAGCGCCATCGATACCGACTTCACCAAACTCATTAACCAGCACAGCCCAGGTTTCATTCTCGGGCTTGTGCCTGAGCAGGTGCAAAATGGCGGTGGTTTTCCCGGAGCCGAGAAACCCTGTGATCAAATTGGTTGGAATCTTTTTCTGCATGGTAATGACAGCCCTGCAATTTTTCATAATGGTACCGGGGATTATAAATCCAAGTAGATAAATCGGTTGTTATACCTGCAGGTCAGCGTTGCCGGAAAGATTTTTTTCCTCCACAGAACGATCTGCTCTTTATTCTGTCTGAATGTATAACTGTTTATCCAAATGGTGTTCTTGGTTTGACTATGACTATGGATGTTTCGTGCGAGGCCTGGCTATGGAGAGACTGAGTCATAACCAGCTCGTGGACAGGGTACTCATCGCCCACAGCGATACGGTCGATACGATTGGCGATGCGCATTTTTTTGCGGGCAGGAAAGTCAGTATCGATCATAATACCGTTCGTTCAATGTGCATAGCAGACCAACCATGGTCGTTTAATGATCAGGTCAGAACAGTGTTTGACGTTGCCATTAACACCAACTTCTCGCCAGCGCTTGATGATAAAACCGGAATAAGGAACTTTAACAATTGGTTCTGGGGTGAGCTTTGTCTGGTAGAGGATGTAAAACCGCCATACGGCTGCACCTGCTCCTGGAAAGGAGTGCATCAACAATATCCGAAACAGAAGGTGGGAGGCATCCTGATTGAAAACCAGCGCAGGGTCGTTAAAGACGATCCGGCGGATGCGTCCGGCAGCCTGAATCCCGAAGCTCTGTTGGCACTGGGCGCATGCCACCTGATTGAGTCGGAACGGTTTCGCAAGATGCATGAGCAGCAACTGAAAAAGGCACCTGCTGATATATCATCACTGTTTCTGGAAAAGGCCAGCAGCAAATGTAAGGAAGCGTATAAGCAGTGGTTGACAGCCAATCTATTGAATGCTGAGCAAACCCGGAACCAACTGAGATCCTGGCTTATCCAGTATGCATTAAACAACGGCACAATCAGCCGGGCCAGTGATATAGAGAAAATAAAACAATTTCGCTCTGGCCAGCAGGCACGGCTGTCGGACCAGTGGTACAGATTACTCATTGACAGTGGCCTGTATCCCAATACCGAACCTCTGGCATCCCCTATTGCCCTGACGCAACGGCTGGCTGGCATAGCCAGTCAATTCACGAGGATAAATCATCACTACCCGTATTCAGCCCATGATTCCCAGGTTTTACTGTTTTCCAGGTATGAATTCCTGTCTGGATGTATGCGTGACAAGCCAGGCTATCTTTCTGAGCCAAACCATGAATACGGAATGCTGTACAGAGCATTGGATATTGCCATTTTGGATGACTGGGCTCGCACCTCTCATGAGTTGACAAAAATCAATCTGGACATGGCAGGGAAGCCAACTGCCAACCGGACAACCTCCACCCCGGGCAGTAAATTAACCAGGGCAGTTACCCAGAGAACCGTCAGCTGGTGGTCTGAGGACTTTACAAGGGATACTCCTGTCAACCAGGTAGAATTTGTCAGAAACAAACAGGCGGTATTTGTCAGAACCAAAAAAGCGGGGCAGGCTGCTTCATCTGCTTCCCTGCTCACGGGGCACAAACCGTTTCCGGAACCTGAGAACCTGGTGACGGCCTTCGCGACGGTTTTCAACGTCATGACCTACCAGAGACCCACTGACAAGACCCGCATTTACAATGTGCCCCAGCATCACGGGAAAATGATGAAGGCTTTTCAACTGCTGAAACAGGCCGTGAGCAGCGAACCGCCATTACCCGATAATCTTCATGGCTACGCCTGTTTCCTGATGGCCTGGCTCCATGAGCAGCAATTAATCAACCATCCATCGCCTGAAAAGGCGGCGACATTGTATGAACAGGCTGCCAGCCGGGGAAAATTCATTCCATTAAACCTCCGGGCCGGTGACCTGTTGGCAAAAATAGGGGACTATGGCAATGCCTGTCGATGTTATGAGCAGATGCATCAACAACTGCAAACACTGGTGGATTCCCCCGACGGGAACCCGGCAACAGCGGAAAGCGGTTATCTCAGTCCGTCATTTCAGGATTATTTGCGGTCAAAAATTGAATATGCCCGAATCAAGGCAAAAGATACGCGTTACCTGCGCAGCCTGCCACCAGAGGATATTCAGCAATACATCAACGGCGATAAAGATAACAGTCACGGAAAACCTGCCGGGCAACGGACCAATTCCCGGGCGGGCAACCAGAGTCGTATATATCCCGTGAGTCAGCAGCAGTGCCTGCCCGAAGACCCGCCCGTGTTGTTTCAGGAAAAGGGCGTGGGCAACGATACCAGCAGCGCTGTCAGCAAAACCTTATCTACACCGGTAACCGGACAAACCCCGGGCTTTGCCCCGCCAGCGGTTCGGCAAGACACGCCCCGACAACCGCACCAAAAAACCGTTAACCCTGCTCATGAAAAAGAGCACAGGGCAGACCTGTCCCGGTTTGTCAGGAATCGACTCACAAGTCAATGGGATTGCTCTGTACACAACCTGTTAAAGCAGTTTTTCGACAGAAAAAAACAATTGATTTACACCCATGATCAGCAGATCGCCTGGCTCCGCCCGGAGCTGGACAAAATCCGCAGAAAGCGGGGCAGCGAAGTCTTGATGGAACATCTGGCCTGGGAACATATTGGTGCCGCAGAACAGCCGCTGTACCACGATGTTGGGCATGGGCAGGAAAGTGCTGTCAACGGGTGTGCTGAACATCTGAACCGGGCCCGCGACCTGCTGCAGCAGAGCATCATCCGAAAAACAGGCATTCAATACCGGCAGCTACCGGATCCGGAAACCTTTGAAGCCGATGTATTGAGCATTGTTGAACGGGTCACCCCGAGCCTGAGTCCCATTGAAATCACCGAATGGCTGTTTGGTATTGTCTGTCAGGCCAGGAGTCTCGGGCATGTTTTCAGTACGTTCAAACTGCTGTACCCCAGAAGTGAGCATATCAACTCACTCAACCGGGGCTGGTTCTCATTAAAGCGCCTCTATCGCACACCTTGAGGCTCCGGGTCATATCAAAGGTAAAAACACGGGAACTTAACCACAGGCTGGTTGTCCGAAACTGGGTCATATACGACCGGAATAACGACCTATGCTGACCTCTTCCCCTGCGTCACCATCACTCCCATCCAGTGCGCAGATCGCTGCCGATAGGAACGGTGGTTGCCACACGACAAGCTTTGGTGATCGAGAAGTTTCCGCAACACAGCATAGCTTCCATATAGGTGCGGATCACCGTTCCACAATCAAATCACTGGCTGACTACCGGGTATGCACATTAGCCAGAGAAGCGCTGCAGGCCGGTGCTGGCCTGATGGGTAATGCCGCAGGCTTTGCCTTGCGCCAGATACTTGATGCTCCCGACATAGTCAGGCTATGGCCTGGCTTGAAAGAGAGTCTGGTGCTTTTGTCTGCGTTACCCATTATGGATGCCAGGAACCACAGTTGCCCGGTGGATTATTTCCCCTGTGACTGGAACTACACCATGACTGCCTGCTTTGGCGGGTTTCAGGAATGCACCGGTATAAGCTTTTGTTTTGATGGGACGGATGAAAAATACTGCAATCAGACCCGGTGCGAACAATTAGGGCGTCCCTTTTTTTGTGACAAGAGTAAATGCGTTCCAGCCCACTGGGTATGCGATGGCTCCACCCAATGCCATGATCAATCCGATGAGGGTGCCTGTGGCCTGGCACCGGAGATAATTGCGGCGATCACTACCGCAACAGTGGCCATTGGGGTCACCGCTGTTTACGGTACCTGTGTCTATAAAAGTTTCAAGGCGCTCAGGCATGGCAACAGTGAGGCAACAACCTGTCAGCTACTAAGAACGGCACTGAAAAACCCGGGGTATTTTCGACAGTACCAGCAGGCCGTTGACCACAGGGCGGCCCACATCGAACTGCCAGCTATGACCGGGCAGTGGGCCTGCCAATCCCGGGAGCAAACAGCCACCCCACTGGAAAGGCAAAAATCGCTGTGGGTTTGAGTGGCTGACAATAGCTGCCTGCCCGGACATCCCGAGCCATGCCAGTCGAAGCGATAAAAGCCATGTGAACCTAACAGTTATCGGATTGTCAGAAAAGTACTCAGAAATCCATTTTGTCCAGGCCCTCACACCCATGCAGCCGATCTCCTGTCAACTTCAATCATTCCCGTCCAACTCACAGACCGTTGCCCGGGATACTGTTTGTTGCAACGGCAGAACCACTGATGGCAGATCCGTCTCAACGGTAACTGCCAGCCCGGTGGTATACCCGGACAACCAGACCCGGGGATCCACCCTGTCCGATTACCGGGTCTGCCAGTTCGCTAAAGGTGCCATGCAAATCGGCAACAGCCTGATGCGTAGTGTGGCGGGTTTTGCTTTTCAGCAGGTAATGGATTCACCGGAGATTGGTCTCGTCTGTCCGGGATTAAAAGAGAGCCTGGTGGCTCTGTTGGCATTGCCGACGATGGTCTCGGGTTATCCTCTGAAGATATGTGGTGATGGACAATTCCAGTGCGACGGCATCCCCCCCCGTTGCATACCAAGAAATTGGACGTGTAACGGTTACAAAGACTGTATTGATAAAACAGACGAAGAGTCTTGTCCCCTAATAACCCAATGTGAAGTGAAGGATGACTTTCTTTGCAACAACAGTGTAAAATGTATCCCTCGATATAAGACGTGTGACCAGCGTGACGATTGCGGTGATCGGTCGGATGAACCACCCAAGTACACGTGTCGTAATTTTGCTATCCCAACACTCTACCCGGTGATACCTGCAACCCCAACACTCACCCCGGTGACACCTGCAACCACATCACCCACCCCGCTGACACCAGCAACCACATCACCCACACCGCTGCCACCTGAAAGCAGCACTGGGGACACATCGTTACCAGCGTACGATAGATATTTGCACGCGGCTCCCTTTTTCGGGGTGCTTGGTATATGCGCCGTATCCTTAGCTACTTATTACTGTATTGCCGTTTATCGAAGCGTTAAAGCTATGCGGTGTACCAACCCTGAAGCCTCAGCCTGTCAGCTTTTGCAAATGGCCTTGAAACAGCCGTATTATTTCAGATATCCCCACCAGCCTGTTCCGATTGGTGCGCACCAGGATGCCATTGTGCGACCCGCCAGCCCGGAACTTCCTCGCCAACGGCCGGAGGCTCAGCAGGGTTCCTGCCAGCAGGCAGCGGAATTACCATCGGCAACGGAATTACCTACTTACCAGCAGGCAACAAATTTACCCACCTACCAGCAGGCAACCCAGTGGCCGCTCCCGACCTATGAAGAGGCCATTACCGAGACCTATGTCTGATCATATTGGGTAATGGCTATTTGAGTATTTCATAGGCCTGAGTGATTTTTTTGAACGCCTCCAAAGCCTGCTTATCCGGATTTTTGTCCGGATGCCACTTCCGGCAGAGTCTGCGATAGGCCTGCTTTATTTTTACCGGGTCCCGGGCCGTCTTTTCATCAATCCCCAGAATTTCAAGACAATATTCCCGGGGCGCCCTGCCAAGTTTCAATAATTCGTCCAGTGTTTCCTGCATTCGGACTGACCGGCCGGGAACCCGCCTGCTGTAAGAAGTTCCGGGGTCACCGGAGGCATGACTGGTCGATTCATTCATCATTCTGTAAGCACGCTTCAACGTCAGGGCACACTTTTTCCTGATGCTCCCCAACTGTCCGGCAAGGCATGAAGCTTCAGCATCAAATGCTTTTCTCTGGGCCGCTCTTGACGTAAGAATCTTTCGTCTTACCAGGCCCAGGTTAAAAAGAAGTCTGCTTCGAGTGCGGATAATATGAATATCCGGTGTATTGGCGAGTTTTTTCCCGGGGACAATAGTGTCTGACAGCTGCCAGGATAAATTGGTAATGCGTAATTGTGTACTGCAGTCCAGTGATTCAAAGTATCTTTTTCTGGCATCATCCTGACAATAGGTAACCCAATCGTTGGAATTGTTAACTGCTTGAGTCAGAAGGGCTGAAATGCCCTGACATTTCCGCCGGGAAACGGGACTATCGGCTGTCAGGATCTCTTTCAGCAGTTGCTCCAATTTTACCTCAAGGCTTATCATTCTGGTGATCTGCGCTCTAACCGGATTTGTAAACTGGCGCCAGCCATCTGCACGCTCCCGGCCTTGTAATTTTTTTGACAGGGAGTCAATCTGCAATCTGAAATAGTTGAATAACTTCTGCAATTCTGGAAACTCATCAACCTCATTAACAGACCTGCACCGATCATATACCCGGGATGCATTCCCGTCTGGTGCCCTGTTCAACAATGAACCGGAGTGATGTTGCCGAACTTCTTTCTCACAATAGCGACCGGTGGAAACCCGCACATCTGCCTGTGGCAACTGGTGGTTGGCAACGGTATTAACCTTGACGAATACATTCATGTGACACTTTCAACACCGGGGGGCTGCGTCGAAAAAACCAGAAGTGAATGTAGTTGACAGGTTACCAACCCTCAAGCTGCCCTTATGCCTTTTTCCCGACGGTTTTGACAGTCTTGTCCGGTGGATATCCGGTAGAGTGTGCTCCAGGTATGAATTCCAGCTGATTTCAGCCGATGATGGAACCAAGGGTTGATCAATAAAACACAGGATATAAATATGCCACCAGGGATAGAAGGCCAGAGACCGGTTGGGGGAAATACCCCGGGCATAGAAGGTGGCACAGCAGGGCCGGCTGAAGAAAGTAATAACGCCACATACCGGGGGACATCGGTTTCCGGGGTTGATAAGGTCACTAAAAAGAGTCAGGCACCTCAGGATGAGGTTGGTGAAAAAATTGACACGCCTATTGAAAAAAGGAATATCAGACAAGATAGCAACGGTGCGTCAGGTCGTTATAGTTCTGCCAGGGCACGCAGGCGGGAAAAGAATCGTCTTGCCGAAGAGGGCAGGGAAAAAGTCCGCCCGGCTGCGGATCGCAAGAACCAGGACAGCAAGATAAGCGAAGGACTGGCCAGTATTGCTGAGGATTCCGGTATCAGTAGCGATGAAAGTATCGCTGGCCCACCCCATTCCCCCAAGGCCAACAATTGGGTGAAAGAGTACGACAGGCAAACCTTTCGCCTGCCAAAGTTTAATAATTTGCTTAAGCGCTGTTGGCTGCTGCATGTAGAAGTAAAAAAACTGGATGAGTATCAAGGCAGAAAGGAAAGTGACTATTTAACAGAGCTTGAAAGGCTTGAAACTGTTTATGCCGAAAATACCCATGATGATGACCGTAAAATTGAACATTATCTGGCCAGTGACAAGGCCTTTACGGGCATTTCGAAGGGAAACAAGAGACTGAAACAGGAAATGAAATGGGAATCCCGGAAAGAAGGCGTGAAGTCGTTAAACCGGGGAGCGGGTAAGATTGTCCAGGAAATTATCGACCGGGCCATGCACCAGAAGAGACCGCTTCACCCGGTACGACACCCGCCAAAAACACCGGAAACGGCACCGGTAAAAGATGCTGTCATCGACCCGGTAATGGCGAAGGTTGAAGGCGATTTCAACGGTACTCTCAAGCTGGTGGAAAACCTTGAGTCTGAAGTGACGTTATCCACTGCCAGCCAATATGCTGCTGCAAAACAACTGTTTAAAAATACACTGGACAGCAGCCAGTGGGCAAAAGAGACAATGGCAGAAACCCATTCTTTACAGCAACAAATCCAGACAGTAAAGGCCACGGTGTTTAAGGAGCTGAATATAATGGATCATCAGGGCAGCGAGCCATTAGTTGATCCACACATTACCGATAGTGCCTATGTTTCTGCCCTTGAGGCAGCCGTTGAAACAATAGGAATGGCACCTTCTGCAGCACGGGAATCTGTGGAAAAACACCCGGCAATGCAAAAACATCTGAAAGAACTGAGTTACCAGGAAAACCGGGAATCTCCGGAGTGCCTGGAGTATCTGGACAAGCTGGATGATATGGAACAACTCCCTGACAAGGAGTATCTGGAAAAGCTGAAAGACCTGAAAGATCCACAATTTATACGGGGGTTCAGTGACGGATTGAGGCTTAAATGGCTGGCAAAACACCTCTCACAAACATTTCGACGTTATTCAGATGAAACCATACGACACCCGGCTTTCCAGGAAAATAAGGATAATTTACTGGATACACTCAATGCCCGGGAGCAGAACATTGGTGACAAGCTTAAAACAAATGCAGAGTATTATAAGAATCAGTGTAAAGAGTTAAAGAAAACCGAAAAACTGTTAGCAAGAACGATGAAAGCCTATAAGGAAAGCGGTAAGGATGGCATTGATATACTCAGGCAGCGAGAAGTGTTAGCCAAGGCCAAAAAACTCAGGGAATCGATGCAACCGGTGCATGATCAGATCAAGCTGGTCACCAGCTATCAGGATCCGCAGATGCAATGCGCCTGGCTAGAGAAGCAGTGTTATGACCTGGATAGGCAACACGTCTCTTTGCAGAAATCGATTCAGGAATGTCAGGTAAAACTTGATAAAGCCAAAGGCAAAGGCAAGCCTCTGGAAGATATTCAGAATAAAATGAATAATCTGAACAGAGCGTCTGCTAACATCGCAAGTCAACTTGCTGCACAGAAACAGGAGTATGTGGGTTTTCGCCAAGCGTTAAACAGGTATTATAAAATCCAATTGGATATGGATATTAAGCTGTTCAACCGTTATTCAGATCCGGGGCAGGTCACCCGCTATTCAGATCTACAGCAGGAGTGTGACGCTTTAAAGAAGCAATATGCCGCTGAGGATAAGCAACATGCCTCCGTTCAGAAATCCATTAAAAAATGTCAGGAAAAACTTGATAAAGCCAAACGCAAAGGGGGTGATATCGAGGTCCATCAGGAAGAAATGGATAATCTGAAAATTCAGTCTGCAGAACATGAAAAAAAATCTGCTGATTTGAAAAGCCAGTATGCAGAACTTAGTCAAGCGTTAAAAAGATGGGATATGATTCAGCTGGATTTGAATAATGAAAAACAGCTGGGCATCGATGGTGATGAATAACTATTCACTAACCTTGCGGGATGAAAGAAGCCATTATCCAGGATGTTATGCTGATCTTTATCAGGGAATGGTTCGTTAAACCATGCCCTGATTTTCTTATAAGCATGGTGCTATGTAGTGAGGGCTTATTCCCGTGCTGGCAATGACTGCCATAATATCCTCATCTTGGTATACCCCGCATTGCAGCAGCAATGTTTTGAATCCCATGGCATTGCCGCCCAGAATATCAGTGTAAAGCGTATCCCCGACCATCAGGACTCTGGATGAGTCGGTAATCCGGTGTTGCTCAATCGCCATTGAAAAAATGGCACGATCAGGTTTACCGAACAGCGTCGGTTTGGCCTTCTGAATCGTTTGTTCAACCAGGTCGGCGACAAAGTAACCCGGTGTTGCGGTGACGTGATCACCGTGGGGGGCGCCGATATCCGGATTGCCGACAACCAGTTCAAACTGACGCCCATTGGCCGTATTCACCAGGTTCTCCTGCATTTTTGCCGTCCAGCCTGCACCGGTCAGGAATAACAGGGTATCGATACCTTCCGGGATCTCTCCGTTACAGCCATTAAGCCGGACCATGCCTTCCAATAAGTGGTTGGAAGGGTGCTCTAAAGGCGCAATAACGCCAATACGGCTCCGGTCCGTGAGTCCGTCAAGGTACTGCTCGGTTATATCAAGACTGGTCAGTACTTCATCTGCGGTAAAATCAAACCCCCGGTCTTGATACTTTTCGGCGGCTACGGATTGGTTGGTCAGGGTATCGTTGGAAACAACGCAGAATGGGATATTGTTTGCCCTAAGTTGCTGTATTGCCTGGGCAGCACCGGCAATGGGCGTGCTGCCACGGCAGAGGACACCATAGGAATCCAGCAGGATCAGGTCAAATTGCCCCATAATATCTGTCAGTCCATCGATAAACTCAGGGGTAGACTGTGGGTTGGCAATGGCTGGATACCAGTCAAGATGACGGGCGTATAGCTCGTTCAAGGAGTCGGGAGAAAGAACAATCATGGAGCGCTGCCTGATGCTGAATAATGAACGTCATTCAATGCATCTGATTATATCAGATGTCCGACAGGTACATGTCTATAAAGTCTTTCACAGGTCAGGCAGGATATTTTTTTTGTGCTAGCTTGAAGGGTTCTTTCTCTGGTCGTTGAGGTGTTTGATGGTGAGGCAGAATAGTATTGTTAAAGCCGTCTGTTTTCTGTTTCTTGCAGTCGCGCTATATGGATATGCGGCAGGTTCGCAGGCTGATGATCCTCTTCCGGTATATGCGGAAGACCGGGGCGTCAGGGATTCCATCATCAAAATCTATACCTCATTTAACCAATATGACCATCAGAATCCATGGAGCAAACTTGGCCCAAGACAGAAGTATGGTTCCGGTGCCATTATCCAGCTGCCAGACAGTGACCAGATGGTCGTTCTGACCAACAGCCATGTGATCAGTGCCCACACCTATATTGAAGGCAGAAAAAATGGCCAGACTGACCGTTACAAACTCAAGCCTTTGTGGGTTTCACACGAATTGGACCTGGCATTGCTGGTACCCTTCCATGACCATGAAAGTGCACTGTTTTTCAGCGGTACCACTCCTATCCCTCTGGGTAAGGTTCCCCCTCTGCAAACGGATTTGATGCTGCTTGGATACCCTATTGGTGGCGATACGATCAGTGCGACAAAAGGGGTTCTGTCCCGTCTGGAGTATCAGCCTTACAGCAATTCCGGCTTCTCATTTCTGGCAGGACAGATTGATGCCGCCAGTAACCCGGGCAACAGTGGTGGCCCTGCCGTGGTCAATGGCGAGATTATTGGGGTGTTAATGCAGGGATACAGTCCTTTCGAAGCCAGCAATATTGCCCATATTGTGCCGGTAAATGTCATAAGGCATTTTTTGCAGGACATTGCTGATGGTCATTACAGTGGAGTTCCCAGCCTTGGTATTGAAACAGAAGAGCTTGAAAATGGCTTTTTTAAAACCGTCTATGGGGTGAAAGAAAACAAGGGAGTGCTGGTTCGCCATGTAATACCCGGTTCTGCGGCAGACGGTGTGCTGCAGCCGGATGATGTGATCCTGGAGCTGGACGGGCATGCGGTTGGCCATGATAAAACGGTCGTGTTCCGGGGCAGTGAGCGGGTTTCCATGGATTATGTGGTTCACTCACGGCAGGTTGGAGAGGCGCTTGGCGTCCGGGTTATCCGTGACAAGCAGGCGCTGGATCTGGCGGTTACGCTGACTCAGCCGGTCAATAATGATTTGTTGCTCGGGTTTGATGGCCAGGCCGCCCCGTCATATTTTATCTATCAGGGGCTGGTGTTTACCAAAGTGACCAGAGAGTTGTTGATGGGGGCTGGCCATGACCTGATTTCCTATGCAGGCCTTACGCCTGTGCTGCTCAATAACTTCCGGTTTGCTGACGAAGATGAGGTAGTCGTTATCCTGAAAGTCCTTCCCCATGAGGCCAACCGGGGTTATCACAACACCTTTCTGAGAAGAGTTGACCGTGTTGGCTCTGAAAAAGTCAGAAGCCTCAATCAGCTGATCAGCTTGATTGAATCGGAAAAACAGAACTTTCTGGAACTCAGCACCGGCTACAAGGGGCTGGAGAAAATTGTCCTGAATACGCACCTGACAGATGTTGTTAATGCGGAGGTCATGTGGCTTAACGGTATTGCGCATGATCGCTCTAAAAACTTCCGTATCAGGGAGTGCGATGACAATGCCTGCAAAAATGAGGAAACCATGAACGCCCAGGCTCAGCTTTTGCAGCGTTACCAGAAAATGATTAGCGGTTAGCTTAGAGCGTAGGTCGGCTTCTAAAGAAGCCGACACCCGAACCAACCGCCATGCACTATGAACTCCGGGTTTCGTGGTGCATGGCGGTTGGGGTGACGAGTCGGATTGCATAAATGCGAGAACAGTATAATTACCGGTAAGTCTATAGAATATAGGCTGTTATTACTTCTGGCTAGATGAGATCCTGTCTTATCTAGCCCCCTCACCGGCTAATTAGTAATCGCCGCAATAGAAGTATTTTAACCCGCATATATGGCTATTGTTCAGAGCTTCGATAGAAGCCGCAGCTCTTAACAATAGCCCGTTAATCTGCCTTAAAACCGCCTCTATACTACCCACTTTCGTACGGCAATTTAAGCCAGTGTACAGCGCAGTGCTCTCACCTTATTTTTAGCCAGCGTCCTTGGCTGGCAGTTAAGCAGCCTATACGGCGTACTACAGGGACATCACCCATAAGGAGCTGGCACAATAATCTATCGGAGAACGATAATGGCTAAAGGTAAAAACGAGAGTAAAACGGCAGAGAAGCCTGAAGGAAAAACCAGGAAGGAAAAATTTGTCGAACTGGCAGAGGTTCGGGGTCCCAAAGCCTTGAAGCAGATTGCTATGATCGGCAGCCTGTCAGACAAGACTAAGTTTGAGTACAGCGAGAAAGAGGTCAAGCAGATCCATGATGCCTTACAGGCCGCTCTGGATCGAATGAAAGCCCGGTTTGAAAATGGTGAGGACGCAAAGGAGGGATTTAAGCTGGTTTGATCTAATGAAAGAACTCCTTGATATAATCTGTCATCATAACGTTGTCCCTATTGTTATGTTTTGAATTTTATTTCCGGATAACCAGCCCTGTTTTATTCAGCTATTTCCTCATCAACTGGCTGGTAATCAATGTCCCAGGCATCCATACCGAAACCATTAATCCAGAACTTGAGCTGAAGTGAGTCCATAGCAGTGGCACTGATTTCATAGCAGCCCTTATGCTCAATGTACGTTTGATCTTTAGTTAGTCTGGATTCCAGAATATGAAGCCCAGCCTCCTTATTCAACGCGGAAAGACAGTTTCACTTTTTTTTACCTCCCCGAATGAGAACCGCGCCTCATCGTTGTATTGTTTCAGGTCAAACCCCTCTGATCGCTCAAAAGTCATAGAGGTTGAGCGAGCGGATAGCATCCTGTGCATCGCCAGATTCCGTTCATCGTCATAACCCTTGAACCGGCAGACCAGGAACAACCGAGGCCCTTGTTGAGCCAGTCCCAATGGCATGACGGTTTTTTCTTTTATCTCTCCACCAGCATTTCTGTAGGTAATATTCAGCCAGTAGTTGTTGTAGAGAGCACAGCTGACTTCATTAAATACATCCGGTTGTAACTCGGGCGGTAACAGTGGCTGTGTCTCAGGTGCCACCACCACTTTGGATAACCACTGAATCTCCTTGGCGGGGTCCTGGGCATGGCTGATATTTCGGTTGGCTTCCTCAAAAAAGCCAGACATGGAATCCATCAAGCTGCTGGGCAACAGGTTCTTCATCGTCTTGAGTGCCATTTGCAGGATCAGCGATTCCTGAATACTCAGGGCGTTCACGGTAAAGCCCACAGCCTGCTGGCTCCACCGGTAGCCATAAGGTTTACTGCGGTTATTCATATCAATGTGGAAATGACTGCTCTCTACCAGAGACTTCATATGTCGTTGAATGGTGTGGATATCCCGGTCCAATCCAATCTCGGCCAGCTGTTGTTTCAGCTGTTGAGCAGTAATCCACCAGCTTTTGGGGATGCGCTTCAGTAACTCAATGATGAGAATGGTGGTTTCCAGAGAAGATTGTCGTTTATTCATATTCTTGTCAGACTCCGCAAAACAGGTGTAGCATAGAAAGCTCACTTCATCGCCATTCGGCAACGCTTTCCCGTTTCAGAATCCCATCATAAAACAGCCCTGCGACGAGTTGTGACGCATTTTTTTCTAATCAGTACTGCGCAAAGTCACAACTACCGTCCAGCAGTTCTCAGCCGTATACTCACCAGAGTATCCAAAACCCTTATTTGAGCTATCTGGGCCCATGCTCCCTACCGTCGATTATGTACTGTAGTACAATCCATTGGCGGTAGCGTACCTGCGCTTCAGTGATCAATCTGACCAGACAGAATCATTCTGTTGATAAAATAATCAACAATATTGCATATCTCAAAAGGAGTCTTATGGCACGACGAGGCAGTGGCTTGAGAACTGTTATAAAGATTGCAAAGGCGATTGATAAAGCAGGCAAGCAGGCAGCAAAAGAGGCGGAAAAGCGACGTCGGCAAGAAGAGCGCGAGTTTGCACGACAACAAAGAGAGCTGGAAAGGGAACTCAGGCACGAAGAAAGAGAGTATGAGAAACAACTGAGGCAGAATGAAAAGGCTTCCAAGGCCAGAGAAAAAGCAGCGATGGCTGCCCAAAAGGAAAGATTCAAAACGGAAATTGAGAATGCTAAAGCTGACTTTGATGGTAGATGCTTAGCCAGACAACAACTCAGAAAAAAATTTGTAGACTCAGAAATAAGGTAGCAGAATGGAACCCAATATTTTGATCGGACTCATTGCAACAGTGGCTTTTTCTATTGCAATCACTTACTTCATAACCAATAGAAAAGCCAATAAAAAAATATCGAACTACCAGAGCATAGATCAGGCAATTCAAGAGGCAAGCAAAAACATTGCTTCGCTGGAGCAAAAGCTTGAAAGCACAAACAGGGAGGTAGAAAAGTCCGGAAGTGAACTAAAAAAAATGAATAAAGAAACAAAAGACCTGCAGGAACTAAAAGAAAATGCAGACCGTATATTTTCCGAACTCACCGAAAACCAGAAAAAGCTGGAAAATAATAAAATCCAGATATTAAAAACAGAAGAAGACATTAAGTCGAAAGATGAGCAGCTTCATGAGCTTTTATCAAAAATAGATATATACGACAGGCTGGATAATTTTATCGATAATGGTCACTATGAAATTCCACAATACCTTTTTGAAACATCGGAGCGTTTTGCAGAAGAAATAAAACGGATCAGGGAGTTTCAAAAAGAGTTGATCAAAGATAAAAATGCAATTACTTTTCCGGAATCAACCGCCATCAGTGAGAACAAGGCATACAACAAAAAAATATTGGATGGTCAGGTCAAGCTAATGCTGACAGCCTTTAATATTGAATGCGACTCTCTGATTGGGAAAGTCAAACCCAGCACCTTCCCAAGAACCCTCGAACGCATAGAAAATCTTGCGAACAATCTTGAAAAATCAGCGGCAACATTACGATGTGGATTTAATATCAAATACATCGAATCAAAGTATGAAGAGTGCCGAGTGCAGTACCAATATGCCCTCAAAAAGCAAGAGGAACAGGAAGAGCAGAGATTAATCAGGGAGCAAATTAAAGAAGAACAAAGAGTCATCAAAGAATATGAAAGAGCGGTTGCCCAGGCAGAAAAAGAAGAAAAAATGTACCGAGATATGCTGGCTAAAGCAAAAGAGGAGCTAAGTAGGGCAACGGACGAAGAGAGAATTATCGCAGAACAAAGGATATATGATCTGGAACAGCAACTTGCTGAAGCTCAGGCAAAAGAAGAAAGAGCAAAAAGCATGGCAGAACAAACCCGAAAAGGACATGTCTATGTTATCGTAAGCGATCAGCCAACAACACCTACCCCTGAAGCCTTACTGGGGGTATCGTAGCGACTCCGGTTGAATGTTCATTGGCAGCAATTCCGTCACATCACTACCTTTTGACATGGATGGCAACTGCGTCAGAACATGACGCAGCCAGGCATAAGGCTCCTGACCGTTCTGTTTGGCGGTCTCCACCAGGCTATATAGAATGGCACTACTTTTCGCACCGGCCACGGTATCCGAGAACAGCCAGCCTTTACGTCCCATCACGAAGGGTTTGATGGCTCGCTCTGAAGCATTGTTGTCGATATCGACCAGCCCGCTGTCCAGATAGCGTTCCAGATAGACCCACTGGTTTTGCATATACCGGATGGCTTCACCCAGCTTACTTTTTGGGGTGATTTTCGAAGCCTGCTTTTCCAGCCAGGCTTTCATTTTGTCCATCACTGGACGGGCGTCGTTTTGCCTCGACAGGCACTTCTCTGTAGGTGTGTTGTCTTTTATTCGCTGCTCTATGGCATACAGCGTTCTGATCAGGGCCAGCATTTGCCCTGGCTTGCTGGTCGCCAGCTGTTTGCTTTTGGGCAGGGCGTCAAACGCTTCTTTGAACTTGCGGCGAGCGTGAGCCATACATCCAACCAGAGTAATTCCTGTTTGTTCCCGGGCCAGTTTCTTGTAAGCACTGTAGCCGTCGCATTGCAGGTAGCCACGGTAATCTTGCAGGAAGCGGATCGGATGCTCCGATCCCCGCCCCTTCTGGTATTCGTAAATGATAACTGGCTGGCTGTGGGAGGCATTGCGGTACAGCCACATATAAGAAGTCGCTGTGGCTTCACGGCCTTCCTCTTTCAGAACCTGAACCGTTGTCTCATCCGCCATGATCGCTGGTTGTTTCAGCAGTTTTTCTTTGAGGGCTTCATACAGTGGCTCAAGGAGCTCAGCGGTACGCACCATCCAGTTAGCCAATGTCGCACGACTGATTTCAACTTCCATTCGCTTGAGAATGGAGACTTGCCGGTACAATGGCAGGGCGTCGCCGTATTTGCTGATGGTAATCCAGGCCAGCAAGCCCGGTGTCGCAATGCTTTTGGGAATGGGAGAGGCTGGCACCGGAGCTGTTTTAACACCGGTTTCACAGCCACGGCAACCGTATTTCAGGCGCACGTGTTCAATGACGGTGGCCCTGGCTGGAACGATGTCCAGCTTTTCACTGATTTCTTCACCTATGACATGCAGTTCGCATCCACAGCAATCGCACTGTTTTTCTTCTTCAGGGATATCATGAACTTCCCGCTGCCTTGGCAGGTCTTTGGACAGTGGGCGGCGAACCGGCTTTTTCCGCTGGCAGGTGATTTGTTCGGTGTTGGGTGCTTCTTCCTGAGCTTCAGCGTCGGCTTCGAGAGCCTCTTCCACTTCATTGAACATCGCCTGCTGCCCTTCAAAGCGTTCGCTGGAAGGGCCGTACTGCTTGTGGCGAAGCAGGCGGAACTGCTCCTCGAACCAGTTGACCTTTTTTTGCAGGTCATGAAGCTGGCGCTTGAGGAGAGCATTCTCTTTCTGGCAGGCTTTCTCAAAGCACTTGGTGTTGGCGGTCGTCATGTCAGCAAGCCTATCGCAACCGGCTGTTTTTTGTACCGACGCAGGTCATTGCAATGTCAGATTCAGGCGACACTGCGGAATGATAAGGGTTTATGGGCTTGCTTTTGTTCAAGGCTCAGTCCGTCCAGCAGCCAGTTCAGTTGCTGCCGGGTCAACGACAGGTGGCCATCATGAAAGTGTGTCGGCCACTGGAAACGGCTTTTTTCCAGACGTTTGTAGTAGAGCCAGAATCCGGTACCGTCCCAGCGGAGTATCTTGATTTTATCCCGCTGCCGGTTGCAAAACACAAACAGGCTGCTGGATAGCGGGTCGAGTTCCAGGCATTCGCTGACCATAATGGCAAGGCCGTCAATGGACTTGCGCATGTCTGTCGCTCCGGTGACAAGATAAACGGGACAGCTCAGTTCACTGGACGACAGCATTATGCCAATACCTCCAGCAGACATTTCAGACAGTCAGCATTGAAGCCCGGCTCCAGTTCTACTTTGACTCCCTGCGGCATGGACAGGGTAATGCCTGACTTCAATGGGGCAGTATTGATTTCAGAAGTTTCTACGACCACGGGTACGACAGACTGTACCGGTCTGTTTTCGGCAGGCGCCTTGCAGTGACGACGCTTGTGGTAATTGAATGCTTTTGCAGACAGGTTGTGGAGGCGTGCATAGTCGGTCTGACTTAAGTCGCTGGCTTGCCAGGCTTTTATATGGTTAAACCAATACTGGTGCTTTTGTTCTCGGGTCATGGGAACCTCCTGAGTCAAGGAGGGTTCAGTATCCAAGCAAACGACGGGCTTTTGAAGGTGAGGTTTGCTGAGCGCTCACATGTTATCAGCAACATTGGATCCTTTGGTGAAAATGTTTACAAAATCGGCCTGACCCGAAGACTGGAACCCATGGATCGTGTAAAAGAGCTTGGCGATGCCAGTGTCCCATTCTCGTTTGATGTCCATGCGATGATTTATTCTGACGATGCTCCAGCACTGGAAACAGCGCTTCACAGAGCATTTACCCAGGTACGGGTCAATGCTGTAAATCTGAGAAAAGAATTTTTCAGGGTAGATTTGAAATCCATCAAGAGCGCCGTGGAACGAATTTCTGGAAGTGAAGCAGAGTTTAAAATGACCGCTCTTGCAGAAGATTACTATGAAACCCGACGGTTGCAGAATGTAGATACCAAAGCAGCATAATCATATTAAGGGGCGACCTTAAAGAGTTTTTGACCCAAAAGGTACGCCCCAAAAGTACATCATTTATTGGCAATCTTATCAAGATTGCTATGAATCTTGAAAATCACAATCAACAACTCACAGAATATTCTGGTGGTCACCAAACCACCAAGAATAGTTCCAAGACCAATAAAGAAGCCTCCGGAATACTTGTTAAACATCAAACCAAAACCAGAGACTACAACCCCCAGTACCATCAACCAATAAATAAAGGTAATTATTTTTGGTGTTAGCATTGAGTTAAAGAAAATAATATCCTTTGCTATCTTTTCCATTTCAGCACCATTTCATTAAAGGACAATAAATATAAACAATCAGAAAAACTCAAACGATCACGCTTTTCTGGATCAAAGAATGATAGCTATCGTTTTTAATGCGATAACTATCAAATCAACAGGCAGTTTATTGAATAACAAGTATGATTAATTAACACCTCTTGCCGCATCAATCATGGCATTGCCGGTAGAACCGGATACGCCATTTGCCTTGTAGGCTGACACAACAACGCCCTTACTGTTGAATTCAATAACGGTGGTTTCATTCACGTTTTTGCCAAAGTGAGGGATCTTGGTATAGGGGTAGTTCCATACTTCCTTGCTCCCTAACTGTTCTTTTCTACTTGGCGCGCCAATAAGAGCGAATACTTCACTCTCGGTAGTTACCCCTTTTTTGATAGAGTCAAGCTGCTCAGGAGTGACATAGATACCGGTTTCATATCCACTCAGGAAACCGGAGGCAACATCACCAACAGTAGAGCCAACACTTTTGGCAGTTTCTGAAACAGTGCCCATAAAATCATTGGATGATGAACCTGTTGAAGCACAGCCTGTCGCCAGGACAGTAAAAGCAAGCACTGAAATAGTACGAGACATTTTCACCTTATTACCTTATTACCTTATTAAAACTAAAAGCACTCTGGCATAGCCATAGTCATATTAAGGGGCGATCTTACAACTTAAAAGATACACCCCCTTCTTTTTGTGAATAGAAGCTTGAGAAAATCAATCAGATTAATGCAGCTTCGGGCTCACGTTTTTCTTCTTGTGATTTCCACTTAGTTCGATTAAGAGAAATCAGAGATTGAAGATAAGCATCAAGAGCATCGCTGTGTTTTTTAATAATTTGATATTCAACAATATATGAACCTTGTAAAAATTTTATCAAACCGAAAGCAAGAGCAAGGTAAAGAATAAAACCCATAGCACCAACATCTTTAAAGTTTGATATTATATACAAGCAATTATGAATACTGAATACAGTCAAACCTAAATACAGGAAGTTCCAACGTAAATAACGATCATCTTTATCCGGAGTCGCCGCTAAAAAAGCTCCTTTCATTTTAAACAATACCGCCAAAGAGAACAACGCCAAGGCTAGCGTACCTAGAAATGGTAGTGCCGCAAACAGTGAAATAAAGATGGTTTCAGAGTCAACCTTAAATGGCTTTTTAAGCAGTTTGGACACATAGTTCCCCCTACTACCATAAGCCCAATAATTATAAACACCGTTCCCAGCACTGGTGTCATCGGTCGATAGATTAACAATTCTTTCTAACTTAGAACTTTTTTTATTCCACGCACAAAGAATTTTATGGCCAGGCCTTACACTAATATTGTATGAGTTAAAACTAAACTTCCTTTCTTTTCCTGTTTCAACATCTTTAACCCAGACATTTTGGTCACTGTGATAAGACACATTTGATGAAACCCTGGAGTTCCCGGCAAAATCTGTAGATTCATGTACATCCGTAGAAGAATACTTATGAGTCCTTTCATCGACTACTTCGTAAAAAGCAGTGTCATAAAGCGAAGCAATATCAAGATCTTTTTTCATACAACCCTCTAAAAGATCAATTACACAATAGATAATATGTAAATCTGAACAGAAACCATCAAACAAATTCACATAACAAACTTTCTCAGCTTTTTTATTCAAACCGCACAAGAAAAGTATTTTGTGACTTAAAGGTAACCCCCACCGCTAAGTCACAATCAGCCATCACACAAATATCAAATAGTCTTCAAAATATTACAGAAAATATTTTCCTCAAACGTCCTGTCCACTGTTTCAATCACAGGTACGTAATCAAACAATTTGGACATAAAATCAACATATGTTCGTCCATTGCGTTCAAAAACATAAACTGAATAGCCCATGGCGGATTTTTTATTCTTGATGGCTCGTTTTGCAATGACGCCATCCGTTGAAAGTTGTGTCGTGATACCTTGACTTTTCCAAAAATCATGAAAGCCATCAATCACTCGCTGCTTCGGTAAAGTACCTAAATCAACGGTTATTTCATACTCTGCACCCAACGACTTAATTTCTCTATCCGTAATGTTACAGCGTACAGGCTCCAGATTTGCACGGACTGTCGTATCCTTGCCTGCCTTAACACTATAAAACTTCTGCTGATAACCTGGCGCGGTCAGATAAAACTCAAGCTCGCTGCTATCCACTGCCAGAGGTAGACGCAATCTTTGACCTTTTGTGTCTATTGCATAACCACCTTTTGGCAGGTTCGCAACAGAAACCTTACTGGCTCTTCCCAAAATAAAACTGAAACGTGACTGTTGCGGTGACAGTTCTACAAAGCGTCGCTGGGTCTTGAAGCCGGGTGCACTGACCTCAATATCGTACCGACCAGGCTTGAGGCTGATACCATTTTTATAGGTCTCTTTGATGTTCATTACCCGAACTTTTGCATTAGAGGGCTCGGTATAAATAAAGAGGCTTAGTGAGTCACTTCTCGACGGTTTATCGGTTGCTGGTGCTGACGTTGATGATACCCTCACTGAAGACATTTTTTCATCGGAGTCAGAATCTGAAAAGAAGCCCTGAAGCGCATAACCCAATGCCAACCAAAAAAAGAAGTGTATAACTTTCTTAAAAAATCCCGATTTTTTCTTTGACGGAGTTTTGTCACTTTCCTTGGCAGGCTGTGCCAAAGTTTCTTCAGCTTTAATGTTTGAGGTAGTTGTCGTGTCAGTCTTATCAGGTGTAAAAGAAGATTTTTGACTCTGACTGGTTTCGGCTCTGGGCTTTTCCTCTCGCTCACGAATCTTTCGGGTATTAACCACATCTACCCGGTTTGGCTGCTTTTCAGTAACCGGCGGCTCTGCCTTTTCAGGGTCGGCAGGTTCAACCACTGGAACATTATCTGCCTGATCTACTTCAATTTGAGCAGTACCACAATATGGGCAATAGTTAACTTTACCTCCAAACTCACGATGACAGTCATCGTTTATACAAAGCAACTTGTCCATTAATCATTCGTTCTCAAAACTTCCGCCCACTTGCCCTGCCAACTCAGGGCAAGTGAGGGCATGTTGTTAAATTTCCAGGCACAAGCGCCTTGCAGTTCAAAAAAATAAGCGGTTCTTTATACTGTTGGTAAGGGCGGCGGCGTTGATGCTGATGCCTTTAATTCAACCACATCCCTGATGGCCTGCCATCCAGCCCAGCCCTCGCGCCAGCACAGAGTATCCTGAGATACCTGACCTGCCTGAAGATATCCCATCAGTGTTCCTTTAGGATAAGGCCCGACATTCTCGCCGTTAATGTGCAGATGGTAACTGTACTCAACAGGGAGCGCCGGTGGTAACGGGGGTGGGACAGCCGCTCCCGGGATCTCTGTCTTTACAGCGTAACCGTTATTAAACGGCGTATTTGCTGATGAACTGCCAGATCCGAGACGTTGCTCAACCCATCCTTTCTGGAAAAACTCCGGATTCACCATACGTTTCAACCGTGGTGAGCTGCTGTCACGCACTTCCCATGCATAGGCATCCTGCTCGGAGTTTTCCACCGCTTCCGTCCACTTTGCCAGACCATCGTAAGCAGATGGTTCAAAGCGAACCAGTGCCTCTTCCGAGAGGCCCTTCATTTTCGCCCGGGATAAAAGATCATCTTTCAGTTTTGCGGCAATGGCAGAGGCAAAACCCTGAACAGCGACTTCTGTACCCTTTTCGTCCGGCACCAGCTGCGGGGTATAGGTATCACTGGCCAGACTGTCAGCCAATGCTGCAAGTGCAGCGATCTGCCAGCCATCCAGTTCATCGAGCTGCATACAGACTGTATCGATGATTTTCTGGCGATAGGCTTTTGGTAAACCGTTAAGGCGGAATGCCCTTTCATTACCCATGCGACGTACGTCACCACGGCCGACAGTAAACAGATACTGACCTGGTGGTCGTGTATATGGATTACTGTCCCGCTTCAATACGCCCAGCATGGTAGCTAACAGGTAGTAGCGGAAGTCTTCCGCGATCATGTTCAACTGGTCAACTGTTGGTACCAGTGGATGCTCAAACAGCGTTACGTCGGACTTGGTATGTAGCGGGATTTTCTCAGACTCTTTCAGGTAACTGGTTTTCCAGGTTTCCAGACCGCGAAGTACAGTCAGAGGTACACCGGATAATTCCACATAGCAGACCGCACGACCATGAACGCCAGAGTCAACAAAGCTCACTTGTGCCTGTGTTACACCAGCACTGGCTGGCAACCCTGCAAGAATCTCATCACGGAATGCCTGATAGTCAGAAGAGCGGCCAACACCAATGTAGCATTTGAACTGGTCAGCATTCGGGGTGAACTCCCTGCCCATATTGGCATCAATCCAGGGCATGGCTCTGGATAACCAGTTAGAGAACACTTTTTGACGGGCGGCGGGTTCCATTTTTTCAAGGGCCTGAACCAGCGGGTCCTTGTCATTTTCCTCCACCGCTTTATATTCCTGTCTGGCTCGTTTGCTCAGACACTTAAAGATCTGAACCTGACCTTCACCGGACATCAGTTTTTTGAACAACTCTCTGGAACCACCAATTTCCTTCAGTGCCTCTTCAGCCCAGTTTGCCAGTATTTCATTAGACGGCAGGCTTAGCTGATGAATCGGCGTATCGATCTTGCAGTAGTTGGCGTATTGCTTTTTATTATCTTCGTCCAGTCTCCTTTCAAACTGGCGAATTTCATCAAGCATCACAAGCACCGATGCCCGACCTTTCTGCAGCTCACCGACCAGACCACTCCAGATGGCTTCACCATCATCGTTCAGGCCCTGTTGTTCGCCGAGGAAAGCAGAAAGGTCCTGTAACAGTCTGGCTGCCTGCTCTGCGGCTTTGGCGCGTAAGTGGAACTTCAGATAGTTACTGATCTCTTCTTTCAAGTCTTCCAGGATGGCGCGGGCCTGTTTTTCTTTGTTACCAAAAATACTGGAGCCACGTGTTTCCACCAGATTAGAAAGCAGACGCTCATATTCACTGGTACGAAGCGCATCACGGATTTCACCGTAACAACGGGCATTATGCTCTTGCTGCTTGACAATGCCATCATGGGAGGACGAGAGCTTTTCCTTAATCTGCTCAACCAGTGACAGGACATACTCGAGACCACCCAGCTCCCGATTGTCCAGATACTGGTAGAGTTTATCCTGCAGCACTTCCTGCAGATCTGTTCTGAGCAGCCTGCGTACTTCAGTGATACGATCTTCACTGGTGTCGGCAGTACGATCCTGATTACGCATACAGTCTCGCTCAAGGACACCAACAACTTCACGAATACGGGCAGGCCAGTCATCCTTGCCCATGGTATCCGCTATGGTTTCAATTTCTGCATTCACTCGCTGCTCAATACCAGCCAGCAAACTGCCCTGTTTATCTTCCAGCAGTTTTCCGGTCAGGGCAAAATCGAAGAATGATCCATCAGAAAGCTCCAGCTGGACATCGCTACTGAACTCTGGACTATCATCAAAAAGCACCTTTTTGAGATGCAGATGATTTTCCATAAATTCATCGCGCTGCTTATCCGTCGCCCGGTTGGTTTCCCGGTCGTTGGCAGCCACACCGAAAAATACTTCAAGCATTGCCTTGGTCCAGCGGTACATACCCTGATCAGCAATATTAGAGCTTTGGGTATCAAGTACCGACTGGCCAAAAGCTGAATACCCCTTGAAGTAATTCAGCTTCATATCACCAAAACGGTTCTGAGGTACTGGTGCCGAGAAAGGCGTGATCTTGTGCTGAGACTGATTAACGGCAACGGAACGCTTTTTATTGGCAAAATCTGCAGAGCGGAAGTCTTCAAACAGTGTATCAGCCACCATTTCATAGACATCTTTCTGGTCTTCGGTGCCGTGCTGTGCCAGGTTGCCGGAGTCAATCAAATAGACTTCGTCGTAAGGCTTTACACTCAACTGCATATTGTCGTGTAAATCCCAGCGTTTGACGAAGTTGCTGCCACCTTTCATGCAGGTTTCCAGCTCCATCAAAGAGGCATAACCATTTGCTTCGGTGCGGTCCTTGTTGGCAGAGGCATAGCCAGAGGGCAGGAACAGCATCATATCCACTTCATGGGCAGATACATCCTGACTGGCAATAGCGCCAGCCAGCCAGCCCATATCCAGGAACGAGCCTGCCCCAGTACCACCGGCAACAGAACCAATCACCACAATACGGAACTTGCTGGTGTCGATTTCCATACCCAGCTTTTTCAAATCCGATTCTTTCGACAAACTGCTCTTGAGAGAATGCAGTTTGTTGCGAATCATATCCCGAATTTTTGGGTACTTATCGAAGAAGTACAGACGGGAAATCCCCCGCATCTGACCCGCACCTTTCGATGGATCTATACCCAGCTCACGGATTTTACGAGGCGTCAGCGGCGACCATTCTGCAATATGAGGATAACGATCCAGGTCATCATCGCTGCGGCTGTACTTCTCAATGTTAAAGCTTTCTACCAGTTTATCTTCATCGCTCAGTTTGACCAGTTCACTGAGGGCATCCAATTCTTTCTTGCGGGATTTACCAGACTCAACAACCGAACCATGATCCAGGTCAAAATGAATAAATTCGGCAATATGGAATTTTTCCAGCGATTCAACACGCTGGGGATTGCCGGCACTGCCCCAGGTCGCATTTAAAATACGACGACGTACCCGCAGGGCCACTTCCATACCGGTACCACCAACGGCAATAAACAGCGTTGGTCTCAATTTAACGGTCTGTTCGCCCTTATCCCGGGCACCGCTCAGCTGCACGCCGACTGAATCGTCTGTACTCATTGTCTTCTTCCTTGAATCAATTAATTACGGCTGCCACGAATGGTTTGCACCAGAGTGATGACGGGTAGTATTGCCAGGCCTGCCATCACCTCAGGCAACATAAATCTGGCAGGGCTGATGATCATTAATAGAACAGAGAACGACGTGGTCATTAAGAAACCATACAACCACCAACCGGCAGAGTTTGCCTTATTGGGCGACAAACGCTTTTTACTGTCTACCAGCGAGTTGGCATAAGCGTTTTTCATAAAAAAGAAAATAATCGCCAACACCAGCATAACCCCGGCACCTATCGCAAGATCACGCATAAAGGTGTCAGCTACTGCAACCACCTCTTCCGAAAAGCCGGGAGAAGGTGATGAAGAAGCCACATCGTTTGCAGCGCCCGGTTCTGGAAGGGTAAATCCGTTATTAGTGTTTTCCTGACTCATAGTTTCCGCGTCGCACTATCTATAAATGTGTTAAAAAAAATGGTCTTCTGTAAAGTGAAACAGGGAGAAGCACCCTATTTCATCACTTTTACACTATACCCCGGCTCAACTGAAGTCACCTTGGGAGCACCCAGTGTTCGCCGAATTTGGGCTACCACCTGGCCGTCAATTGAGATATCTTTCTGCTTGAACGGCCCAAGATTCACCTTACGTCGCTCGCCGTTTACTGAAACTGAATAATCCTGGCTACCACCATTGCGCATCAAAAAGGCCGTAACACTTAAAGCCATCAGCACCAGTAACACCATGATCAACATCGGGTATAACGGGTAGCTGACTTTCAGGTAAACCGGTATCCGGGCAATCGAGTTTTTGACCTCTTCCGGCGGGCTGAAAACCGCAGGCAGAGGGTCGCCGGGAAAGAGACGGTTCAAACGTTGAATATACTCACCATCGACACCAAGAGATTGCCCTGCAAGCTGAATCTCAATAACAGCCGGTATGGTAAATTGCTTACCGGCGCTGGCCAGTGCCGAAGGTGACCAGATTGAGGGAATAGATGCCAGGGGCATGGGGAGCTTTATGACCACCTCCATACTGTCGCCAGGCTTAAGATTATTCAGCCTGGTACTGGAGACTGGCAGCGGATCATTCCAGCCATTTCCCCGAAAACGGGCAGATACCCTGGCGGTTTCTATCACATAAGGTGAAAAGTCATTTACCATGCGAGCCTTTATCAACGCAACCGGTAGAGTAGTGCCTGCATCTACATTAAGAATCAGAGACCGTTGATCCCGGGCTAACTGCGCTGCTACCTGGTTATTACCGGCAACATCCACAGGAATTAATCGAACGGCGTCTGCATCAAGGGGTTTTAACCTTGCCGGGGCCTGATTAAGCACTTTTGCAATCTGCCCGCTTTGCTGCAAACGTGTAAGGTGATTAGCCGCTTCAGAGCCATATGCCAGGGCATAAATCATTGCCCCGGACGAGCGATAATGATTGCCCTCCACTGGCATACCCAATGGAAAAGCCAGAGCCCGGCTAATGGACGGCTCCCGATGGATAAGATTGTAGAAATCCTGATTTTTACGGGCAGTATCCTGACTGTTTCCCGGGCTGTTTTTATTGTTGGAGAATAGCCAGACAATGCCAGGCTGCCCCTGGAAATACTTGATAATTGTTGTTTTAATGGCTTCATTCAGGTCAGTGTCTGCAAAAGATTGCCCACCTGGCTTTCTAGCCACAGCAATACCATCAACAGCAGCCGCATAATTGCCATTAGCAGCCCCCTGATAAACCAGTCTGGGGGAAGGATTGCCTGACAAACTCTGATTAAAGGCAGCTACCGAAATTCTGTCATGCTGGCTTGCTGTTGTCGCAATAATGGCCTTGACCAGAGGCTTGTACTGAGAATCAGGGTCGGTATAGAAAGGTTCCATCCAACCGGAATTCTGAATCAGGTAAGCCTGCTGCATAGCGAACAAAGGCAGTGGGAATAATAACGCGACAGTTGCTATTCCCCGTAACAGTAACTTCAACATCCGCTTTCCAGTCTCCAGCCAGAAATATTCTTAAGCTCCCAGTGGTACAACCACAGATAGCCGTTATAAACAAAACTCTGACTTTCCCAGGGGCGGCTGACTTTAAAACGCTCAAGTGTCTGCTCTGGCTCTCCCAGCACCACCACCTCACAGGCCTGGCGATGAGTAGAATTTAGAATTCCTTTTAATGACTCAGGGGATTGAAGCCGAATACAAAGCGCTGTTGGCGTGATTGAGCTGACCTCAATCAGGTTGACACCAAATTCAACGATTGGCAGAAGTATTTCACCAGTGTCGTTAATTTTTTCACCAACAAACCAAGGCTCACCACTATGATAGTTTTCAGAATCAAGAAAATGGGTAAAGCCGGTACTTAAACGCGGGTTGGGCGTAGAATGAATTTCTGTGGTACTGGCAGCACTGCCCAGACGAACATAACAGTATGCATCCTGAGAGTCATCAAAGCAGAGTTGCCAGTATTGATTGTGGTAACGTGCAGGGGCCCCAAATTCAAATTCAGGATTGATACTGTTTAACCAGGGTGTTACCGAGCTGCTCAGCTTATCGCCTGCAAAACTAATGATCAGTTGATGGTGTTCAGAAACCCAGATGATTTTTCGTTCATCCTGTACAGCACGAAGATAAAGACCACCAGCCTGTTCAGTGAGGGGAAAAAATTCACCACCCTTATCCTGATCTTGTAAATCATACTGATAGAGTTGAGTAGATTCATCTACATTGACAGGAACATATAGAAGATTGTCCCTCACAACAGGCGCTGCTTTTGCTTGGCCAGAAACAATAACTCTTGACTCAAAGTGCTGAGCAACCAGATTGATTCTTACTTCAACAACACCTTGCTCACAGGCCAAATAAATGGCATCAGAATGTACCGGATCAGTAACTACACAACCCCATGCATCCATCGGCAATATGCTATCAGTAACGAACCCGTTCTGGTCTTCAAGCCTGCTCCAAGTGTTATCTTCGGGGTTTAACACAAACAGAGAATGCGTTTTTATGTCTATTGCTACCAGTCTGGCAGCATGCCATCCAAAAGCCCCGACAATAAATCGATAGTTTGCCCCATGGGGCATGGGGAGGTAGGTATCCGCTCTGACTCCAGAATCATCTTCAGGTTTCACCTTGATTGACTGTTGAGCCCCCCCCATACCCGTGAAATTCTCAGGTGTACTGGTAGACAGAGCAACCGATGGCTGTAACCAGAAACTATTCGGAGCAATAGATACTTGAGGAGCTTCTAAAGGTGAACTGCATTCAGGGCAGAAGTTAAAAGCTGATGGTAAAAATGTTTGGCGGCATTTTTCCTCCGGCGACATACACTGTTTGGCGCCCAGCAACTCAACGTAGCCTTTGGAGTATTTCCCAGTTAAGCCAGTGGGCACGAACTGCCCATCACTGCCGCGATACCAGACGTCCCTATGCCAGCTTAAGTCTTTCCACTCTTCGATAACCTCAGAGTCACTTTCCATGTTGTTTGCAATGTCCGCCATATGATCAAATACTACTCAAGACTACTGAAGCTGCGTAAAATTCTGGAAAATAATAGATGACACTATTTATATAATCAATACGAATTACAAGCATTTAGAAAGTAAGTGGTTACCGTACTAAAGGCCTAATTCTGGGGCTCGTTTTGGAGCTATTTCAAGACCATGGTCGCCAATCGGCAACCTAATAAGTAGCTGGCCATATGGAATCGAATATTTCTGGCTACTTGAGCTGGTACCATGCGAGGCACATCGGAGGGAGCATAGCCGTAGCTATGTGACCGGAGTTGTAATGAAGCACGACTGCATGGATGCAGGAGCAGGTGCTGGGAGTGCCAGCACAAGGAGTTAGATATATATGATTTCATATGGTTAGCTACTTATTGTACTCATCAAACCCAGACGTCAGGTGCGAGTTAATTGCGGGAGAATCTCTTTTGACCCAAGTGATTTGTAAACTTCTGAGGGGATCACCGGGGAAGAAGGATCTAATTTTGTTAATCTTCTGATCAGCGCATGAAATGAGCGACTTTCCCATCTTGTTTTATCTATGAACTTTTCAAGCTTAAGATCAATTCTGGCATCAAAATTCTTGCAGGTCCTACAGCTAAACCTGTTCTCCCTCTGGCAATCATGAGATTCTCTTAATTTACAGAAAATAACAATTAATCCAATGTTTTTCATGATGTCATTTTTTTCGGCGGGAATATCAAACACTGCTTTATTAAAGTCTATGAATTTTAAAGAGCTCTGGTTGAAAAAATATACAACGTTGTATTCGAAAAGGTCATCATTTGCAATGCCATTTTCTAACATGAATTCAGCAGCTCTGGATAAGTTGTCAATTATAAAATTCAGATTACCATCAGTCAGTTTGTTTTTTTGTTTAACCATTTCTACCATTAAGTCGTTTAAATCGATATCTCCCAATTCCAATAAAATATGTCGGTAATCATCAATATAAGATGTGAAAATATCAACGATAAAAGGGCACTCCTTCAGTAAAGTCAGCGCTTTAACTTCTACATTGAAAAATCTTTCATCGTTGCATTTCCACCCGTCAAATATTTTTACAGCGAATCGCTCAGGTAGCCCTTTTTCCTTAACAGCTGCTGTCCCAACATAAATATGAGAAAAAAGCCCACTACCTATTTTTTTATGACACACAATCCGGTTTGAAAATGCACAGGAAGTGTCGTCATTAGCATCACTATCACGATATTGAGCTGGTACAGGCTGTAAAGTTTGCTGACTTGAACAACCTGACTGTATTCGATCCATATGCACCTCACCATTGCAATAAATACTGTATTTTCTATTGTCCTAACAGACTATTACCTCCGTTTAGAGTTCATTAAAACATGCATATTTCTGTTATAGCGAAAAGCCCGAAAATCAAAGCCATTATCAGCTGTTAGCAGCCGACACTTTTTTCTGCCATAAAGTTCTGCCACAACGGGTATTATCAGGTAAATTCATATGGAGCAGGGCTCATAAAGAGCCCTGTGTTGTTTAGAACTTTATGCGATAAAACAGTGAATAGAGCACCGGCACCATACCCAGGGTCAGAATGGTTGAGAACAGCAATCCGGCAATAATGGCTACTGCCATCGGTTCCCACATCTCGCCACCTCCCAGGTACAGCGGAATCATCCCAAGGACGGTGGTCGCTGTTGTCAGCAGGATCGGGCGTAGCCGACGTTGAGCCGCTACAATAATTGCTTCCTGACTGGAAAGGCCATTGTCGTCAATCTCATATTTGATCCGTTCCAGCAGCACAATGGCATTGTTGATGACAATGCCGGCCAGAGAGATGATTCCCAGTAAGGTCATAAACCCAAAGAATGATTGCGCCGTCAACAGGCCAATGATCACGCCAATCATACCCAGTGGAATGGTAGCGAGGATAATGGCCGGCTTACGCAGGGAGTTAAACTGGGCCACCAGAAGAATCAGGATAATAAAGGCCGCCATGGGCAGTTTTTCACCAATGGACTGGTTGGCTTTGCCTGAGCTTTCCGCTTCACCACCCAGTTCATAGCGATAACCGGCAGGCCATTGAGCTGACTGTTCATCCAGCCAGGGCTGCAGTTTGGCAAAGCCCTCAGATGCCGTCATACCCGGGATCAGTTGTGCGCCCACCGATACGGTTTTCAGGCCATCACGCCGCAGGATTTGTGCCGGCTCCCAGGCGACTTCAATATCTGCAACCTGTTTCAGGGTGACGGACTCTCCTGTGGACTGGATAAATACCGAGAGGGTTTCCAACTTGTCGATATCCTGCCGGTCGGCCTCCACAGACCTCAGAAGCACGGGAATGGCATCTTCACCCTCCCGGTACTGGGTTAGCTCAAGTCCACTCAGACCACTTTGCAGAGAAACAGCGATATCCTGGCTGGTGGCTCCCACTCGCAGGGCCCTGGACTGGTTAATCACCACTTTCAGCTTTTTGATCCGTTGCCCCCAGTCATCACTGATATTTTTCAGTCCACTGATTTGGGACATTTCAGCTTTCAGCTGCTCGACCAGTGAGAACAACTGGTCAGTCTCTTTGCCATAGAGCCGTATTTCTACCGGGTTGGTAATGGAAACGCCACTCTCGATACGGCGGCTGGTAATTTGCAGGTCTGGAAAGTTGTCAAAGGCGTAGCGGTCCAGCTTATCAATCATCTCATCAATGATTTCTGATGAGGTGGTATTAACGACCATCATCGCATAGTTAGGACTGGCCGGCTCCGGGCTGTGCTGAAGCACAAACCGTGGCCCGCCGTTGCCAATATGGCTGATCCAGCTGGTGACGCCTTCTTCAGTGCGATCAGTGTGATCAGCATTGACCTGCAGCTCTTCTTTTATGAACGCTTCCAGCGCTTCAACAATGGTTTCAGTCCGTTCTATGGCCGTTCCCAGGGGAAGCTCCAGTTCGGATTTAAAGTAGAGTCGATCGGAAGGTGGAAAAAAGATTTTTGGTACGTATTTAAAACCGCCCATAACTACTGCAAATAATACCGCCGTGGCAGCCAGGGAAATTATCCGGTGCTGCAAAACCCAGGTCAGCAGCTCCCGGTATTTCTGGTAAAAACCACGGTTATAGTCGGTGTTTTCCTGCCTGGTTTTCAGAAACTGGACACATAGCAGTGGTATCAGTGTCATGGACAGCAGCCATGAGCAGAGCAGGGTAATGGTGACCACCATGAACAGGGAGGCGGTAAATTCACCGACAGCGGATTCTGCCAGATAAATGGGCAAGAAAGCGGCGGCTGTCGTTAAGGAGGACGTTAGCAGTGGAATCCGAAGTTCACCGGCTGAGTCAATGGCAGCCTCAACCGGCTTTTTGCCACTGTTCATCTGAACCATGATGCTCTCGGCCATGACAATACCATTATCAACCAGCATGCCCAGGGCGATAATCAGTGCGGCCAGTGAGATTTGATCCAGTCCGATATTAAAGAACGACATCACCAGCATGGCTGAGATCATACTCATGGGGATCAGTGAGGCAACAATCAGTCCGGTGCGAGGACCCAGGGCAACCAGCATAACGGCTGCAACCACCAGAACTGCCTGAATCAGGTTGCTGACAAAGTCATTAACCTTGTCTTCTACCTCTTTTGGGGAAAAGTTAAGGACGTTGAAATCAATCCCGATCGGGTAGGTTTGATTCAGGTAGTTCAGTACTTCCCTGACCTGCTCGCCCATGCGGATATTGTTGCCACCTTCCCGCATGGAAAGACCCAGCCCCAGGGCCAGCTGGCCAGAAGAGTGGACTTTGGAGGAGGCCGGATCAACATAGCCGCGCTTGATGGTGGCGATATCCTCCAGGTAAACGACATTCTTGCTGCCGGGAATGGCGACAATGGTATGGCGGATATCATCCACAGATTCAAAGTTGCCGCTTGGCTCCAGCTCAATACGTTCCATATCCAGCGTAATGGCACCACCGGGAACCACAATGTTACGACTCTCCAGCATTTGCATCAGCTGTGAGGGGGAAAGTCCAAGCTCAGAAAGACGAGCATTGTTGTATTCAATAAAAATACGCTCTTCCTGGGCTCCATAGATTTCCACCTTGGCCACTTCCGGTACCCGGAGAAACTCATCCCTGGCCTGATCCGCGATGTCTTTCAGTTCAGCGTAACTGAACTCGGGGCCGGTGAGGGTCACCACAATCCCAAAAACATCACCGAACTCATCATTGACCTCCGGGCCGATGACGCCATCGGGCAAATCTTTGGCTGCATTCTCGATCTTACGCCGAAGGTTATCCCAGACAGGACGCATATTGGTGTAACTTTCCTGAATGCTGACCGTGATGATCGACACACCGGTCCGTGATGTGCTTTTCACAAAGTCCAGTTCCGGTATTTCCTGGATGACTTTTTCCAGTTTGTCGGTAATCAGCTGTTCAACCCGTTCCGGGCTGGCACCGGGGAAGTGGGTAATGACTTTGGCGACCCTGATGACAAACCCGGGATCGTAAGCTCTTGGCAGGTTCTGGTAGGCCTGAAGGCCAGCGATGATCAGTACAATAATCAGTACCAGGGCCGTTCGGTTATTGTTTATTGTCGCTCGGGTAATGTTCATCGTGCGGCTCCTTCCTGGAGCCGGACTCTCATACCCTCGCTCATCTGGCTCATGCCGGCCGTGACGACCCGGTCACCAATAACAAGCCCGGATTCAACAATTATTCCCTGTTTCGACAATTGGCCTGTGGTAACGGTCTTACGGGTAATGCTGCCGGTTTCATTTCCTTCATCATTGACCACATAAACGAAACGACCATGTTTGTCTTCCATAACGGCATAGGCCGGAATCAGGATAATGTCGCTGCGGGGGGATTTCTGTTCTGCCCTGACCACCACCGACATCCCGGGTAATACCAGGTGATTGTCAATGGCCGGCATGGCAAAAGTCACGGAATAAGTCCGGGTGTTTTCATCAGCCTGGGTTGAGGTTTCTCTCAAGGTCAGTGGGAACAGACGATCAGGGATGGAGCTGAAGCGGGCGTGGAAGGTGTAATCGCCTTTGTGATTCCTTGAGCGAACCAGAACGCTTTCGGGCAGTTCCATTTCTACCAGGAGAGCGGAGGTGTCCTGAAGTGAAATGACTTCCTGTTTGGCCGAAACTTCTTCATAGTTATCGACATAGCGTCGTGCAATACGTCCGCTAAAAGGCGCCCGCAAAATGGTGTATTCCAGCTCCTGCTGTGCAGCCTGGAGTTGCGACTGGGTGGTGGTGACCTTGGCTTTCAGGTTGTCCAGTTCCGCACGGGCAATGGCGCCTTTTTCGATCAGCTTTCTGGCCCGTTGGTAATCTGCCCTGGCAACCTCGTAGGAAGCCTGCCGGTCTTTTAACGTGATGTCGAAATCCACCTGGTCAAGCCTGGCAATCTCGTCCCCTTCCTGAACGAACTGACCTTCCCTGACCAGAATATCCTGAAGCTTACCGGCTACCCGGAAACTGAGATTGGCTTTCTGCACTGCATCAACGGTTGCCGGAAACTCTTTTATCCAACCGGATTCGGGAGCATTAACCACAATGGAGCGAACCGGTCGAAGCACTTCTTCCGGTTCAGGCTGCTCCTGGCGGCACCCGGACATCAAACTCATGGTCAGAGCCGTTAGTATTATTGTTCTCAACGCATTCTGTTTAAGCTTCATCCTTACTCCGTGCCTGGCTTTTCTGATCATTATTGGGTACATGGTATCAAAAAAATGTCATGGGAATGTGCTCCTGACGATGCGGGTATTACGAGGAGTGAATGCCGATGAGTGAATTCAATACTTGTCCCCAGTGTGGCCAGCCGAATCAATGTGCTTATTCGCCAGGGAAACTACTGGAAAGTTGCTGGTGTTTGCAGTCTCTTCCCTCTGAAAACAAACCCGGGAGTCCAGTATTGCTCCCTATTCCAAAAGAGAAAACCAGTTGTTACTGTGCGCGCTGTCTAGAAATAGTAAAGAAGGAAACGGGTTGTGATAAAAGCGGTGCTGGTTAGTCTGTTAATGATGAATTTGATAGCCTGTGCCAGTTTGCCATCCGACTTTCAAACAAAGCCATCCCACGCGCTGGAAACGGCTGGTGCCCAGCCAACGCGTATTGGTCAATGGGTCGGGAATGAAAATGCCAAATACCCGGGTTTAAGCGGTTTTCATCCACTGTCTGATGGCCTGGACGCTTTTGTTGCCAGGCTGGCATTGATTGAAGCGGCGGATCAAACCATTGATGCCCAATACTACCTTTACCATGATGATCTGGTCGGACAGCTATTTCTTCAGTATTTGTTAAGAGCTGCTGATCGTGGTGTCCGGGTTCGCCTGTTATTGGATGACCTGGCCATAACCGGTCTGGATGAGGCTTTGGCTATTGCCAATGAGCATCCTTTTTTTGAAGTCAGGCTGTTTAATCCACTGGCTACCCGTGGCTGGGGACGCGCGGTTCAGTTGCTGACCCAGTTTGACCGGGCCAATCGACGGATGCATAACAAAAGCTTTATTGTTGATAATCAGCTGGCCATTCTGGGTGGCCGGAATATTGGCAATGAATATTATCGGAACAGTGCCGTTGAGTTTGCCGACCTTGATATGGTCCACCGGGGGGTTGTGGTTCCACAAATTTCCCGTGAGTTTGACCGTTATTGGAACAGCCCGTTAAGTTACCCGGCTGAATCACTCATTAATAGAACGATAACGTCTGAAGATAGACAACAACTCAAGAATGATCTGACCAAAGCGGCTGATTCGAGAGAAGGACAACAGTACATCAGTCGCCTTAATCAGGCTTTACTGCTTGAGCATATTGCCAGTGGATGGGGGCGCTGGTATTGGGGCGATGTCTCTGTTTATGCCGATGAACCGGGAAAAATTCTGGCCCCCGTTTCTGACCACTGGTGTTGGGGGGGAGGTTCTGTTTATGCCGATGAACCAGGGAAAACCCTGTCTCCCGTTCCAGACCAGTCGACCCAACTGTTTCCCCGGCTATTGCCTTATTTAGACGGTGCCACCAGCGAACTGGTGGTGTTTACCCCTTACCTGGTGCCGGGAAAAGAGGGGGTAAAATACTTTGCTGACCTGGTCAACAGGGGGGTCAGGGTGGTATTGGTGACCAACAGTCTTGCTTCAACCGATGTTGCCATTGTTCATGCCGGGTACAGCAAATACCGAAAAGATTTATTAGCAGCGGGTGTTCGCCTTATTGAGGTGAAGACTCAAGCCGCCAATGGAAAAGTCCATAAGACCATTACCGGCTCCAGCAGAGCCACTTTGCATGCCAAATTCTTTATTATTGATCGACGTTATCTGTTCGTTGGCTCTGCAAATCTTGACCCAAGGTCGGCGTTGTTGAATACCGAAATAGGCGCGATTTATGACTCACCCGCGATGGCGAAAGACTTTATTTCTGGTTTGGGCCAGCTGGACAGTGACGGGTTCTGGGAATTGAAACTGACAGATAGTGGTATTCAGTGGTTTGACTGTAATCCACAGTGTCGTGCTATCAGCAATATTGACCCGGAGAGTTCCGTGTTTACCCGAATGGGCATTGGTATTCTCTCTTTGCTGCCAATTGAACAACAGCTGTAATAGAATACAGACGACAGAATAATGATAATAGAGCTACAGGGAGTTTGACCCATGTCAAATCAGCATAATCATATCCTGATCGAACAGCAGGATGATATCCTGACGATCCGCTTCAACCGCACTGATAAAAAAAATGCGCTGACAACAGCGATGTACGCTTCCATTCTTGAAGCACTGATTGCTGCTGACCGGGATGACAGTGTTAAAGTGATTCTCTTTGCTGGCCAGCCCGATATGTTTACTGCGGGCAATGATCTTAAGGATTTTCTGACCCGGGATACCACCGAAGAGCCAGAAGCCATCAAAGTGCTACGTCAGCTTACGGTACAGAAAAAGCCGATGGTGGCAGCCGCCAGTGGTATTGCGGTAGGTATCGGCGTGACTTTACTGCTCCATTGTGACCTGGTTTATGTCGGCGAAAACACCCGGCTGCGTCTGCCTTTTGTCAATCTGGCCGTGGTGCCAGAAGCCGCCTCCAGCTTGCTGTTGCCGGATATTATGGGGCGTCAGCGGGCGTCAGAACTGCTGATGCTGGGGGATTTCTTTGATGCCCGGCGCGCCCATGAATATGGCATTGCCAATGCCGTCGTCGCCAATGAAGAGGTCTTTGAATATGCCCTGGCAAAGGCCAGGGAGCTGGCAGCAAAGCCCCGTGAAGCGCTATTGCTGACCAAGAAACTCATTACCCGTACCCGTCGCCGTGATGTTCAGCAGCGCATTGATGATGAAGCGATCATCTTTGGTGAGCGATTGCTTTCCGAAGAAGCCCGACAGGTAATGGGGGCCTTTTTGGCTGGTAAGTCGTAGTCAGGTTTACTGAACATGAGTGGCCATGGTGCTGCCCGGTAAGGGATTCTGATAGCCGTCGTATGGTCACTGGCAGCCCCGGGAGTTGCCAGAAATACCCGTTCCTGGACATGGACTGCGGAAGTATCCTGATCAGTCGGTTCTTCGCTGGACTTTCTAACAGACACGCAAGGGTGGTTCAAAATGGGGGCATCATTGATGGCTACGACTGTTTCTCACTGTTATCACTGAAAGTATCTTGTAAAAAAAACAGACACAGACCAATGCTGGCAACGGTAATGACCCAGATTGGCATAAGGGCCGATTGAAAACCAGTCAGTGTTAATGGTTCGGAATGAGGCAGCAGGTAGCCTGGCAGAGTGATCATCAATGTGCTGACCAGGTAGAGTCCACTGTTGGTGATGGCCGCGGATGTTCCTTCCAGTGCGGCGGGTACCATCTCGGCAGCCATGGTGAATGCCAGCATATGGGCGGCACTGGTAAAGCCAATAATAAACGACAACAAGCTTGCAATATAAAAATTACACGGGAAGTAAAGCAGCAGTAAAAGGGCTACTGCAAAAACGGCTGCGTTAGTCAGAAGCACAAGTTTACGGCTTTTCAGCGACCGGGAAATCAGGTCCATCACTCCGGCCCCAAGGCCACAGCCAAGCCAGATAACCAGTGATGCCCGATTGGCACTGGCAGGCTCTATACCGTAACTCTGAATAATTTTGCTGGCCCAGACTACGGCAAGGGAGAGCAGCCCACCGAAGAGTACAGAACCTATCAGGGTTGATAACCAGATCTGGCTTACGCCAAGTACGGTGATCAGCTCTTTGATTATGCCAGTGCGGAAAGAAAGAGAGACTTCAGAAAAGTCTTTCTTGTCACGCAGACAGAGAAAAGCAATAACGGAAAGAAACAATCCGGTATAGGTAAAGCCTTGAAGGATTTCACGCCAGCTATAAGATTCAAGCAGTTCATTAATCAAATTACCTCCGAAAAAAGACCCGAAAGCAGCCGCAGACTGTACCAGACCAAACATAAAACCGAATTTTATACTGCCAAACCACTCGCCACCGACAAAACCTGCGCCCACAAATCCGAAAATAGAGCCAATGGCAATAATTATCTGGGCAATAAGCAGTGTGGTAAAACTTTGGGCATGAGTCAGGACAAAAGCTCCCAGAGTCACGGTTAAAATCGCGCAGGGAGTTACATAGCGAATACCAAAGCGGTCAAGAACAGGACCGGAAATTATCTGACTGAGGCCAAATACAGCCGTGTAGACACTGGCAACGACACTGACCTGGGATACCGTGAGGGACAGATCTCTGGCCAGCGAAGGATTGATAATGTTGTAGCCAGTCTGCAGGTTAAATAGAAACAGCAGAAAACCTGTAGCAATAATCCACATCCACCATGCTTTGGCACCTCCGGTTTTGCTGATGTTGCCCGAGGTCGGTTCTGGCATCCCTCTACACCTTTTTGTACGTGTCTTTCATAAAAAGAACGCAAATAGCCAACACGACGATATTAATAATCCATATGGGGGTCATGGCCTCCTGAAAGTCACCCAGTGTTAAATGATGGGCCTGGGTATCCGGAAGCAGGTAACCCGGCAGAGAGATCAAAATTGTTCCGGCAATAAACATACCGCTGTTTACGAAGGCAGCTGACGTCCCTTCCAGCTCAACCGGCACCACTTCCGAGGCCATGGTGAATGTCAGCATCTGGGCGGAGCTGACAAAACCCAGTATCAGAATGATGCCACTGGCTACATAAAAATCCATAGGCAGGTAAAGCAGGGCCAGAATACTGGCTATATAAATGATCGAGCAGACGACAATCACTTTCTTTCTGCTTTCTGCCATGCGGGAAAATTTATCCATAAGCCCGGCAGCCACACCTGCCCCAAGCCAGACCAGCAGGGAAGCGGTATTGGCATCACTGACGGCAACGCCATGACTCTGGATAATCTTGCTGGCCCATACCACCGCCATACACAGTAACGTGCCAAATAAGGCCGCCCCCATTAACATAATGAGCCAGATTTGCCCAACCTTGGCTGTATCTACCAGTTTTGACAGCACTGACATGACTGAGAACTCCCCAGTCATCGGGTGGCTGTCCCGCAGGAAAATAAAAGCAATGACAGCGAGGACAAAACCGAAGCAGGCAAATGTCTCAATAATATCCCGCCAACTGAAATCAACCAGCAATTCATTGATGATATTGCCGCCAAACAACGAACCAAAACACGACGCTGTTTGCACAAAGCCAAACATCAGACCAAATTTTGCCGGGCCGAACCATTCTCCTCCGACAAAGCCGGCACCGACAAACCCGAATACAGATCCCAGTGCCATAACTATTTCAGCTGCCAGCAACATTTCGAAGTTCTCTGCCCTGGCCAGCAGCATAGCGCCAATAGCTACAACAGTAATGGCGCAAGGCGTGATCCAGCGAATTCCAAAGCGATCCAGCAACGGCCCGGAAAATAACTGGCAAATGGCAAAGACTACCGTATAGGTACTGGCCACCAGACCTATTTGAGCAACGGTCAGTGACAAACTGTTTTCCAGCTCCGGGTTGATAATGTTGTAGCCCGTTTGCAAATTGAACAGGAATAGAACAAAGGTCGTCGCGATGATCCAATAGAACCATGCACGGCCACCACCAAGATTTGCGGTAACGGCAGCCATGGTTAACTACTCCTTGAAAAAACCACTGTCTCGATTGTATACAACCTGGCCATTGACGATGGTGGCGCGAACTGAACGATCATCGCCCATCACCAGCTGAGTGAACAGGTCTTCTTCCAGAGATTTTGAGAACGACATGCGATATCGGATCAGTTCTGTAGAGTGGAGGTCCCAGGCGACAATATCTGCTTCTTTTCCTTCGGCAATGGAACCGATTTTGTCGTCCAGGTAGATGGATTCAGCACCACCCAACGTCGCCAGATAGTACCCCTGGACCGCAGTGAGCTTGTGGTTAAGCAGTTCGGATATTTTGTATGACTCATTGAGTGTCTGCAGGTGGCAGAAGCTGGTTCCTGCACCGATATCAGTACCCAGCCCCACCAGACAGGGGTATTTACCCCGTTTGGCCTGCTCCATATCGAAAAGGCCGGAGCCAAGGAACAGGTTAGATGTTGGACAATGGGATATGGCAGCCCGCTTTTCACTGAGCGTTTTGAAGTCATCTTCGTTAAAATGGACGCAGTGGCCAAAAACAGCGCGTTCTCCGATCAGTCCATAGTGGTCATAAACATCCGTATAGGATTTGCGCTCCGGAAAAAGTTCCTTCACCCAGTCCATTTCACCGGTGTTTTCACATAAGTGTGTCTGGATATAAACGTCAGGGTATTCCTTATAGAGTTCACCGGCTTTCTGAAGTTGCTCACCGGTACAGGATGGGGCAAAACGTGGAGTGATAACGTATTTCTGTCGACCATTATTGTGCCAGCGCTCAATCAGCTCCTTGCTTTCGTCATAGGCAGACTGGGGAGTATCCAGCAACTGATCCGGAGCGTTACGATCCATCCAGACCTTGCCGCATACCATACGCGTGCCGAGCCGTTCACTTTCTTCAAAGAAAGCATCCACCGAGTCTTTGAAAACGGTGCCGTAAACAACACTGGTTGTCGTACCTGCTTTCAAGGTAGTTTTAAGGAACATTTTCGCAACTGACGACGCAAAGGCCTTATCTTTTAGCTTTAATTCAGTAGGAAATGTGTATTCGTTGAGCCATTCCAGCAGGTGTTCACCATAACCGGCAATCATCGGGGTTTGCGGGAAGTGTACATGGGTATCGACGCAACCTGCAGTGAGCAGGGATCCGGAATAATCCAGAAACTCAAGGTCATTATTGACGAGGCTTGACAGGTCTTCGTAGGCACCGACTTTTTCAATCGTACCTCCATTCAGAATAATCAAACCATCCTGATAGTGTTGATAAGACTTATTGCTTTCAACAGAAAATGGGTCGGCAACAAAGGTCAGAATGCCACCACGAATCGCTTTTTTATTACTCACAGACATAACCTCGAATTATCTACCATTAACCTTTTTCTGAAAAAGAGTAATCATATGTCGTCTATAAGGGACAGATTAGACCACCGCAATAATCCTGCAACCGGGTAATCCGTTGATACAACCTGCACAACAATTTCTGCCGTCTGACCTGTCGTCGTTGATTGGCTTTCACTACTGCTATAAAAATTCCGGTACCAATAATTTCAAAGTGAACTAATGGATAAATGGCCTCTCTAAATTAAATGCTTTTTGATGCAGTTTCAGGAGCCATAGTGTTTTGCCTGTTGAATTAGTTATTCAGCCAATGACGGCGTTGGAAAAATCTGTTCTGGCAGATGAAACCTGTTTAAAACAGCACATTGGCAGATTTAAATCACGTTATGTAACGGATGGTTTGTTGCATGCTCTCTGGCGGCTTCCTGATACCATTCGAGATCAACTTTTACCTCCTTTACCTTTACTAACGTTAGAGCAGCGCCACTGTGTAGGGCGAATAACCTATATTGATGATCACAAGAATCATTTGTGGTCTATTGATCGGGTAATGACCTCAGTTCTGGATCAGAATAGTAAATCTGAATTACGATTTCATCTGGAACCAGTCATGGAAAATAAGGCTGGTTTGGCAACAGCAGAAAGCAGGGGAAAGATAGCGAAACTGGATGCCAGTTCAATTGTGGTTGTACGTGATTCAAACTCTGTCGATGCAGATGAAGATGCAGATAAAAAAGACGTGAAATGCTTAACCAGCCAACAGCTGAAGGAGGGCAGCTATCTTGGCGTGTATCAGTCATATGAAGCCAGTGATATAAAGAGCAATCTCCACTACGGGGGTGGGCAGTCCGTTACATTATCAGCTGGTGAAGGCGTGGTATTGGAGTATAAAGTATCAGAAGGGGGGTTACCCTACTGGGATAAAGTGGCCGCTTATCACCATGAAGAGCGCATGGTTCAGATGAATCCCCTGCTTCAGGAGCGACTGGATTTCAATGACACAACCACAAGTAATGGCGAATACTATCTTCCCGTTAGAGCCATTAAAGAACTCTCTGTGCTAAAAAGAAAATCTGGAACTTGTCCCGCTGTTTATTATTGCGGTCTTGTCAATGATGGAAATTCTTTGAAGGCTTTGAAAAAATATATCTCTGGAAGTATCGCAAATGGTAGTGGCATGGCAGCATTCAGCATACTGGTTATGAATGCTTCTGCTTCACATATGACTGCAGTCAGATTTATTCAGGTCAGAAATAAATTTGTTGTCTATTTACACGAAACAATACAACCAGACTGTCCTTTGGCTACAGAGACAAGAAATTTTATCATTCATGGCATATCATGCGCCGTAGAAAATATTCAGGATAATCGGTTGTATTTTTTGACCACACCGGCTTCTGGATATCTTCAGAAGGATTATCACAGCTGCACAATGATGGCATTTAAAGTATTACTGTCTTTTGATAAAGAACGGAATGGGCTTGACTCATTTTTTATACAGCTGGTGGAGGATGCTCATTCGGGTACTTCGCCGGTAGACTACCGGGCCTTCCCTGCAGAAGGATCGGGTAAGCAGGGCAAGAGAGCCAGGAGGCGCCCGGAAAATATAAAGGTAGGTGCTATACCATTAGCTTCGTTACCTGCTGTTCTTTTGAAATTTTATCAGGGAAGTCAGGATCATGTTTCTGATGCTCAAAAAAAAACCATGGTCAGTCATGCCAGGAAATTAACACTGGAGGAATATTATCTCAGGCACGGATTCATGGATCCGGATACTGGTAAGACTCTGAATATGGCTGCCTTCTGTAAAACCAATAAGACATTGACCTTCTGGAAGGATATGCTCAGGAATTTTACACCTTTATTTATCAGGATTTTAAAGCCTGATTTTGGAAAAGCTTCGAAATTGTCAATAAATCGCTGGCTAAGGAACTCCATGTATTCAGATATTGAAATTAATGGCCATGATTTGAAAATGTTAAAACGATATAAAAACTTTGTGACCATGGAGGCAGAGTTGAATGTATGGCCTGACGGTGCTTTTTTAAAGTGGTTGGGTCAAAGCCATGAGTTAATGCTTTGGCTAAAGAGGTTAAGGTCAAACGCAATGACTATGGGGGTGAATAAACTGCTGTGGCGCTGGTGTCAGTTTTTAAATAATTATCTTGACCCTAATTCCGAAGTCGGAAGGCTCTGGGTTCGGCGGGATGTCTGCTATGTTATTGAACGGCTTGACGCCCGTTTGAAATTATTACGAAAGACCGGGCGATCTGACTTTTCCTTTCACGCAGGTGAACGCGTTTATAGAGAACCCGTATGTCGGTCAGGCCCCTTATTTGAGGGAGAACCCATTTACAGAGATAGTCAACGTTTTTATATCAAGACTGAAGTCAAAGAGTCTTTGACAGAACCTGGTCGTTTTAACCGGATTGTCATGATCTTTCCAAAACCACTACTTTTAGCGCCTGCTGAACATGAAAGAGTCTGCCAGGTTTCTGGTTCAGGGGCTGCGGAAGCTATTGATAAGGTATTGTCGGGGGCATGGAAATCAGCAATCTCTACCTCTGTACCAGAGGCTTTCTCAAGGCTGGATTCAAGTGAGAGTGGATCCTCCGGTGCAACTCTTGCCATAGCAGATGCCCACGAATCAATGGATATTGAATTAAGCCCTGAGAAGAAAATAACTGTTTCATCATTTATTTCTCAAGACCATAGTCCGGTCAAAGCTGCAACACCCGATAAGCCGGAATTGACGGCTATTCATTCGTCACTCCTGGATCAAGGGCATTATCCAGTTGCCACAAAGGTAAAGACAGACTCTACAGAAATGGATAAGGAGACTGTTCGACGTTGTAGAATTAAAAGCCTGCCCCCTTTAAAAAGAGAGCGAACAGAATTGGTAGAGGATTTTCCCGGTTGTTCGAGAAAGAAACGTCGATTATTGCCCGCTATTCATGGGGTGCGTCATGCTTTCGAGCCTGTCCTCAAGAGATCGTCAGACCGTTGTCAAGGTAAGGAGGGATTTGGTCACTGCTTTCCGGAATTACCAACAGTAAGCAGGGATCAGGATTTAACACTGTCCGGTGACTTAACGGCTGATTCCCTGACGATGAATAGCAGAAACAGGGCAGTTCCCATACCTTCCGGAGATACGGCAGCACCCGATATGGCAGGGCTGGCAAACTCAATCAGAAGAACAATCGAAGGTGATGAGTGCAAGATTGCATTCGAGATGCTTTCCATGATGCTTAAGGGAAAACGGACACAGGATTTTACAGGCAAAGCGAAAGCCTGTCGCAGGTTAAATACTCTCAAACAGGCTATACAGAAAATTTGTGAGATTTCCAAACTTACTAACAAGCTTGATAACCACCTGAAGCTCAAGAATGTTCCGGGTATCCCCGGCCTGCATGAATCACAAAAGGGAGCCCTGAGAATTTCTTTCACGCTCGACTATCTTTTTCAAATGTTATGCGCTGCTGGTGAGCGGCTTGTTAATGAACCCCTGGCTATTGTCACAGCTGCAAGGCTGTTCATTGTCCGGAATAGTAAAGGAATTGACGACGGTGGGCTTGGGGAACAAGGACGTTTCGACCTCAGGGCAGGAAAGTTTCCTGCGTTACTTGAAACAGCAAGCTCTTCTGAGCTAACTGAAAATCAGAGCGCCAGACAACGGGCGGATAGAATTAGAAAAGAGTTAAAAGCTATTGCATATTTAATGGTTCATGAAAGAATAAATACAAATATATTCAGAGGAACCGTACGTGGAAAAATAAAATTGGTTAATTTGTTAATTGATAAAGTCTGCTTTTTTTCGGGTACAAAAAATGGAAGCCAGGATTTTCTCGGTCGACTGAAGTTTGAGGAAAGTACGAAGCCATCTCAACGGCAGTGGATTAAAATTGCGGCACTGCATGAATATTTGTCATCCATATTGCCAGGGCATAGCACTGATAAATCACTGGCTTCTATTCTGCTAACGGCTGAAAGGTATCTTAAGGAGCAGGCTGAGAGTATTGCCTAACGAATCAGTCAACCCGATCTTTGCTCCGCTACGGAGGGTTACTTCAAGTGTTATGCCTTATTGGCCACGGAGGGTACTATGAATGAGTAAGGCTAAAACTTTACATCCTTCTCATTCAATGAGAAATTTCTTCTGACTTATTGATTCAGGTCAATGAAGTGACTGGCTGCATCATAAATAATTTTGCGTAATATCCTCTGTCTGAATAACAAAAAATTGGGTTGAATAGTTAAGTCATAGAAGCGGATGGTTGAAAACCAACTCTAAAAAAATAATTATGTCCAATAAAATAAGGATTACTCATGGAAACGTCTTATGGTTCTATTCGGAACAGTTTAAAAACAGGCGATCTGGTTTTGTTTTCCGGCAAGGGCGCGTTTAGCGACATCATTAAATACGGCACGTTAAGTAAGTGGTCCCATTGTGGCATGGTGCTCAGAATTCCCGAGTATGACTTTCTGACGATATGGGAATCCACAACGTTGAGCAATATACATGACCTGGAAACTCAGATGCCCCGCAAAGGTGTGCAATTGGTAGCGCTGAGTGATCGTGTACAGAAGTACAATGGCGATATTTCTGTAAGGCGGTTACAGGGAGCAAAATTACCGGAAGACTCCCTGAGAAGACTCATGGAACTTCGCCAGGAGCTGAGAGGCAAAGAATATGAGCGCAGTAAATTAGAACTGTTTAAAGCCGCGTATGATGGTCCTTTCGGGAAAAACCACGAGGATTTATCGACCATATTTTGCAGCGAACTGGTAGCAGAGGCATACCAGCGACTTGGTCTATTAGATGAAATCAAACCCTCCAACGAATATACTCCCGCAGATTTTTCAGAAAAAAGAATGAAGGCGCTACAGGGAGGTTTTTATTTATCTGAAGAAATTATTCTGAAGGATTATTAGTGTCAGCCTGCAATGGCTTATTCGAAATGGCAACAACCAGGTTGTCAAATACCGAGACTGCGTAAGCTAAATAACCACTTACGGATTGAGTGACGAGCTGTAGGCTTGTTACTCACTCAGTTTTTTTTGGTTTCGCACCTATCCATGAATATAAACTGTGACAAATCAATCTGGTGTTCTCATCAGTAATGAGGGAAACAATGCATGGTTAAAATTTCAATAGTTATTTTGATTCTTTTACTTTCTGGTTGCCAGTCTGCTGACATACTCAATCAGCCAGTCAGCACCGAAGATTCTCGAAAACTATCATCGGAAATCCATGCATCTGCAAAACAAGTATATCTCAATGAATTTAATTCATTTTTTGATGCTGTTTCTATCTCTCTTGATGATGAGACTAGTAGAGTAGAAACAAACGCTTTTTATAAAGAATGGCAGATTATGTTCGACAATATTGGTCGCAAGTTAAGCCCTACTCATAGAGCCTATAAAACTAACGATCAGGATGATGGTGATATCCAGAATGAAGTAGTGAATATTTTGCATACCTTCTATGAGCCAATGAAGCCGTTAATGGGTCTGGAAGCAGATACGAGATCTCCAAACCCAAAATTTAAGGTGTGGGATTTTTTGGCTTATGGTCGCGGCGTTCACTATGTTAACAAATATGCAGTGATCGATTTTGATCAGGACTATTACTGTGAGGTGGTCTTGATTTCGACAGTAATTGATATTGGAAAAACTAATTTTTGGGGGACCTCTGCTTTTCATGACTATAAAGACAGAGTTATGTTCAGGCCTTATTACATAAATCACAGAAAATTTATGTCTAAAGATATACATCTGAAAAAAGCAGAACTTGCTGTCCGCAATCAGGATATACTTCAGGCTCGGAGACATCTTAGTAGGTCAACATTAAAGAACCAGGCTGAGGGAAGAGAGGTGTATGCACAGATTGAAAAAGCGTACGCGATCCGTGTGAAAGAGGAAAAACGAGAGGGGGCAAGAAGAGCAAGAATCAGAGAAGAGGAAAGGCAGCGTAGTGAGGGTAATCATCAAGCATTTATGTCGGGATTAACCGCCCTCTCTCAGCAAATGGCAAAAACCAGTACTCTTCTTGCTCAGCAAAATACAGCTATTGCTGAAGCACAGAGGAGAGATTATGTCGTACAAAAAGTAATTGCTGCACAAGCTGTGTCCAATCCTGCGCCAAAGGTATCTCATCAGAGTGCGTCTCCCAAACAGACAGACAGTCAGCCAATTGCATCCGCAGGTACTCAAAAAGCCACAAAGCAGGCAGCCATTAACACCACTGAAAAGAATCAGACTGTCAATCAGTCAAAGGTAGCTCAAGCCAAACCAGAATCGAAAAAAGCACCGGTAAAGCCTGGGGTTGACCCAAAGCCGATGGGCAACAAACTGGCTTTCTACAATGAGAACTTGGCTGACAAAGGCAAACCCGATCCCATCTCCGGAGAGTCTCGTAAAATCAAGTTCAAGGTAGGTGATATCACCATTGATGAGTTAACTGTCAAATATGAAATCTCTCACTTTTTTGGTGAGCCCATGGTTTCCGGCTCGTGGAAGTGGAACTCGAAAACTGCTGGTGAGAATGCTCTTCCCCATGACTTTGCTGTCTTGCTCAAAGTGCAGAGGGGGAACTCATTTGGTTTTGTGAAGCTGGATCAAGCCATGCCAAAGGCCAATCATGGCTACGGTTACAATGTAACCGGAAGTCCCGATTGGGATGAGCTTTTCTGCAGCTATGCATCCAGTGACCGTTTATCTTGTCTGACAGAAGATCAGGCGAAATGGTTATACGCCGGTGGCAATGTTGTTGATATTGCTGTTACCCATCGGTAAACCTGTTGAATTGAGGCATAATTAAATCAGTAGTACCCCAAAGTTATTAGCCTAAAGTCTAAGATGCTCATGTCCGCACATTTGTTACTGTGAGAGACCCGGACAGTCCTCAGTGACTGAAGATAAGAAAAACAATAATACTTTCAGGAGCGTCTTTTCATGTCTGCTGATCCTTCCCGTGATAATTCTTCTCGTGATAATCCTTCTCGTGATAATCAAAGCGCAGCTGCCGCCTACTGGCGGGAGAATATACGGATATTACTTTCCCTGCTGGTAATCTGGTTCGCCGTTTCATTTGGTTGCGGCATACTGTTCGTGGACCAGCTGGACCAATTCAGCTTTTTCGGTTTTCCACTGGGCTTCTGGTTTGCCCAGCAGGGTTCCATCTATACCTTTCTGGTTCTGATTTTCGTCTATATCGGGTTGATGAACCGCCTGGACAGAAAATACAACGTTCAGGAGGAAGAGTGAGATGGCGACTCAAACACTGATTTTCCTCTTTGTCGGCTTATCGTTTGCGCTTTATATTGGTATCGCTATCTGGTCCAGGGCCGGTTCAACCAAAGACTATTATGTGGCCGGTGGTGGCGTTCATCCTGTTGCCAATGGTATGGCAACCGCAGCGGACTGGATGTCGGCAGCCTCCTTTATTTCCATGGCCGGTATTATCTCCTTTATGGGGCGCGACGGGGCCATGTATCTGATGGGTTGGACCGGCGGTTATGTATTGCTGGCCATGTGCCTTGCGCCTTATCTGCGTAAATTTGGCCAGTTCACGGTACCGGACTTTGTCGCTGAACGTTACTACAGCCAGACGGCGCGGGTGGTTGCGGTTATTTGCGTTATCTTTATCTCCTTTACCTATGTTGCCGGGCAGATGCGTGGCGTCGGTATTGTTTTCTCGCGTTACCTGGAGGTGGACATCAATATCGGGGTTATGATCGGGATGGGTATCGTCTTTATTTATGCCGTGCTGGGGGGGATGAAAGGCATTACCAAACCCGTCGTAAAGCATCGCCCAATCGGGCGGTGATATAAGACAGGAG
>NZ_JAHHPP010000003.1 GCF_024606265.1 Endozoicomonas sp. SESOKO1
ATAAATGCTTTTTTGAGCGAGCGCTTGATGGAACTCTTGTTTGCGAATGCGGGGCCTGGAAGATAGGTTGAGTAATTCGTTTAACCCCTGCTTGTGCGGCGCAGTCCGCACGAAGCTGTTGTTATGCGTGTGCTGATGAAAAGGAATAGATAAAATGTTTGAAGCATTAGAGAAAGCCAGAGAAGAATCAAATACCCGAATTTTTGAACGAGAAGACAACCCACGATGCCCACATTGCGGAAAAACATACGACATTGAAAAAAACGAATCTTATGAGCTTTATGAAGAGGGAGTGCATGAGATTGAGTGCGGTGACTGTGAAAAGGAATTTACCGTGTCTGCTCATGCCGTATTTTTTTATTCAACAGACGATGCTGATGAATACGCATAACGCTTGCATCAGCCGACGCCGTAGGTGGTCGGCTGGATGCACTTGTTATGCGTCGCTGTTTTGCACAATGGCAACTGGCTTTTTGGATTTAAGAATTCGCTCAGAACCACCAAGGCTAAGGTTTAGCTTTGTTTTTATAATCCGTAAATCTGCAACTGAATGATGATATTTCACGAATTTTTCAGCCAATCCAGCGTCAGTGAATGTTGTAGCAAATTGTTGGTCTTGAGACTCACTTAGCATTTCTCTGCTTGGCTCTATGTCATTGGCTGCAACAAAAGTCCTTACGATAACCTGGAAAGTCATTGGCTTTTTGTGATCAAGGTGACATTCATGTGGTAGTACCATTTCCCCACTAATATCGCATGCAACCCGACCGTCAGAGTCTGCGTGTTTTTCAAAATGCCCTTTTTTAGTGGCTCGTAAGTCATCACTAACGGATTCACGACAAGCTTCTGCAAACTCTTGGTATAAAGATTTACCCTTTGCATCCACGCAGGTAGGATAAGAAAACTCTGTTTCAGAGCCATCATGTCTTCTCAACCAGAAACAACTCGTACCTTTATCTGTTCTTTGTTTGAAAAAACACTCGATACCACAGCCAAACTTTTGTGAAGCTTCTGGATGCCTTTCGAGCAGGTTATAAAGATCTGATGAATCCTCATCGTTTATTTCATCACCATCAGAATACTTTGCAAGCATAGCTTTAAAATAATCTTTAGCTGCTTTCTTGGTTTGGTATGTTCTTTCACCAATTTGGACAGGAATTGCCATGCTTACTGCACCTTGCTGTTTGGAAGAAAAGAAGATTATATCTTAAATATAAAGCTTGAACCTACGTGATACTCAATGCCTGAGACGCATAACGCTAAATTCAGCGGCTGCCGAAGGCAGTCCGCTGAAATTTTTTGTTAAGTGTAATTAACTCTTAATC
>NZ_JAHHPP010000365.1 GCF_024606265.1 Endozoicomonas sp. SESOKO1
GTATGAAGGCCATGACAGAGCAGGTTCACTCCGGGCAGTGGCTTGGCCACACAGGCAAGCCCATCAGGCATATCGTTAATATTGGTATCGGTGGTTCTTACCTGGGACTCAAAACCGCCATTAATGCCATGACTCCTTACCACGTCAGGGGCTTGGAACATCATTTTGTGGCGAATATTGACCCAAATGAGTTAACTGAAGTCCTGGGTAAAATCGATCCGGAATCCACACTGTTTATCGTTGCCTCCAAGTCCTTTGGCACCCTGGAAACCCTGCAAAATGCCCAGGCAGCCAGAGCCTGGATGATCGACCAGGGCTGTGCCGAGCAGGATATCCGCAAGCACTTTATGGCCATCTCCACCAACCTGAAAGCCATTGACCAGTTTGGTATCGCCCAGGAAAACACTCTGCCCCTGTGGGACTGGGTTGGTGGTCGCTACTCACTCTGGTCCAGCATCGGCCTGCTGATTTCCATGGTAGTAGGCTACGACAACTTCGAGCGCCTGCTCAAAGGCGCTGAGGCCATGGACCAGCACTTCTGCTCAGCCCCCCTGGCAGAAAATATGCCGGTTATTGCGGGTCTGCTGGGCGTCTGGTATCAGAACTTTATGGGTGCCCAATCCCATGCGGTCATTTCTTATGACTACTTCCTGCGTGATCTGCCAGGCCACCTGCAGCAGGTGGATATGGAAAGTAACGGCAAGCGTACCCGTGAAGATGGCAGCACCGTTCCCTACCAGACCGGATCCGTGATCTGGGGTGGTACCGGAACCAATGACCAACACGCATATCACCAGCTTCTGCATCAGGGAACCCGGTTGATTCCGGTGGACTTTATCGCCCCGGCAACTACCCACAACCCGATTGGCGAACAGCACCCATGGCTGTTTACCAACGCCCTGGCCCAGAGCCAGGCCATGATGCAGGGCAAAACCCTGGAAGAAGTACGGGATGAACTCACGGCGTCCGGTATGAATGCTGACGAAGTGGAACGCCTGGCTCCTCACAAGGTGATTTCTGGCAATCTTCCGAACAGCATGATTGT
>NZ_JAHHPP010000366.1 GCF_024606265.1 Endozoicomonas sp. SESOKO1
ATATCGAAGCGAAAAATCAGTCGTTGCCTGATATTGCCACCCGCCAGGAACAGGTTCGCTCCCTGAAGTCTCTGGTAGATGAACCGACTGAGCCATGGCAGGGGGGGCTGCCGGCCAGCGGTGCTGACGCATTGCAGCAGGATTTTCAGGCTGCCAAGCAAACCTTTGAAAGAGTGCTTTATGAAAAAGGGCATAGCGGCCTCAAGGAAAGCCTGCAAAAAGCAGAGTCAGAGCGCACCCGGGCACAGAGTAATTTGGATCAGAAGATCAACGAATTCACTCTGAGTAATGAACGCCTGGATCACTGGCTGGCCGCCACTCAGCAAAGTCGTGACAGTGTTCTGAGAGATCTTAAGGGACGAATCAGGAGCAGTGAGCGGTCTATAGATAACAACGAAGACCGCCTTGCAACACGGAAAAACGAAATTTCCAAGGCTGAGGGCACTATCAAAAATAAATGCCGGTCAGCAACACCCAGTGTCACTGAAGAGCAGCTGACTCAGGAACCTAACCTGGATGGCCTGATTGAACAGACCAAGCGGGACAAGGAAAAACTGAGTGGTGACCGTCATGAGCTATTCAAACGACAGCAATCACTATCTGATCAGCAAAAGATCCATAATGACCGCCTCCGCTGTGTCCAGGAGGCAAAGATTCGCCTGGAGAGCTATCAGGAGAGCTCTGCCACTGACAGTTTGATGGATTGGCCCAGTCTGGCTATCGGCAGTATCGATGACAAAAAGGCAGCAGCTATTGAGTTTAACAAACTTGCTCAAGAGCTGGCCGGGCGTTACTCCGCCCTGGATAAAAACATCACCCAGCAGGATCTCAATCTTAGACGTGCTTTCACCAGGTTGACGGAAACTGCAAAAACCAACGGTGCCTTTGAAGATCTGCAAGCGGTAACAGAACAGATTCTCAACACGACTGCCCACAACCTCGCGGCACAGGTGCCGGAGCATATCGTCAACATTAAATCGGTGATCCGTAATCTTGAGACTGGCATTGAACGATTCTCAAATGAGATTAACCGGGCGGTAAGCCGTTTGTATCAACACTCTGTTGACTGCTACACCGCACTGGAAAAAGGTCTGGAGGTAAAAGTCCCTGACACAGTACCAGTGTATGCAGACCAACCTATCCTGACCATGACGCATAAACTCAATTTCCGTAAGCACGAAGAGGCTTATCGCCAAGCGCTGGGTCGATGGCTGGATGAGTTTTTATCCACCCAGAGACTGCCGCAAGCCAATGAAG
>NZ_JAHHPP010000367.1 GCF_024606265.1 Endozoicomonas sp. SESOKO1
CTGTCACTGAAAACCCGAAAAACCGAGCGAGTCCTGGCCACATTGTCAGCGATCGCAATGGGCAGTGGATTAGCGATTATCATTCCAGCCGCCGCTCAAATTGGGTGTTTCACTCTGGGGGCCGTAGGTGTGCTGTTAGGGAGCATGACAGGAGGGGATCAGATTACTGGTGCAGGGATTGGTGGCGCTATTGGGACTTTTACAGGTTTCAGCGTAACTGCCTGCTTTGCCCCCTATTTGGTAGCAAAGACTTACAATTTGGTTCTGGAGGCATCAAATGGAACTGGCTGTGAAAGGTCAACACTTGCTGACAGAGTTGTGGCTAAATATGAGCGGTAACATCATACCCTGATGGGGGATGCCATCCTCATCATAAGGCTCACCAATCATTTGAAAGCCAAGGCTCTGGTAAAACCTCAGCAGGTATGCCTGGGCAGAAACCATGACCGGTTTATCCGGCCATTGCTGCCGACAGGTTGCAATGGCCTCCTGCATAATCAGCCTGGCATAGCCATGCCTTCGACTGTCCTGACCGACAACCACACGACCAATGGCTGAACCCTGATCGAAAGAAACACCCGGAGCAAGGCAGCGGGCATAAGCCGCAATGCCATCGCGCCCTTTTATATAGATATGCCGCGTAGACGACAGAACATCTTTATTATCCAAGTCCGGATAAGGGCATACCTGCTCAACAACAAAAACATCCACACGCAGTTTAAGCAACTGATACAACGTATGGACATCCAACTCATCGAACCCATGATTCAGTACAGACATGGCAATCTAAACCTGTGCAATAAAGAGAGGCTGAGCTTCAGCCTGATTTTCTCATCATAACTACCGAAAATCGGTATCATATATGCTTGTGCAATAAAACAACATTATTCATGCACAAAATGGTGGAAGCAAAGATATCAAGGATAAGCCGAAGACGAGCGATACAGACAAGGTCCTTTCCAGCAATTTACAACTCATGACCTTGGTTTGAACATAGCGCCGACTCAAGTGGCGGCACGTCTGCCACCGTCCGTCGGATACCCCCTGTCAGCTGCTTGCTGGTTGATGGAATTCGAGAACATTGCCATCCGGATCTCTGATAAAGAAAAACCTTGCACCGTTATATTCGACTTCTTCAGTTATGGAAAAGCCTGACGCTTCAATGTTATTTTTAGCAGAATCGTAGTCGGTGATTTCAAGTGCAATATGCGTATAGCCTGGATATTTCACAATATCGTCCATGAGTACATTGTTCCCCGTTGCATCCCCCGTAGCATTGAGGATCAAGTTAATGTTTATTCCGCATGGGTGCTCTACTATGGCTACCGGCTCCGGACCCATTGGCCCAACAATAAACTCAAAACCCAGTTTTCCGTAGAATTCACGAGAAACATCCAAATCTCTGACTCTAATTCCTACATGATTAATTCTGGTAATTTCTCAAAAACTGCTGGCAGCACCACACGGAAGATGACGTGAAGCCTCCTCAATCAGCTTACTCAGTCTCGGAAATAACCCATCGCCCATTAATCGGCTTTTCAGATAACCCCAAAAAGAGAGACCATAAAGGCGACACGTTTTTTTCAGGCTGGCAAAGGTGTCGCGACATTGCCACCCTAAATCGCTACGCGTCCCACTACTGATCTTTCGTCGTTTAACATATTCTCGTATCTGACTCTCGCTCAGGTTGTTGTGCAGCGGTAAGCTCGGGTCTTCCAGAACCAGTAATAGCTCTTCCTTGATGACAGCTAATCCTGACAGAGCATCCTGAAGAAGCCCCCTGCTCGTTTGGGTTTGGATCAGCGCCTGGAACCCCTGTCGTATTTTTATTGCTTTTTTGTCAGTTGGCTCAGCCTTGAAGTCTTTAAGGTCATCGTAAATGGCCCAGAACCATGTCCGGAGCCATTTCTGGGCCATGGCCTGCTGATCATTGACCGGATGAACTTTTGCCAGCCCTCGCTCTGCATGTATCCAGCACTGGCTGTGTTTGAAAACGTCGAACTGCCTTGCCCCATCACTGAAGGTGGTTAGATGACCTGCTCCATGCTGTATCAGGCTGCCATAAATCATGGCTTCACTGGCCTGCTGGCGTCGCCTACCAGTTAGACCCAGGTCTTTCATACACTCTTCCCAGGCTTCATGGCTCAGGAAGGTGACTCCTCTGAATGGATTAAGAATGCGGAGCCACTTTTTTGGGTAATCCAGTTTTTCCAGATAGATCAAGGCATCGTCGGTGAACGAGTAAGTTGACCATGGGCGGTGCAGTAGGCTTACGAAATTTTCCCGGCTTTTGCTGTCTGTGCTCTCGAACCAGGCAAAGGACTCGTTATTGATGATGGTGCAGTAACCATTCTTCCCCTTATGCCTTGTTCCCGTGTCGTCTGTCTGGATATAACTTGAACAGCGAATTGTTTGTATCGTCAGTTCCTGAACGTGTAAAGGGGTGGTTCCATTCCTGATTGATCCCTGCGGAACATCAGTGGCAGCAATGGGTATGGATTTTTCCGCCAATGGCTTTCGGGGCTGTTTACGCTGCTTTCTGGTTTTCTCGTTGGGCTTTTTAACCTTCTGCTTTGACGAGGTTTCTGGACTGGCTCCATCGTCACCCTCAGGAGCGGATGGGTCTCCGTCGGAGCTTCCGGTGTCATCATCAGGAGGTTTGGTGTTCGGTGCTTACATCGGTTTGATGTCAGGCTTTGCGGGCAGTTTTTTTAGACGACGAATCTCTGCTTCAAGCAATTCTACCTGCTCTTTGAGCTGAATGATCTGTTCTTGCTGCTGAGTGATGAATCTCAGTAGATCTTCAGGTTGTAACTGCTGGTGTTCTGAAAAAGCCATGGTGAGAGGATAGACGACTGACCAAAATTATCCTGCATCCAGCACTTTTTGAGAAATTACGCTGTTTAGTATTCACTACAATCTTGCCAAAAGTTCTTGGCATATAGGAAAAATTGACTTGAACAATTCTTCATACTTACTACCTGCTTTATCTGGGTGTATTTGCAGGAGTAGTTTCACATAACCTCGTTTAAATTCATTACTACTTGGAATTCCCATAATTTGAAAAGGAAGTAAATCTTGGTGCTTTGATAGAAGCAAATTAAACCTGTCAAGCAATTGTGCAAGAGAAAGCCTATTAACCTGTATGTAACTAATACTTGAAGTTGAGTCAGCTTTAGAGCTTCTTTCTGAAGTTTCTGCGCTGGATTCAGTTTCAGAGCTGCTTTCTGAAGATGTTGCGTTGGATTCAGTTTCAGAGCTGCTTTCTGTGGTTGAAAAAATTGTTTGTTCAGAATAATTTGTTTTCAGTATATGCTGTTCATCACTAACAGGTACTTTCTCTTTATTGAAACTAATAGTGGGATGCTGATTACTGACTGTTACGTTACGTTCAAAGATGCACCTACAGTACTTGAAAGAGCTTGATTTCAGGTTCCCAGCAGTATTTCCAGTACTAAAAGAGCCAGCCATTTCTTTTTTGGGTGCTTTCTTTACAGGCTCTTCTTCAATCGTCTGGAAGGAGGATGGAATACCTCTTTTTGTACTTTCAATCTTTGGCATAATAAGTAGTCAATTAATTCTATTTCATTATTCTGGCCGATAGATGTGTAAAAAGTTTCAAACCTTGATCTCAAATAGCTGGTTTGGTGTTATTCTGGCCACAAACTTCGTCCCGAACAAATCCTAATTGGATTGTAGCGTAAGTGGATGTCCTTTTATAACCTATCCATCGAAAATAATTGATTTCATTTGGTTCACTACTTATTGATTTTCTTTTCCTGTTTATATCTCGACATGAAGCGCAAAACGCCAAATTCAGGGGCGCCGTAGGCGTACCCTGGAATTTCTTGGTACGCCCGGCATGGGCATGAACTGATGGGGTGAAAGTCCCCTGTGGGAGAA
>NZ_JAHHPP010000368.1 GCF_024606265.1 Endozoicomonas sp. SESOKO1
AAAAACAGGTTACGACATTGTAGCCCCATCAGCAGACTTTCTGCTTCACCAGATCAAAGCCGGTGTATACCAGCCACTGGATAAAAAGAAGCTGCCCAACTGGAAGCACCTGGACGGCGAGTTGATGACGCTGATGGAAACCTACGACCCGGATAACCAGTTCTCGTTTCCCTATCTGTGGGGAACCACTGGCATAGGTTATAACCCGGAACTGGTGAAACAGTACCTGGGGAACGATGCCCCCACCAACAGCTGGAGCCTGATCTTTGATGAGAAGAATATCAGCAAGCTCAGCCAGTGTGGTGTTGCGTTCCTGAATGCGCCCACCGAAGTTATTCCTGCGGCCCTGAGCTATCTTGGTCTTGACCCGAACTCCACCAACCGGGCCGATTACGCAAAGGCTGAAGCACTGCTGATGAAAGTTCGTCCCTATGTCACCTACTTTCACTCATCACGCTCAATTTCCGACCTGGCCAATGGTGATATTTGTGTCGCCATGGGCTGGTCCGGGGATATTCTGCAAGCGGCAGACCGGGCTGCCGAAGCTGAAAACGGAGTAAACGTGGCGTATGCGATCCCCGATGAAGGTGCTGGACTGTGGTTCGATACCGTTGCCATTCCAAAGGATGCCAAAAACCCTGAAGAGGCCCATATCTTCCTGAACTACCTGCTGCGCCCGGATGTGATTGCCAACATCACCGACTATGTGGCTTATGCCAACCCGAATAAGTCCGCCACAATACTGGTGGATGAAGAAATTCGAGAGAATCCTGGCATCTATCCAACCAATGAAACCAAAGAAAGACTGTTCGTTTTTGAGGTTCTACCCTCAAAGATTAACCGCCAGGTTAACCGCATGTTTACCAAACTGACATCCGGTCAATAAAGCCTCCAGGGATAAGAGCGCACTCGCCCTTATCCCTGAACTATCAGAGCATCGACATGATGGACCTGAACACTGATCCTGAGATACCGGCATAGTCTGTTAAGAAGAAGCCAAAGCCCCAGTTAATAATTGCACTCACGAAAGACCTCCCGTTGATGACAACAAAAACATGATGTAACCCGCAAGTAGACAAAGGAACATCCATTTTGTTCACTACAACATCAGAATTATTTCACATCAGCCAGCAA
>NZ_JAHHPP010000369.1 GCF_024606265.1 Endozoicomonas sp. SESOKO1
ATCTGGGGTTACGCAATGGTTTTCAGATCCAGGTCCGACGTTTCTTTCTTTGTGAATAGGCGATGACCTGGGTAACGCCTCACTCGGTAAGCTTATTTCGTGAAAAGAAGGTTTCATGGAATAAAGAGGCGCACTCAATTTTTTCAAGAGGATTAAACGGCTATGTCTGAGTATTCGCTATTCACATCAGAGTCGGTATCTGAAGGGCATCCAGACAAAATTGCGGACCAGATTTCTGATGCCATTCTGGATGCCATCATCAAGGATGACCCGGAAGCACGGGTTGCGGTAGAAACCATGGTGAAGACCGGCATGGTGATTGTCGCCGGTGAAGTGCGCACCACAACCTATGTTGACATTGAAGAGCTGGTTCGAAATGTCGTCACCAGCATTGGTTATAACCACGGAGATCTGGGCTTTGATGGCGAGTGCGTGGCAGTTCTGAATGCCATTGGCAAACAGTCACCGGATATTGCCGTTGGTGTGGATGAAACCGATGAGCGGGAACAGGGCGCTGGTGACCAGGGGCTGATGTTTGGTTATGCCACCAATGAAACGCCTGTACTCATGCCTGCCCCCATTTACTACGCCCATGAGCTGGTCAAGCGCCAGGCCCAGTTGCGCAAGAATGGTGTCTTACCCTGGTTGCGTCCTGATGCCAAGAGTCAGGTAACCATGCGTTACGACTCCAATGGCAAGGTGCAGAGTGTTGATGCCGTTGTGCTTTCTACCCAGCATTCTCCGGATGTCTCTCTGGATGACATTCGCCGTGAAGTGCTGGAGCAAATTATCAAGCCGGTATTCCCGGAAGGCTGGCTTCATAAAGATACCCGGTATCACATCAACCCGACGGGGGTTTTTGTGATTGGCGGGCCTGTTGGTGACTGTGGACTGACCGGGCGCAAGATTATTGTCGATACCTACGGCGGCATGGCCCGTCATGGTGGTGGAGCGTTCTCCGGTAAGGATCCGTCCAAGGTAGACCGTTCTGCCGCCTACGCAGGCCGTTATGTCGCCAAGAACATTGTTGCGGCCGGTTTGGCGGATCGTTGTGAAATCCAGGTGTCCTACGCCATTGGGGTTTCTGAGCCTACCTCTATTTCCATCAATACCTTTGGCACCGGTAAGGTGTCCGATGAGCGTATCGTTGAACTGGTTCGTGAATATTTTGATCTGCGCGCCGGTGGGCTGGTGAGGATGCTGGATCTCAAGCGCCCGATCTATCAGGCTACGGCAGCCTATGGCCACTTTGGCCGGGAAGAGGCCGAGTTCACCTGGGAGCGAACCGATAAAGCGGAACAGCTTCGCAAGGCGGCAGGCCTTTAATTTTCCCTTGAGGCAGCCGGTTGGCTGCCTTTTTTCAATATCCTTTTTCAATACTGAACCGATTCCTTTCCTCTGGATTTTTCTATCCGGTCATTAAATCTGACACCAGCATCTATATCAAAATTCATTGATATAGATTGTAGCCACTGCTAGACTTTGATCTTCGGATAATACGCAGAGTGGGACGTGGTTTATGAGTGCTAACCCTGATTTGACTGCCGGTTTTCAGAGCTCCGCCAAGGCTCAGGACTATCGAGTAGCTGATATCTCCCTGGCAGACTGGGGAAGACGTGAGATC
>NZ_JAHHPP010000370.1 GCF_024606265.1 Endozoicomonas sp. SESOKO1
ATATATGGGTGTTTATCACTATACATGCAAAGTTGATGGTGTGAAAAAATGCCGATGATTTTTCGCTGGGCTTAATATTGAGCCCTTGTCTTGATACTGGTCTTAAAAAAAGTATTTATTCCATAAACAGTCAGCCCAGTGAGCAAACGTTTGTACGGTTATTGGGCTGAAATAAGGAAGTCTTGATGGCTCATTTGATCGACGACGTTCTGTTTCAATCAGGTAACAAGTTCAAAAATCGCATCGTGATGGCTCCGATGACGATTCAATCTGCTTTTTTTGATGGCGGCGTAACTCAGGAGATGATTACCTATTACGCTGCTCGCTCTGGCGATGCGGGTGCCGTTATTGTCGAAAGTGCTTTTGTGGAAAATTACGGCAGAGCCTTCCCCGGCGCACTGGGTATTGATACTGACGGCAAAATTGCCGGCCTGAAGCAACTGGCGGATGCCATCAAGGCCAAAGGCTCAAAAGCGATTCTGCAAATTTACCATGCCGGTCGTATGGCAACGCCCGAGTTTAATGGTGGCCATAAACCGATCTCGGCCAGCCCTGTTGCCGCTCTGCGTGATAATGCAGAAACTCCGCTGGAGATGACCCCGGCGCAAATCGAAGAGATGATCGAGTTCTTCGGCAATGCTGTTAATCGTGCCATTGTCGCCGGTTTTGACGGTGTGGAAATCCACGGTGCCAACACCTATCTGATCCAGCAGTTTTTCACACCATCAACTTTGCATGTATAGTGATAAACACCCATATATCCCTTTGAGTTACATGAAGTTTTTCTATAAAAATGGTTTTGGGGCGGTAATTCAGGCGATGCCGAAAACAGCCGCTGAAACCAGAGCCAAAACACGGGACAGCGGGTGGTTTCTGATAAGGCAGGCGCTGATCTTTTTCGGTAATAAGAAAGTCAGTAGCAGGGAAAAGCGGGTTAGTTTCGTACAACTCTTCTTTCCTGATCCTCACGATGACCAATAGTGTGAAGAATCAAAGAAGAGCCGTTATGGCAGCGACAGATGCCACTCGCTCAGGAGCGAGTGGCATTAGCTTTCAGAGTGAATCAATCAAGACTGGCTGGAAGCAACATAATCATTCAGTTCTGCAACCTGAGCGGTAGCAACAAACTCGCCATCCATAAAGAAGCTGACTTCCTCACCGGACTTTTCACCACGCATAACGGCCTGCTGACCGTCAGTGTAAGTCACGTGCATTTCAACTGTATGCTCATCAACCTGCTTGAAAGAAGCGGAAGTGATACCATCCAGAGGCACTTCGGTCATGGACTTATCCAGCTTGTTGTTTACCTTGAAGATGGCATCGACAGGCATATCAACAACCGCTGGAGACTTGCCAGTAATCGGGTTGGTGCCGGTCCAGAACTCGATGGTATTGAAAATGAAAAAGTCAGCAGTGGCGGCAATGCCGTAAACAGGGCTGAGCAACATGAACAGTCCGGCACGGCCATAACGGTTATCGACAACAGACAGGTTAGCTTTGGTCACCATGGCAGAGGTGCCCATCTGACCCATACAGCCAGTCAGTGAAGCAGAAAAAACAGCAATAGCCAGAGCGTTAATCGCCACTTTTTTCATGAATCATTTACTCCAAAACAGCCCAAGGCTAAATGTGCCGCCTGCCCTGGAAAAAATAAGCAAAGAGCCTGAAAAGCGACATTTTCATAACCAAAGGCTCTCATTAAAAAGGACGACAAATTATAGGGCTTTTACCTCTACTGACCAGCCATTTACTGTCGCTACTTATACTGACCACGTAGGTACTATTAATAGTCTCCCCAGAGGTACTGCATCAGCGTAATAGCCACTACCGGTGCAGTTTCCGTTCTAAGAACACGGGGACCTAACGCCAGTGGGTTGAAACGCCAGCCCTCAGCCAGCTCAATTTCCTCAGCGGTTAAACCACCCTCTGGGCCAATCAGCAGGGATACCGACCCTGGCTGTTGAAAACCACTTAATTTCTCCCTGGTTCGATGATGCAGCACAAAGTTCAACTCGGTAGTTCGGGTGGAGAGCCACTCTTCCAGCTTAACGGGCGTATGTATGGCCGGTACGATATTACGGCCACACTGTTCACAGGCACTGATAGCTACCTGCTGCCAGTGCTTCACCCGTTTGTCCAGGCGTTCTGCATTCAGCTTCACCTCACAACGCTCACTCCATAATGGGGTAATGGCTGTGACGCCAGCTTCCGTTGCCTTCTGAATGGCATAATCCATACGCTCACCGCGGCTGAGTGTCTGACCAAGCTCAATCGTCAAGGGAGACTGGGCATCACCCTCGATAAACGATTCAAGATAAACCGTAACCGACTTTTTGCTAACGCTCTCTACCCTCCCCTGCCAGGCCCCCCCTTGACCATTAAACAAAACCAGTGGCTCCGCGGGTCTCATGCGCAAGACACGGCCGACATGATTGGCTGCACTTTCTGCAAGTTCGATGATGCTGTCAGCCTGAAGTGGCTGCTCGGAATAAATGCGGGGATTTCTCATGGGGAGGCACTGGGTTGAGGGTTATGAGTTTTGGGTTATGAGGGAATAGTTAACAGGGATAATAATACCATTCACAATTCCCTCACAACTCATAACCCACCACATCAATCAGCCCCAATACCCAGGCTATCACAGATACCCTGGCAGGGAGCCGCCTGATTAAGGGTATAAAAGTGCAAACCCGGAGCACCACCTGCCAATAATTTCTCACAGAGCCGGGTCACCACCTCTTCACCGAACTGTTTAATGCTGGTGCTATCATCGCCATAAGCTTCCAGTTGCTTGCGAATCCATCTTGGAATCTCGGCACCACAGGCATCCGAAAAGCGGGCCAGGCGGGTATAGTTGGTGATCGGCATGATCCCGGGAGTCACAGGGAGATCAATGCCCAGTGAGTGAGTACGCTCCAGGAAATAGAAATAACTGTCCGCATTGAAAAAATACTGGGTAATGGCTGAATTTGCGCCGGCATCAACCTTACGTTTGAAGTTTTCCAGGTCCTTTTCCATATTCGGTGCCTGTGGATGCACTTCCGGATAAGCGGCAACCTCAATGTGGAAGTGGTCTCCCGTTTCCGCACGGATAAACTCTACCAGCTCATTGGCGTAGCGCAGCTCACCGCTGTCACGCCCCATACCTGAAGGCAGGTCACCTCTCAAGGCCACAATACGCCCAACCCCCTGGTTACGGTAAAAATTGAGCAACTTTTTAATCTGCTCACGGGAGTCACCAACACAGGAAAGATGCGGAGCCGTTGCTATATGGGTCTGGTTCTGAGTAGACAGCACCGTTTCAAGGGTTCTGTCCCGTGTTGAGCCACCCGCTCCGTAAGTCACCGAGAAAAATTCCGGTTGGTACCTGGCCAGACTGAGAGCGTGCTGCTCAAGCTTCCGGGCCCCCTCTTCAGTTTTAGTGGGAAAGAACTCAAAGCTGACAGGAGTATTATTGGTTATTGTATTCGCCATGGTATTCACCAGCAGAGGCAGCTGGCCGGTGAAGAGACACCAGCCAGCTTGAAAGGCAGTTAGTATTTGTAATCGTTACTCTTGAACGGACCATCAACAGGAACGTTAATGTAGTCAGCCTGATCTTGTGTCAGCCGGGTGATGACTCCACCAAAGCCTTCTACCATATAGGCAGCAACTTCTTCATCCAGCTTCTTCGGCAATACCGTTACCGCCAGTTTTTCTGGCTTTTTATCGGCTGGCAGATGAGCAAACCCGGCTTGATAAAGATGAATC
>NZ_JAHHPP010000371.1 GCF_024606265.1 Endozoicomonas sp. SESOKO1
ATATTGTATTTTAGAAAGAAGATATCAGCTTACCTGAGAAATAAAAAACCGTTTTCACCCTGAAATGAAAACGGCTTTATGTGCCACATTTTCTGCAGCACAAGCAATCAATCTCTGAAATTATTGTACTGCAGCGGCATGTCCAGATCAGCTTCCCGCAAAAAGGCAATCACGGTCTGCAAATCGTCCCTTTTCTTACCGGTCACCCGAACCTGATCGCCCTGGATAGCGGCCTGCACCTTAAGCTTGGCATCCTTGATCATTTTCACGATCTTTTTGGCAACCTCCTTATCCAGCCCCTGTCGAACAACCACTTCCTGCTTGACCTGTTTTCCGGAACCGTAGTGATCCTTTACTTCTAGGCATTTAACATCAATACCCCGCTTGACCATCTTGGTTTTCAACATTTCTACCATTTGCACCAGCTGAAAGTCGGCATCGGTGGTCAGAACGATCTGTTTGTCACCACTTTTTTCAAAGCTGGCATCAACACCCCGAAAGTCAAAACGGGTAGTCAGTTCACGGTTTGCCTGGTCAACAGCGTTGGCCAGCTCATGCATATCCACTTCAGAGACAATGTCAAATGAAGGCATGGCGGATGATCTCCTTGGAAAATCGAAAGAAACAATTAGCAACTATTGTATCCATGATTGTGTTCGAAAGGCCATGGAGAACATCAATATGAATAGGCCGGACCTGATGGTTTTAACGGCAACTACTGATCTTTGCCCTTGAGCCTGAAGCCAATTTTTACCGTCACCTGCCAATGGGCGATCTTGCCATTCTCGATATGGCCCCGCTGCTCCACCACTTCAAACCAACCCATATGTTCCAGGGTCATGCCAGCAGCAGCAATGGCATTTTGAATCGCGTCATCACTACTGACCGTTGAACTGCCAACCAGTTCAGTCATTTTATAGGTATGGCTCATTGTCTATCTCCCACGTTTGTTTAAAAAAGCTGTAAAGCACCAGCTGTCTGAGTATAGGCAGCAAATGGTAGACTCGGCATTTCTTCATCCGCTGATGGAATTCATACATTGATACAGAATGATACCTGGCATATTTTGGGCGCAGGCAGCATTGGCTGCCTTTGGGCCACCAGCCTTTGCCACAAAGGGGAAACCCCTCGCCTGATCCTGAGGGAAAGCAGCTATCAGCAACTTGAACAGAAGCGCATTCCACTGAAACTATCAACACCAGACCAGACCTTCCTTTTTGATGTCGATGCCGTCTCGCCGGAAACCATCGACAGTCCCATTAACCGGCTGATTGTCTGTACCAAGGCTCAGGACTCACTGTCCGCACTGAACAGCGTAAAGCCACATCTGGCGGAAAACAGCCAGATACTGTTGCTGCACAATGGCATGGGGAGTCAGCAGACCATCAGGGATGCTTTGCCTATGCACAGGATTTGGGCAGGTTCCAGTACCGATGGTGCTTACCTGTCAGCCCCCTTTGAAGTATGCCATGCGGGTCAGGGGCAGACCTGGATTGGCCCACTCAGGAGTAACGAGCAATCCGAACAGGGCTTTCATGACCTATGCGACAATTTCAGATTAAAGGTCAGTCAGTGCGATACCATCGAGCAGAAGTTATGGGAGAAGCTGGCCATTAACAGTTGTATCAACGGCCTCACCGCATTGTTCAACTGCCGTAATGGGGAGCTGCTGGATAATGGCGACAAGCAGGCCTGGCTGGATCGATTGATTGTCGAGACCTGCGCCGTTCTCACTGCACTGGACATCCCGGCAACCTCACTCAGAGAAAAAGTGCATGGAGTCTGCCAGAGCACAGCCCGTAACCGGTCATCAACCTGTCAGGACGCACGCAGGGGAAGGGTCACGGAACTCTCTTTTATCAACGGTTTTCTGATCCAACAGGCAAACACCCTTGGGGTCACCGTCGACGGCCATCACCAGTTGATGAATCAGCTGGGCGCTGCCGGGGTCAGATAGTCCCAACAGCCTGCAATGGCTTCTCCTTTCGGTATATAATCCTCACCAAAGAACATTGCAAACAAGTCAGTAAATGACCATGAAAGTATCCTGTACGCTGCCTGAAAACCTGAGCCCGGTCCTGAGAGACCAGATACACCGCGCCGTCGAAACCAATGTTCGTCAGGCATTGGCTGAAGATATTGGCTTCGGAGACATTACCGCTTCCCTGATTCCAGAAACCCGGCAATCTATCGCCAGGATTATCTGTCGTGACCATGCCATCATCTGCGGACGCCCCTGGTTTGACGAGGTTTTTCACCAGATTGATCCCAATGTCCAGCTGGAGTGGCATATAGAAGAAGGTGATCGGGTTGAGCCGAACCAGGTAGTCGTGGTTCTCAAAGGTTCTGCCCGCAGCCTTCTCACCGGCGAAAGGGCTGCGATGAACTTCCTGCAGACCCTCTCCGGCACCGCAACCCGCTGTCAGCACTATGCTAACCTGGTCAGCAATACCGACGTCAAGCTACTGGATACCCGCAAGACCCTTCCCGGTTTGCGGGTCGCCCAGAAATACGCGGTCGCTGCCGGAGGCTGCCACAATCACCGAGCCGGGCTTTTTGATGCCTTTTTAATCAAGGAAAACCATATTGCTGCCTGTGGCGGCATTGCCCGGACGGTTGCTAAGGCTCGTGAAATCGCTCCTGGCAAACCGGTTGAGATCGAAGTGGAAAACATGGAAGAGTTCAACATCGCCAGAGAGGCCGGAGCAGACATCATTATGCTCGATAACTTCCCACTGTCACAGCTGTCTGAAGCCGTCCGGCTGAACAGGGAACTTCCCGGAACAGCCCCGAAACTGGAAGCATCCGGTGGTATTAATGATCAGACCCTGGTGCCCATTGCCGAAACCGGGGTCGACTTTATCTCTATTGGCACACTGACCAAAGACTGCCAGTCTGTCGATCTGTCAATGCGGATCGTTGAGCAGCTTTGAATACAAGAAGGGAACTACCGGGCTTTTCATGCTTTAATCGAAGCATGAGAAAAATAATATTATTCCTGTGGATAACCTTTCTTTTAACAGTCCGGGCAGACGATTGCCCCCAGTGGGATCAGGGAGAAGCCACTGGGCAGATCAGCAGGCTATCGGATGAAGTGGCTTACCATGATCAACTGTACTTTAACCAGAACGCCCCAATTATCAGCGATGGAGAATACGACGACCTGGTTACCAGGCTGAAACACTGGCAGGCGTGCTTCCCTTCCATCGCCACTGAGAAACCCCTGACACCTCACAATAAATACACGATTCACCATCAAGCTCCAATGGGCAGCTTGAAGAAAGGACTGTCTGAAGAAGCAATCAAACACTTTTTACAGCAAATATCCGGCAGCGATGTTCTGGTACAGCCGAAGATCGACGGTGTTGCAGTGGAGCTGGTCTACAAAAACGGGCTGTTAATCCAGGCTTCCACCCGCGGAAATGGTGAAGCTGGCGTAGATATTCTGAATCATATCCGGCAAATGCCACTGATTCCTGAGACACTGGGCAATGATGAAAAAAACCAACTCGTTCTTCATGGGGAGCTATTTGCACGGCTTGATCGTATTTCTCCAGCAATTCTTGGGCAATATGCCAGTGCCAGACACCTGGTTGCCGGTCAGCTCAATCGCTCAGATCCAGAAGCAGAAGCCATAAAAGACTTTGATTTTTTCCCATGGCAGTGGGTCAACAACCCTTTTACAAGCGATTTTCAGTCAATAGAAGCCCTGGCGGGCATGGGCTTTCCTCTTCCCCTAGAGCATACCCACCGGACCACATCCTACCCTGACATCAAACAACGCCTTGAGCATTACGTAGCTATCAAAAAACCACTGTTTTTGATGGATGGCATCGTTATAAAAGCCGATAGCAACACCTTAAGGAACCAGCTGGGCCAGGCAGGCAATACACCGGCCTGGGCCATGGGGTGGAAGTTTCCGCCAGAAACCACAACATCAGCCGTGCAAGCCATTGAATTTACCGTTGGGCGAACCGGTAATATCACCCCCGTGGTTCATATTAAGCCCGTACGGTTTAAAAACAGGACCATTTCAACCCTGTCACTGGGCACTGTTCAGAACCTGGAAAAGAAAGAGATTGCCGTGGGGGATCATATCAGCATCAAACTCAAAGGAAATGCCATACCAATCTTTGGTAAGGTGCTGTTTCGACCTGCCAACAGAGTAAGCCCGGAACCTCCGGATACAAGCCGTTTTACGCCCTTTACCTGCCTCACTATGGCACCGGGTTGTGAACAACAGTTTGCCGCTCGCCTGATATGGCTAACCGGTAAGCAGGGGCTTGATCTTGCGGCAATGAGCAAGCCTGTTATTTATCAGTGGATTCAGGCAGGCATCATCCACACACCCGTCGATATTCTACAGCTGACACCCCATTCACTGCACTCGGCTGGTATGCATCAACAAGACATCCAGCAATACCTTGAGTCCATTCGGCGGCCAAAAGCTTTGGAGCAGCAGATCCGTGCGCTCAGTATTCCGGGCGTTGGGAAAAGCACTGCCCGTCTGCTGGCAGGATGTATAACGGATATACGGGGATTGCTATCCAGACAGCTTTCGGATCAGTGCACTGCGATTGGCAGTAGGCGGATGGAAGATTTGCAGGATTATGTGAACAGGAAGGAAGTTAGAGGGCTGGTTGAGTTTCTGGATGAGCTTGGTAGTCCGGATACTGGGTGAAAGCACAGTTTCTTCCAAGAGCCTCGTTCCCATGCTCTTGGGCTGAGGGTTCTACGTGTGAATGTATATCGAGGCTGGCCGAGTATTGAACTGTTTTATTACAAGAGGTTTGTAGCGGATTGCTTTTAAGTTATTTGTTGGGCGGGGATTCTGATGTTTTGGGAGCAAGTGTTCCCACGCCAAGCGTGGGAACGAAGAAAACTACTATTTCAGGCCTGCCAACCATTTAGTATAAGCATCTGTTGCCGCAATTGAGGCACCTGTTGCACTAGAACTGGAGATATCCCAGTCCGAACCATTTGCAGATTCAATCACGACAGTTTCAGAACCCAATGACCCACCCGGAGTTATAGTAATCGTTGGTGTACCGCTGGGGATTGTATATGCTATTGCGCCGCTAGGTGTAGTCAATCCGATTTTTGCGGCAGTGCAGGCGCTTAATACATTGGTTTGAGCACAAATTGCAACAGCAGTACGAAAAGGTGATGCTTCAGTAAGGGCCGCAGAAACCTGGGCATTACGTGTGTAGTTCTGATACTGCGGAATCGCAACAGCAGCCAAAATACCAATGATCGCCACAACGATCATCAATTCAATCAGGGTAAAGCCCCACGACTTACGGATTTCCGACATCCTTGTCTTCATAATATTTCCCTCGACCAATGTGTTTCTATGACAGCGTGCTGAAGTCCATTGCTCAATCTGTCGGCACCGTCCTGCAGCTCTTTAAACAGGATAGTTGAGTTCAGTAAAGTTGGCGGGCTGGCCACTTATAAACCCAAATCCATACAGGTAGATTTCCCCATAGATCTAGTTCACCCTGAATACGACATATCCCATTGATTGGAATAATAAAGCCGAAAAAACACGGCTTCTTTTAGAATGAAGTTGTCCACACCGCTTATCGTGCAATACTCCCTGCCACGCTGCTTTTGACAGATCAGCTATTTTTTCCTGCCATTCGTCCGATAGCCAAAGTAATGACGCTGTGTATTAAAAAATGATTCGGCCAGGCGTTCCCACGGGGGACGGCGGGAACGAGGAAAAGAGATCATTTTGCTCTGTGTATTCGAGCCATTGCAACCCAAACAAAAAAATCAGGCATTCGGATCAATAATCACGTGAGCGCCCTTTTCCGCCGCCATTTCACGACAGGCTGCATAGTCACGGTCACTGGTAATATAAAAAGTCGGAGCAATATTAACAGAAAGATCCGGAGCCATCCCCCGTCCACTGGATTGTCTTTCGGAATTTACCGGGCCCATTGAATAACAAACCATACCCTGCCTTTGAATATCTTCCACCTGATCAGCGGCCTGAACAGCACCGGCCAATAACATTCCCGCTACAGCAACTGCCATTACTTTCATTGTTTCAGTCCTTTATGTGTTTTTTAAGGAACTGTTGTTATCGGCCCCTGCAGCGATCATTTAGCAGGCTATTGCTCTTTTCAATGCCAGGGAGCCAACAACAACGCCTGAGAAGGTCATGGTGCCTACCTTGCACTGCACAAACGATAGTACAGAAACCAATCAGGCCCTGCTGACCTGCAGGGCTTTTTCTGAGTTATTTATTAACCATCAGATTTCAGAAACGATACAGGCTTTGCGATCCTTACCGGTTCGCTCAAGGTAGTCTGAGAAGTCCGCTGGAATACGTCCTGTTGTCGCCCCTTCCCAATCTACCGATGAACCATCAACGGCTTCGTAACGAAACAAATAGCGCTGGCGTGTTTTTCCTTTACGGCCACTGCTGCTCTTATCATCGGTCAGGTCTTTAATATCAACCAGCGAGAGCCCGAGTGCTTTTATCTGTTTGACAACCGCATCCAGTGCCTCTTTCTTGCGGGCCTGTTCCTCTTCAACTTCCATTTGGACCATCAACTTTTCTTCGTAAATGGCTTCAATGCGACCGATGACGCGCTGAAGATCTTCAGCGTGCATATCATGAAAGAGCTTGCGTACCTGAACTTTAGACTTCAGAACACCGAGAGCTTCATCAAAAATATTCATTGTTTGAACCAATCTTGTAAATCAACGGATCAATTAAAAATAAGGTTTGAAATGGATAAAAAACTTAACACCGGGACTTCTGTCTGTAAATAGCCAAAAACCTCGTGCATGATTGATAAAAAACGAGCATATTGCCTCATCACCTCTCAAAAAATGCTTTTTTCAGACATCGTTATACCTATTGAACTGTTACCTCACGACGAAGCCATGAATCATAAGGGGTAATACGAAGAGTCTGGTTCCTCATCACATGGTTTGAATAACCAGCAATGGTTAATAATTAAAGAAGTCGGCAACATAGAACAGGGAAGATTAAATAAAGCCATATTACGGGTCAAGGCACTGCCGACACGATAATTCAGTCTCATTTAAAGGAAAAAACAACAGCCACTCGCTTACATCATGAAAAACATAATTATTGAGTTTAATTCATATTTAAAAATTCGCCAAAAAAACTCGTTAGAAATCGCTGTAACGACTTTAGGGAAAATACTCTTTATCAAGATGATATACTGATATCGCTGACACTGAAGCGATCGAAACAATACCACGCCAGACAACCAGGGCAATAGTAAAAGAAAAATAACGGGAGTAATCAAATCAAGCCAGTTTGAAAATCAGATTAATTTCAAAACCTCAGAAAGTACTGAGGCTTTGAAGATGCCCTGACATCAGGAAACCGCTTCACGCTTCTTCATTTCCTCGGCACGAAGATCCTTCCTCAGGATTTTACCGACAGGCGTCATTGGCAGAACATCCCTGAACTCCACCTGCTTCGGAACTTTATAAGCGGTCAGGTTCAGCCGACAGTACTCTTTAACCTCCTCCTCCGTCAGGCTCTTGTCTCCCGGAATAATAAAGAGTTTGACGGCCTCGCCGGTTTTCTCATCGGGTACACCAATAACGGCACAGTTCTGTACTTTCTCATGCCTGGAGACGATATCTTCAACTTCGTTGGGATAAACGTTAAAGCCTGAGACCAGCACCATATCCTTAACCCGGTCTACGATTTTCACATAACCCTGCTCATCGATAATGGCGACATCCCCGGTTTTGAACCAGCCGTCATGATCAATCACTTCTGCCGTAGCCTCAGGACGCTGCCAATACCCTTTCATCACCTGGGGTCCTCTCACACACAGCTCCCCACGCTCTCCCAATGGCAGCTCATCCCCCTGATCATCGATGGTCTTCAGCGCCGTGTTGGACATGGGCAAACCTACAGTACCGAGTTTTGAGTAACTGCCAGCAGGGTTCAGGGATACCACGGGTGATGTTTCAGAGAGGCCATACCCCTCGGAAATCGCACATCCCGTTATACCTTGCCATCGGTTGGCCACCGCCGCCTGCAGGGCAGTACCACCGGACATGGTCAACTTCAGCTCGGAAAAGTCGAGGTCTTTAAACTCCGGGTGATTCATCAAACCAACAAACAGTGTGTTCAAGCCGATGAATATGTTCACCTTGTGGGGCTTCAGGGACTTGACAAAGGTATCCATATCCCGTGGATTGGCAATCAGAATACTGTGTCCACCCAACTGGAAGAACGTCATCAAGTGCACGGTGAAAGCGTAGATATGATAAAGCGGCAGGGGCGCAACCGCCGTATTGCCATCGGGTTTTGCCAGTGGCACACCATTATCGTCGGTCTGGGACAACATACTGGCCGTCTGCATGACATTACTGACCAGGTTACGCTGAGTCAGCATAGCGCCTTTGGCCACACCGGTTGTGCCACCGGTATACTGCAGCACGGCCACATCATCAGGATTGGCTGGCAGGGGTTTACTGAACTGCGCTTTTGCGCCCAGTTTCATGGCCTGGGTAAAACTCAGCGCCTGTGGCAACTGATAAGCGGGAACCATCTTCTTGACGTGCTTTACGGCAAGATTAATCAGCGACCTCTTCGGCCAGGGCAGCAGGTCTGCCAACTCAGTGACAATCATATGCTTGATTGGCGTATCCTGAATGATTTCCTCTACCAGGTGGCCGACAACATTCAGGCAGACCAGCGCCCTGGCACCTGAGTCAGTAAACTGGTGTTTCATCTCCCTGGCCGTGTAGAGCGGGTTTGTATTGACAATGACCAGGCCTGCCTTGATTGCGCCATAAACGACAACGGGATACTGAATAAGGTTCGGTAGCTGAATAGCAATACTGTCGCCGGGCTTCAGTGTCGTATGGTTCTGAAGAAAGGCAGCAAACCGGGTACTGAGCTGGTCTATTTCGTTGAAGGAAACCGTTTTGCCCAGGCTGGTATAGGCTGGCCGGTCAACGTATTGGCGGACTGAGTGTTCAATGACTTCACCCAGATTTCTGAACTTTTCAAGATCAATTTGATCAGTAACACCGGGGGCACGCTTGCCATCCCAAAAGCTGGCTTCCATGAACACCTCATACTTATTTTTTTGTGAATCATACTATCTAAACGTTCAACCTTGAACCAAAAATGATAGTTTATGCTTCTTTTTGTGCTAAAAAGCTCTCAGACAACGAGTCGGCTTTTATGCCTTATGAATGTGCATGTGAATTGACCGACTTCGGGAATTGCTCTTCGGGCTTTCGTGTCAGACTCTGATCATGAGGGGTTAGTGGTTGGTATTGACCAGCTTACCAGCCCAACAGTCACAACGATTTTCGGGAGAAGAGAGCAAACTCAGCTTTTGTGGGCGAGTCAGCTTTTTGATGGCGGCTTCCCGTTGGCTGGCCGATGAACGGTCATGACCACCTTCCAGATAGACCAACTGTTGTGGCTTTCGTCCCCTGAAATACCTGGCACCCCCGGCAGTACCACAATGTTGGTACCAGCGCCGTTCAATATCCGTGGTAATGCCCGTATACAGGCTACTGTCACTGGCAAGAATTATGTAAACCGACCAACATCCATCTGACATTCTCAGACTCCTGAGAGCCTGTCGGACTTAAGCGTCCGTAGCGAGGATTGCGAGAAATTGAGGATAAAAATTTCTGATTCTGAGGAGAATAGCAGGGCTATTTGACGAAGAAGCAGGAATTTTTAGACCAATTTATCGCAACCGCAGTA
>NZ_JAHHPP010000037.1 GCF_024606265.1 Endozoicomonas sp. SESOKO1
ATAATGAAAGACCTGACCCCGATTTTTCATAATGAAAGACCTGACCCCGATTTTTTGACCCCGATTTTTTGACCCCGATTTTTTGACCCCGATTTTTCTTTATAAACAACCACCTATGCTGAGTGCCAGGCCTTCCGGAATGGCTGTTAACTGGCGGGTTTTATTTTTTGTGCATACAATAAATCCATGAAGTACGAGTACGATGCTGACAAAGACGCCACCAACCTGGCCAAGCATGGCCTGCCGCTGTCTGAGGCTGAGCATCTGGAGTGGGATACGCTCTGGGCATGGCAAGACCGTCGCTGTAACTATGGAGAGCAACGGATGGTGGGCCTGGCGTACCTTGGGTTGCGTTTGTGTTGTGTCGTCTACACCGATCGCGGGGATGTTCGCCGGATCATTAGCCTGAGAAAAGCCAACAAACGGGAGATGAAGCGCTATGCCAAAGCTTAAGCCGGGCACTATATGGCCAACCGATGAAGAAGACGCTGCCATCAATGCCGGGATCGCGGCCGACCCGGACACCTTTGAGATCACCGATGAGATGTTTGAGCAAAAGCGAGCCCCGGGCCGACCCAAAGCGCAGGAGACCAAGGAGCGTATTACCATAAGGCTGTCGTCTGAAGTGATTGCGTATTTCCGCGCCACGGGCAAGGGATGGCAGACCCGTATGGACGACGCATTAAAGGAGTATGTTGCTACACGGCGCTTCTGATCAGTAAAAGCTGGGGTCAGGTCTTAAAAGCTGGGGTCAGGTCTTTGATTGTGCAAATCTCTTCCCTCATCACCATAAACGGCAATTGTTATGCACAATGAAAGACCTGACCCAGATTTCTTGCAGATTTCTTGCAATGCGGGGCGGACCATACATGACCCTGATTTTCTTCCCCTCACTACGGGACTAAGCTATCGTTGATGAGCCATTGACACAGGGAGCATGGATATGTTTCAGACTTACAAAGCCACTGTAGATAATCAGGGAAACCTGAAACTGCCAGATAATCTGGTCTTACCCTCAGGATCGAAAGTATTGATAACCATACTTGAAGAATCACCCGGTCAGCAGATTAATGATGAAGCGCTGTTAAGTGAACCGTCACTGGTGGCAGACTGGAATAAGCCAGATGAGGATGAAGCATGGGAATGCCTTCAAAAGGAACAATAGTCACTATTAACTTCCCGTTCTCCGACTTATCGTCCACTAAACGCCGACCGGCACTGGTGCTTGCCAGCGTTAAAAAGGGTGATGTTATTCTCTGCCAGATCACCAGTAAACCCTACTCTGATCCTGCAGCAATTGTTATTACTGCGAACGACTTCAATCAGGGAACCCTCAATCGTGAGAGCTTTGC
>NZ_JAHHPP010000372.1 GCF_024606265.1 Endozoicomonas sp. SESOKO1
AAAAAGTCAGCCAACAATTGCAGATACTGGCCTCTGAACCGGGGGTATACCCAGCAGAGCAACCGTTGGCTACGCTAGCACAACAGGCTCTCAATATCCTGTCCGACCAGCAGGCCTTGCTACCGGGAACCGCCATTATTATCCAGCAGGCCGATCATTCCCTTGAGTGGATTGCCAATAGCCGCGAGGCTGTTCTCTGGCCACCGATGCCTGCCGATTATCGCCAGGATTTGCAACAGTGGCTGGGCACGGGCATCCGCCAGGGCCATCATAGCGGCGTTTATCCTCTCCCCCTGACGCAGGCTGGGCAGCGCTCTGGTGAACAAGGATTTTTCTACGCCCGCTATACAACTGTTGACCATCATCGGGTGGCGGTGCTGAGCTTTGTATCCATGGCAGACTTTCTCCGGGAGCGAGTAGCCCTGATGGAGATGAAAGCCTATTTATTCCTGCTCGATAGTGCTGGTAAGCCCCTGTTTGAACTGGATGCCCCCCAGATCCCGACAGAGGTCAAACAACAGTATACGGACACCAGTCGTTGTTTGCTCCAGAGTGCCAGTAACTTCAATAGCTGCAGCAGTAATAGTGGCATGTTTAAGGCCAACCCCTTTTTACATATTCACCAACCGGTGGACAACGGAACACTGACCTTGTCGCTGCTACTGTCTACCTCCGGCCTTTATGGGTTGTTGCCGCAAATCATCACCTTCATTGTTGTGCAGTTACTGGCTACCATGATGATCTGGTTACTGGTTGGCCAGCTCAGCAAGTTTTTCAGCGCACTTATCCAGTCGCTGGAGAGTAGCATTGCCAGAGGTGAGCCATCCATCGCTGATCCGTTGGCCAGTCAGCGCGATCCATTCCATATTCGCCAGTTTATTGCCCGCATAACTCACCGATTGCAGCAGCGCGAAGAGCGGCAATGGACAGAGCGGGTTTCATCCTTTGACCACCTGCTTGGGAAGTTGGGTCAGGGCATCTATTACTTTACCCACGACCGGGACGGTAATATGACCTACCTCAGCCCCTGGATGCGGACTGCAGTTGGCATGACCAGGCCCATCGAAACGTACCATCACAGCTGGCTGTACTCTGACACCTCTGGCAACCAGAAGGCACTGGAGGAGACCGGGCGAGTGCTTAACGGTGCCGAAACCAGTGTGTACGAGCTGGAAATCTGCGATAAAAACGGTAACCGGTCCAACTTTGAGATCATCAAAATACCCATTTACGATGCCCAGGGCCATATTATTGGTGCCGAAGGGGTTGGCCGCAATATTACCCGCTGGGTCAGTGATGTGGCCCATTTCCGAGGCTTGTTGCAGCTTGCTCCTGATGCCATGGTCATTACTAATCACCTGGGTGTGATAGTGATGGTTAATGCCCGGGCAGAGCTTCTGACTGGCTACCAGGGTGACCTGGTGCTGGGTAAACAGCTGTGTACATTAATTGCCGACGAGGACTGCAATCAGCTCTGTGCCGGGGAAAAGCTGTTGGCGGCACCAATCAATCCATCTGGCGAGGAAATCAATATTATTACCCGGTCCGGAGAGCTGGTGCCGGTAGAATTGACCATGAATGCCATTGAAACACCGGATGGTCTGCACTATTCAATGTTTATGCGTGACATCCGTAAGCGCCGGGCAGCAGAGGAGGCGCTGTTCGCCAGCGAGCAGCGCTTACGACGCACCATCGATGCCCTGCAACATGAGTATATATTTTATTCTCAGCATCTTGATGGATCCTTTATTAATGTGACCTCATCGGTGCAGGCGATACTTGGCTATAGTCCGGAATATTTCATGAAGCACTGGCGGCAATTGTTGCACCGAAACAGTGACCGGACGTTAGTTACACAAGTATTCAACATATTATGCCAGGGTGGTAGCCATCCCAGCTACCAGTTAGAGATCATCAAAGCCGACGGCACCATTGCCACGCTGGAAATTTATGAGTCCGCAGCCATGAATGATCAAGGTGAAGTGGTGGCCATTCAAGGACTGGCTCATGACCGGACTCGCGAACGGCGGGCAGCTTCTGCATTGGCTGAGGCCAGGGACAAGGCCCAGGCCGCCAGCGACGCCAAGACCCAGTTCCTGTCCAATATGAGCCACGAGCTACGTACCCCATTAAACGGCATACTCGGCTATGCACAGCTGTTGATGGCCCAGTCCAACATCACCCCCGAACAACAGGACCAGCTACAGGGCATCCAGGCCTCTGGCCAGCATCTGCTCACTCTGATCAATGACATTCTCGATCTGAGCAAAGCTGAATCCGGCCAGCTTATGATTGCTGCCCGGCCATTCAACCTGATGGAGCTGATCGATTCCATTTATCGAATGGTTGCCCAGCAGGCAAAAGCCAAAAAGCTGGCTTTCAAAGTAACCATTAGCCCCGAGGTGCCGGTGTTTATGATCGGCGATGAGACAAAAATACAACAGATCCTCATTAATC
>NZ_JAHHPP010000373.1 GCF_024606265.1 Endozoicomonas sp. SESOKO1
AAATCCCTGGCCACAGCATCCGGTGTGACCCGATGGCCATTCAATGGCAGGCCCCTCAGGCAGCATGCCTCCCTGAAATGCGACAGTTCCAGTGTTGCCCTGGCCGCCTGATAATCCTTCACCACGGCCTCGGGTGTGACCTGCCGACCATCCAGGGACAGGCTCCTCAGGCAACATTCCGCTTTGAAGCGTGCAGCACCCAGTTTGCCTTCCGGACTATCCAGGAAATCCTTGACCGCCCCATCCGGGGTGACCTGCTGGCCATTCAGCGGTATGCCCCTCAGGCAACATTCTGCCTTGAAGTGTGCCAGCTCCAGCGTTGCATTGACCGCCCGGAAGTCCTTTACCACCGCTTCCGGTGTGACCTTCTGGCCGTTGAGCAGCAGATCCCTCAGGCAACATTGCTCCTTAAAACGTGCCAGTTCCAGAGTGGCCATGGCCGCCTGATAACCTGCAACCACCGCCTCCGGTGTAACCTTCTGGCCATACAACGGCAGGATCCTCAGGCAACATTGCTCCCTGAAGCGTGCCAGCTCCAGCTCTGCATTGACTGCCAGATACCCCTCAACCACCGCCTCCGGTGAGACCGGCTGGCCATTCAATGGTAGGTTTTTCAGGCAACATTGCTCTTTGAAGCGTGCCAGCTCCAGTTTTGACCGGGTAGCGTGAAAATCCCTGGTCACCTCATCCGGCGTGATTTGCCTGCCGTTGAACGGCAGGCCCTTCAGGCAACATGCCATTCTGAAGCGTACCAGTTCCAGTGTTGCGTTAACTGCCAGATATTTCTCAATCACCGCCTCTGGAGTGACCAGCCGGCCATACAACGCCAGGCCCTTCAGGCAACATTTTTCCATAAAACGCGCCAGCTCCAGGGTTGCACAGGCTGCCCGATAATCCCTGACCACTGCCTCCGTTGTGACCGGCTGACCATTCAACGGCAGGTTCTTCAGGCAACAATGCTCCTTGAGTCGGGCTATTTCCAGTGTTGACCTGGTTGTCAGATAATCCTTGACCACGTCATCCGGTGTCACCTGCTGGTCCTCCAACACCAGCCCCCTCAGGCAACACTGTTCCTTGAAACGCGCTATCCCCAGTTTGCCTTCCGAACTGTCCGGAAAGCTCTTAACCACCGCCTCCGGTATGACCGGCTGACCGTTCAGTGCCAGGCCCCTCAGGCAACAGTCTGCCATGAAGCGCGCCAGCTCCAGCATTGCCCCGACAGCCAGATAATCCTTAACCACCACATCCGGTGTGACCAGCCGACCATTCAACGCCAGGCCCCGCAGGCAACAATCTGCCTTGAAGCGCGCCAGCTCCAGCGTTCCCCCGGCGGCCAGATAATTCTTAACCACCACATCCGGTGTGACCAGCCGGCCATACAATGCCAGGCCCTTCAGGCAACATTCCGATTTGAAGCGCGCCAGTTCCAGCATTGCCCCGGCGGCGAGGTAACCTTCAACCACGGCACCCGTTGTGACTGGCTGGCCATTCAACGCCAGGCCTCTCAAACAACATTCTGCCCTGAAGCGTGCCAGTTCCAGAGTTGCGTTGGCTGACTGGTAATCCTTAACCACGTCATCCGGTGTGACCAGCTGGCCGTATAATGGCAGGCCTTTCAGGCAACATTGTTCACTAAAGCGTGCCAGCTCCAGTGTCGCCCCGGCTGCCTGACAATCCCTGGCCACCGCCTCCGTTGTGACTGGCTGGCCATTCAGGGGCAGGCCCCTCAGACAACATTCCGCCTTGAAGCGCGCTATGGCTAATTTGTACTTGTTGCTGCGGTCCGGATCCCGGATGAATTCTTGAATGACCTGATCCGGGGTGATTTTTCTATTGTCATGGAGAATGTTCTGTAAACAGAGTTTTTGCAGGAAGAAGCCACCCCTGAGGGACGACCGATCATTGCCATAGGCGGCAAGCACATCCGTCGTGGTGATTTTACGTCGTGGTAACCGCTTGTTTTTCCAGAAGGCATCTTCAACATCTTTGCCATTAACAGCAGTGGAGGCTATCGCCCTGTGAAACTGCTGGTGTGAGACCCTTTTGCCGTTAAATGAACTTATGGGCGGCCTGCTTGAACCAGCTTTATGGCCAACCCAACCAGCAGGCCCCGGATCAGGCAAGGGTGATGCGGTCGCTTTCAGAATAAAACCCTGCAGGACGATAAATACCCGCCATTTGACCACCAGATGACTATTAGGTTCCATTTGCCGTGATGGCAGCTCGTCTATTTACCGGGCGATCCGCATCTTACCAGCCGATCCGCATCTTACCGGTCGAACCGCATCATTAACCGGAATCGCTATCCTCCCGCCGGAATGCAACTGCCTTCTGTTTTCCCAGAAGGCAAACGGGTTAAATGTGCTATTATTGCCCGCTCAGATTTAGAGGAGTGGATATGACCGTTGCCATTATCATGGGTTCCAGGTCCGACTGGCCTACGATGCAGCATGCAGCTGATATGTTGGATAAATTCGCTATCGACTACGAAACACGGGTTGTTTCTGCCCATCGTACTCCACAATTACTGGCGGATTATGCCTCTCAGGCTGCGGCCCGGGGAATCAAAGTGATTATTGCCGGTGCCGGAGGGGCGGCCCATCTGCCGGGAATGGCTGCTGCCTTTACCAGCCTGCCGGTACTGGGGGTGCCCGTTAAATCCAATGCCCTGAACGGTATTGACTCTTTATTGTCTATTTGTCAAATGCCCAAAGGCGTTGCCGTGGGTACTCTGGCCATCGGGGAAGCCGGAGCCGCCAATGCTGGTCTGTTGGCAGCACAGATCCTTGGCTGTCAGCAGCCTGAGTTGCAGGCCAGGATCGATGAATTCAGAAAGCTGCAAACCGAAACCGTATTGGCCAACCCTGATCCTGCCGAGTGAAAACAAACCCTATGAATATTCTAGTGTTAGGTGCGGGCCAGCTTGCACGCATGATGAGCCTTGCAGGGGCGCCGCTGAATATCAATATCATCTCCTATGATGTTGGCTCCGAAAAGCTGGTGCATCCCCTGACACTCCAGGTCAGCGATCAAAGCCTTGCGGCGGCTATTGCTGAATGTGATGCCATCACTGCGGAGTTTGAGCATATTCCTGACGATGTACTGACTCTGTGTGCGGCGTCCGGAAAGTTTTATCCGGGCAAGCAGGCTATCAAAGTCGGTGGCGACCGCAGCATTGAGAAAGCGTTGCTGGATAAAACCGGTGTGCCCTGTGCGCCTTACCAGCTGATCACCGATCGTTCTCACCTTGATGTGGCTATCGAGAATCTGGGGCTGCCCCTGGTTATTAAAACCTGTCAGGCTGGCTATGACGGCAAAGGGCAGTGGCGGATCAGGGCAGACAGTAATATTGAGCAGATCTGGTCGGAAATGTCAGATTTCCTGGCGGCGGGCAGCAAAAATGCACCCCACGCTATTATTGCTGAAAAAATGATTCCCTTTCAGCGGGAGGTGTCGGTAATCGGTGCCCGGGATAAACAGGGCAATATGGCTATCTATCCGGTCACTGAAAATGAGCATACGAACGGTGTTCTAACGTTATCCATTGCCAAATCCATCGCTACCGACATTCACCGCCAGGCGGTGGATGCCTTCAGTAAGCTGGCTTCTGAAATGGACTATGTCGGGGTATTGGCCATTGAGTTTTTTGATGTGGATGGTCGGCTGATGGTGAATGAGATTGCACCCCGGGTTCATAATTCCGGCCACTGGACCCAGCAGGGGACTCTGTGCAGCCAATTCGAAAACCATCTCAGGGCCATTGCCGGTCTGCCCCTTGGCACCACCGAAGCCATTGGTCCCAGTGCCATGATTAACGTACTGGGGCAGCCCGATATTCCCACTGAAGTGTTGTCAGTTGCCAATGTCACCAGCCACTGGTACGGCAAAACCCAGCGCCCCGGTCGTAAAATGGGGCATATCAACCTGGTGGCTGAGTCAGAAGAGGCGCTGGGCGAAAAGCTGCTGGCTCTCTCTGCGTTTCTGCTTGAAGATGACTACCCCGGGGTTGCCCGGCGAGGTCGGGATTTATCCCGGGGCTAATCAAAAGGTTTTCCTTGCATAGTCGGTGACTAATCATCATTCAATGATGCTCCCGGTTACTATTTCTAACCTTATGGTCATTATCATGGGTTATTCATCCGGTTATCATGGCTCAAATTCTGGAAACAAAGTCACGGAGGACGATATGACAATACCTGCATCAACATTAACACGCCCATTGACACCTGATATGCCATCAGAAAACAGTATCATTGTGAATGGAAAGAGCACAGCTGGCAAAGGCCAACTGAAAATAGAGGATGTTACTCATGATCCTGAATACAGGAACTATCCCGGATTGAAACCCGATTCTATTACCTTTCCAGAGGAAAACGTGATGCCAAAAAAATCGCTGGATCAGTATTCAGTTCTGAAGGTTATCAAGAGCGTACAATTGCTATAAACAGCGCGATGCTTGACTTTTAAACTGACCTGAAAAGACATGACTGACCTCCTTACTAAAAGCAAGGTGGTGAAAGCCACTGAAGCCGAAATATAGAAGTTTGGTCAGGTTAGGCGTTGATCACATCAAGGCCGCTGGGATCGCAATCAGTAGCAAAGGGCACTACCGATTAAGCAAAACCTTGGCAGCGCAGCTGGCTTTAAACGACAGATTTCTTGCAAACCTTGGGTTTGTTTCGCTGAAAAAATTATGGATCAGGTTTCACCATCCTCGGTGAACCGCCCGGTGCGAACCCACATGTCGTGGTGGTGTAGCGAGAGCTGGAGAAAGACCAGCTATTACCCGATTTATGCCCATTGTTACCATAATTGCGGGAAGAGGAACTCAACAGAGTTTGCAGAAACCTTCAGCTCAATATCTTTTTTTGGCTTGGCACTAATCAAACGTTCGCTATCCATTTGCTTTAAAATTGGTCTGAGTGTTTGTTCGCTTTTACCCAAATGCTGACATATTGCACTTCTACTCATAGCACCTTTTTCAAGTAATAAGCGATATATATCTCTTGCCATAATCTTTAGCAATGGTAACTGTTCACCAGATGAATCCGGTAACCCGCCTTTTGCCCTCATTTCAAAATAGTAGTCAATCCTAATCCCCAGTTTCCGCGGCTCTAATAAGTCAGAAAAGTAACTCACTTGATCAAGAGCAGTGTCAATAAAATATTTTGTAAAGTGCAACAAGCCAGCATCTGACAAATTGCCACGACCATCGCTATTCCCTTGCCTTGGTTTATCCGCCTCTGCAAGCGCTGAATAGTAATTTTGAGTATTCCGTCCAAAGCCTCTGGTTATGGACCATAAACCATATCCACCAAAACCGGCACATCTCATGTAACAGTCCGTGAGTAGGCGAATCACTCTGCCATTACCATCTTGAAATGGGTGAATCCATGCTAAACGATGATGAAGAGCAGCTGCTGCAATAACTCTGTTTGTTCCATGAATTCTCTCAGGATTAAACATCTGTTCTAACCATCTCATGTAACCTGAGAGTTCATCTGGACCAGGAGGAATATGTGATCCTACCTTAACATCCAGGGTACGATATTCTCCAGGAACTATTAATAATTTACTGCCATCATTTCTTACAATTTCACGACCTTCAAGATCCTTTACGATAAGATGTTCTTCGGGGAGCTTCTCATAGAACGACTGGTGAAGTTTTCCAATAAATTCCTGTGTACATACATCCTTCAGCGATGTGGAGGCGTTTTTTGCTTTAATCTGCGCTTCGAGGTGGACTAGAAGTTCAAGAATTGCACCAGATAACTCTTCAGAAGAATTAGTCTGATTTGACTCTTGAGTTTTTAGCAGATCTTTAGGGTGAGTAGGGTTACCTTCAATTTTATTACTATAAAAGCAGTTTACTTGTCTCAATAACCACTCGGTAGACTTTCTAATAGAGTCAGGAATGGTTTGGTTTAAGGCTGCATCAGCCATGTATAACTGAACAAGCTTATCCTGATATTCTCCCAATTTGTCAGCTTGAAGATATGGAGTAACGGAAGTCATTATCAGTTCCAGTCTGCAATAATAATCTATATTTTAAAGGGGTTATGACAACTTAACCACTATTATTATCGCTATTTTTATCGGTATATTTAGCACTATTCCTGTGTGGTGATCGAGCAGAAGACCGAAAATTGCTCCTGCATTCCGGAAACATTCAGCCACCCCCATCGGAGCGCAGCGACGCATCGGTTTGCAGCTTAGAACGTAGGTTCGGGCTTCGCCAGTTTTGCTTGTTTCTTGCGCAGTGACTCACCCTTTAAAGGGACGCGGTGAGCGTTATGAATCAGCCGGTCCAGAATCGCATCTGCCAGTGTCGGATCACCGATCAGTTCATGCCAGTGATCAACTGGCATCTGGCTGGTAATCAAGGCGCTCTTGAGGTGAGGCTTTGTCCCCGGAGCTTCACACCTTGGATTACTCCGCAGCATGTCCGGGTAGGAGCATCTGGATGTACAGAAGTCCGAATCACACATTAATGTGTCGACACCTCAAACTTACCCTTATAAATCAGGCTGTCAGCCTGATTTTCTGGTCGCAACCACATTGCCACCCGTCGAATTTCGCCTAACACTTGCGCTGGTGTGATAGAACTACGCATTCAGGATCATTGCGGTAACGCTCATTTTTTTGCTCCTTCTGCTGCTTTGCGCAATTGAGATGGTTGTAGTAGCGCTCCCTTCCTTTCTGCCTCATGCGCTCTGCATAATCAGGATCATTCCAGTAACGCTCTTTTGCATACTGCCTTCGGCGCTTATTTTCAAGCGCTGCATAAACGGGATTTTTGCGAAGCTCCCTTTTATACTCTCGATTGAGTTTCCTTAGCCGCTCTGCGTGTACAGGATCTTTGCGACGTTCCCTTTGGTACTCTCTTTGGTACTTCCTTCTGCGCTCAGTGGCTGTATTAAGCACCATTGTGTGCGGAACTATTGAAGCGTTGCCATCAGCAGTTCCTTCTCCCGTGGGGACCAGGCTATCGCTTGTCGTTTGGTACTTATTCAGGGGGACAGTAACTGGTTGTATACCGGGTGGGTTAGAGGGCGAGGGCACGGCGGGAAGATTTGTTGACTGATCTTCTGGGGTCTGGTTATCCGCTGGTGGCTCGTTCCCCGATAAGCATACCTGCTGAATAAAGGAAGTGTCTGGTCTTGGTGATAGCGTGTCATTTTCGTGTTCTTTTTCTTTATTGGAATGCCAGGGTACATATTTATCAAGAACGGATGTTGGTATTTCAGGAATATCCGAGCCGAAAAAGTCTGCTGTATCGATAAGTTTCAGAGTTTCGATATCATATTTATCCAATACCGTAACAGAACCAGCGTTATTTTTTGGCATTACCGACCGGTTGTGGTAAGCAGGCGAAGTAGCTTCCAACTTTTGAACAGACATGCCTTTATATGTCAGAGATTGTTCGCTGGGGACGGATTCATACGTTAGCTCTAACAGTTCTGATGATCCCACAAAAAGACTGTAAAAATCAGTATTGAATGACGTTGGCTTATTTGAGGGATCCATAGAATGGTAGAATTATTGAATTAAGCCTTTTGACCATTCTTTCTTTTAAAAGTTCATCCTTTTTACACCTCACTATATATTTTTGACAATCAAAAGCTAACATCGGATCTTGAATGTGTTCAAATAGAAAGATATGTATCCGCTCAGCAGGTTATTTCAAACCAGCCTGACAATACCTTTCTCTTGCAGCCAGTTCTTCCAGAAGCCCCTGTCAACACTTTCTGCAAGTACACTTTTTTCTGGCCATTCTTTATGTTGTGATAAAAAGTCTGTTATCATTTCATCTATTTTTTTAGTGTCCTCATCTTTGCATCTATCTATCAGGTTTATCATCAGCGAGCTATCTGGAAGTGGGTATTCAAAATCACCATTTGTAAATATTTCTTTGCTCTGTGTTATCAGACGGGCAATTATCGATGGATTTTTATTGTCTATTACTTCGCCTTTAATCTTTGCCAGCTGGTTTTCTAATGGTTTGATGACTCTTTTGGTTTTGGTTTTTGCACTAAATTCCAAGCCTGCTATCGAATAGTTTTGACTTCCATCCTGGTCTCGAATAATTAATTCATCAAAGCCGTGTATATCTTTTAAAGCATGTTCAATGTTATAAGACCATTGCCTGTTAAGAATCTTGATAAGATCATGAAGCTTATCCTGCTGATCTATACCAATAGGTGATCCTTCAGGAGTGATAGCTTTCGTTTTGCCTATCAAGTGTTTTGCAAATCCAACATAGGGTAGATTTTTTGAGTAAAATGTATGCTTATGTTTTTTTAATTCTGAAAAAAAACGATCAGGCCCCTCATGTAAGATCATTTCATCACCAGCATGTAATAAATTCAAGGAAATAGAATCAGAGTTCAAGCACTGCCAAATGAATGCAGGTAATGAACATGTCGAAAAATTGATTTGACTTTCATCATTTTCTGCGAACCTGGAATTCTTCGTACTATCAAATTCAGGCCTGTATTGCTTTGGTAGTTTTTTTGCATTTAAGTCAAAATCGTAACAATTTTCTTCGGTTTCAGGTTTTTTTATGATTACCTGTAAATCAATATCTGAAGAAGGATCAGTGGTGGTGCATTGCATGCTGTTGCCACTGTACGCAATCACGACAATATTATTGATATCGGTAGTATCCAGTCCTAAAAAATTGAGGAATTCAGGGTTTTCTATCTCTGCCGGGTCATGTGAATACCAGGAAAAGGTATTGTTCAATTTCAGGGTGTTAATTTCTTTCTGGATCAGGCGGGTATAACGGCGAATATGATCGGTGGAAAGGTCAGTACTTTTTTGGTCAGAATCCATTATTTCAATGCACATTCGTTTTGCCAGTTCAAGCCTCCTTACATGGTCGTGAAAATCCGGGTTGGCAGGTATTTCGCACTCTTTTTCAAAGGCTGAAACAGATTTACAGCGGAATGTGGGCAATAAATGCTTATCTTTCAAGTGCTGTTTCAGTTCGATATCGGACGGGAAATAATTGTCATTGCAAAAGCATTGAATTCCTGAAGGTATCATATACCTTATCCTCGATACAGTTTCATAATTTAACAGGCTCTGGATTGCACATCGTATATATTGAGGAATATATATAAGCAGGTAAACTTTCCATTTCAACTATTTTTCAATATGGATGAAGAGGTAACCATAGATTATCTATCGATAAATGCTATTTATTTTTATATTTGGAGATTACCCGGTACTAACTTGATGATTGTATTTTCTGCTGTGGAAGCCAACAAAGGTAAAACCATAATTGTTGTATCACAATGTGTTTGTTCGCTATCTCTATAAAAAGATTAACATCCGACTTCAGGCTACTCATCCCATAGACTCCTGAGCGAAATGAGTTTTCATTATCGCATTTAGAGCGTAATACAGAAGAGTGCTAATGCCCGTGCAGCCACATCCCCTGGTTCCCATGCTCCGGAGATTGTCACGTAAAGCCGGAAAAATGGCCTCGATGTAGGTTGTTGAGATTCTGGTGAGTCATGAAACTCCCGTAAATTCGTCAGACATCGTTTCCGGTCAGTTGGACTACTTGCCACCTTTGATAATGGCTCAGGATATCAAAAGTGCGCAAATTCTGGTTAAACACAAGGTTGATGTCAATGCAAGAGTCCATGCTCCCCGGTCCGATGGGATGCACAGGGCTACGCCCCTTATTATTGCTGTCCAGCATGGCAAACCCTCCAATTCAATTGAACCATTCTCAATGAGTGCAGCTTGTTGTTTTCCTGAAACTGGCTGTACATTTGTTCTGTTCCACAGTTTTAAATACTTCCGGTAACATCAGGGGTAGACTGACCGGTTCAGTTGTGTTGCACATTTTACAAATTGAAACAAACAGACCCATAACGCTACCGACTTATACGCACCATCTCTTTCCTGAACTGTGGCTTTTGTATAAGCTACCCCGTTATTTATACAGACGGGCTCATGGCTGGTATTTAGCCGCTGGTTTTAGAACCAAACTTCACCTGTTGAGGACAACGATGATCATTAAACCAAGGATTCGTGGATTTATCTGCACCACAACCCACCCGGTAGGTTGTGAAGCCAATGTGAAGGAGCAGATTGCTTACACCCGGTCACTGGGACCGGTAGCCAATGGCCCGAAAAAAGTGCTGGTGATTGGTTCCTCCAGTGGTTACGGGCTGGCTTCCCGTATTACCGCAGCTTTTGGTTCCAGCGCTGCTACCATTGGCGTGTTCTATGAGAAGCCGGCTACTGAAACCAGGCCGGGCACTGCTGGCTGGCACAACTCTGCGGCCTTTGACCAACTGGCCCATGAAGCTGGCCTCTATGCAAAAAGCCTGAATGGCGATGCCTTCAGCCATGCAGCAAAAGAAAAGACCATTGAGTTGATCAGGCAGGATCTCGGTCAGGTGGATATGGTGGTTTACTCGCTGGCATCACCGGTGCGAAAACTGCCGGATACTGGCGAGGTGATCCGTTCTGTACTGAAGCCGATGGGTGAGACATATCGGGCAACCGCCGTTGATACCAACAAAGACACCCTGTTTGAAGCGACCGTCGAACCTGCCACTGACGCGGAGGTGGCAGCAACGGTCACGGTAATGGGGGGGCAGGATTGGGAACTCTGGATGAATTCGCTGTCTGCAGCGGGGGTTCTGGCAGAAGGTTGTAAGACAGTGGCCTACAGCTATATCGGTACGGAACTGACCTGGCCGATCTATTGGGATGGTGCGCTGGGTGAAGCCAAGAAAGACCTGGACCGTGCAGCCCATGCCATCGATGATTCGATGAAATCGATTCATGGTTCAGCCAATATTGCGGTACTGAAGAGTGTGGTCACTCAGGCCAGCTCTGCGATACCGGTGATGCCGCTCTATATCTCCATGGTCTTTAAGAAAATGCGGGAAGAGGGCGTGCACGAAGGTTGTATCGAACAGATCAACCGTATGTTCCGTGAGCGCCTTTACCGCAGTGATGGTGCCGCTCCAGCAGTGGATGATGATAACCGCCTTCGCCTTGATGACCTGGAACTCAGGGATGATATTCAGAATCATTGTCAGGATATCTGGCCACAGTTGACCAATGAGAACCTGGCTGAGCTGACCGATTATGTTCTCTATAAAGAGGAGTTTCTGAAGTTGTTCGGTTTTGGTGTTGATGGTGTGGATTATGATGCTGATGTTAATCCCCTCGTGCCTTTTGAGGTAATTGATATCTGACAGGGCAGGGATGGTGCAGGTTGAGTGCTGGGAAGGCAGATTTTTTATCCTTGATTTTCTGCCGTCCTCGCTATGGGGTCGCCTGGAGGGAAGCTATTCCTGGACAGCCTCCTGGTTGAGCCTGGTTTCATAACTCGCTGAAGCGGTGCCCTTATCCGGAATTAAATGGTTTTTAATCTGGTCAACCAGTCTTTGTAAATGAGTCATATCTTTTATATGTCTTACGGAATAATAAACATATTGATAAGTATCTGAGGGGTCAGTTGTAAATTTTTTGCTGTAAACAGGTGGGGTTTTCTTCCGGTCTATCTTTTTGCCATCTGCATCTTTAAAGCAAGCCTCCCGGAAAAGATGGTTTGCCTCATTTAGATTGTTGGCGGAAAGGGCAAAGAAAATTAATGCTAAATTACCAACTGGCTCATATTTATCTTCTATGGATGAACCTTGTTGAAGAATAGTGTTTACACGCCCTATCTCCTGATGGGCAATCTTCTCTACCAGAGTCTGGCGGTCTGTATTCAAGCCGTCGATGATATCTTGTCTTAACTCAGGCAAGTTCAAGCCTTTACGTGCATGAAATTCCATTAACATATCGGCGAAACGGCCAAGGCAGTGGCTGAAGCCAAAGTTGAAGTTATGGGTACAATTGGCGCAACAATCAACAATATATTGATATTCTTCCCCCAGAGCATTGCACATTGCAGCAGCAAGATGTACGTACTCGTCGCTTGAGTCGTGCTTTTCAGCGAGCACTCGGTAATTCAGCAAATTTAAAATTGGACTGGTGAAAAATTCAGGCAAAAACCTGGAAAATATTCTTTCGTTAAACTTTGAAATATCCGGTTCTCCAGAATCCCACAAAGCACTGGCCTCGCTATAAGCTATTTTGATAAGACACTCTTGAATACTGGGTAGATGAGGGTTTCGGGACGGGTCACCACCTATATGACCACGGCACAGATGAATTCTCGGAGGTTCAATCGCTCTCTGATTAAGGGAAGAAGAATCTTGCTGGTGATGTGAAGAACTTGTTGGCACTTGTTTCTCGGATTCAGCAGGTTTTATAGCTGAGTTTTCTTCTTTAATATTACTGTTTTCATTGCTTACGTAAAAATTAGTGGAAAACGGTTTGATACCATCAGTATTCATTATTCTAACCTCAGAAAAATAACAGGCGGCAGAGAGTTTCTATCTCTGAATATTCCGGTGAGATAAATTCCCTGCTTAATAGTAGAGTCAGTTAACTGGTTTGTAATCAATATCTTCGGTATGCGTTCTCTCAAAATTGATTCAAATTAATTTATTGAGTGAATATGATATTGAAACGCATACAATTTCTGATCGAACAGGCTTTTTCAGAACGGATATTCCTGACATACCACAGTCAGTTCCTGATGAATATGTCCCCCTGTACACTGAAAGTGTTCCCGTTAACTATGCATTATCACCAATACCAGACATCTGCTTTCCTCAACAGGAATGTTTAATGATCCTGCTTTCCTGAAGATAAAGCGTCAAAGAAAGCAGGGCTTACGCATTAAATAAGCACATGCCTTCACAACGGGGATCAGGTGCAGCATCAATATAGATAACCAGTGTATTCTGTTGTAGAGCTTTCATAGCGAACATCTCAGTACCGATACACTATCTAAGCGACAGACATGGTATTTTTCAAATTGGTCACTGCAAATAACAAGGTACATAAGTACCTGATTGATGCTTGGCCCGGATGCTGTGAAAGTCAAGACCTGTTGGTTGTGCCCGTTCGTTGTTTGAGCTGGCTGTTCTGCTGAAGATGCCGCTGTTCGGCGAAACTGTTGAACTGCTGCCTTGACGAACCCGCAGGTTTTATCATTTCTTTATCCTGTTGCCTTTGCACAGCATCCTTTAACACTCTGAGCGTATTCGGATGTCGTGTTGCTGCAAGCTCCGGGAGAAAGTGCATTTCCTGGCCAGTGTTGCAAGCTTCAGGATCAATCATAGGCTGGCCATCCGGACCTTTCAGATCAAGAAGAAACTGGACGGTCAGTGGTAAATCCTGTGTACCCAGGATCACATTAAAGATCAGCTCCTCAGCGGTGTGATTGTCTTGTAGATGGGGGCGAACCCATGGGTATTGTGTCAGTATGGTGGCCATTAACCGGGGATCTACTCCCGACAGGGCTGTTTGGGTAAAGGCGTATAAAGCCAGTGGTACGTGTCTGCCCCAGTGAGGTGGGCTATTAGATATTACCATCTCCCCGGCATGCCTTTTCAGGATTTTTTCCGTCAGCATAGCCAGTGTCTTGTCGTCAATGCTGTTAACCGATCTTACATTGAAGAGTTGGTGTAGCAAATGGGTTTTAAAATTATCCTGTGGCGGTGGCATGATATCCGCACCTGACTCCAGCAATGTCTCCACCATACCCCATTGGTTGCATTCTACCGCCCTGTCTAACGGGGTACTTCGGAGATGACAGCTGTTTATATTGACACCAGCGTTACGCAGATAAGCTTCAAGAGCGACCAGGTTATTCTCAACAGCGGCTCGGTATAGCCGCTCGGCTGCAGTTGATTGTGTGAACTGGTGTAATAGCTGTTGTTCACGGTCCGGTGTCTCAGCGGGCAAACCCTCACCTGGTCTTTTTGTCCGGTAGAAATCATAAACTGAGCCCCTGATGTGCCATTCAGGTGAGCCAGGTATCACTATGCCTGTATTCTCCAGCCAGTGTTTGAAGCTGGCCCAGGTGCCAGGAGCAGTTTCAGCACTGGTTTTAGTATCGGTGTTCAGGCCCGGGCAACAGATGCGCAACAGGGCATTGCTCAACAACTCACGACCGCTGGTGGTTCTTTTCAGGGCCGCCCCCGCGACTGTGTCCGGACCCGCGCCTGGATCGACAACAGATGCAGGGTGGTGGCTATCTGAAACGGGTTTCGGTAACGGGTCAGCCCGGACCAGGGACCGGTTGGCCAGCGATGGCTGGTCATGGTCTGGCGTGGTCTTTGCGTAAATACTGTTTGTGTAAGTTGCGGGTGTAGTCCCAGTTTCTGTGGATGCGGACCACTGCGCTTGATGGGGAGCAACCGCAGTCACGGAACGGGTGCCACAATTGGCCGTGGGCTGTAAAGATGTTGATAATAATTGCCCGGGGTTTAGCTCCGGACTGGCCAGGTGCGGTGTTTCGTAGATGTTGTTCACGCGGGGTCATTTCCAGATCAGTGTTCAAATTCAGACATAAAACAGGCTTGGAAAGTTCCCGGGTTTACCTGTGGGTTTTTGCCCCGGATGGTGAAGGGTTGCCTGTATCAGTTTCGCTCTGATATCGTTTTCTGGCGGCGATAGATATATGATGCAAAATGACAGTTGCGAGAAAAACACGGAACATTGCCCTCGAATAAAAATACACAAATAAAAAAAAGCGAGTTTTATATGTCTTCTGCACCCAATCCGTCTCAGGAAAGTATTGTTATTGTTTCCGCTGCCCGTACCTCGATGGGTGGATTTCAAGGTCACTTGTCGTCTACGACTGCGGTTGAACTGGGTGCTGTTGCTATCAAGGCCGCCCTGGAGCGGGCAGGCATTGTTCCAGAAAACGTATCAGAAGTACTAATGGGCTGTGTATTGCCAGCGGGTACCGGCCAGGCACCTGCTCGTCAATCTGCGCTTGTTGCAGGAATTCCCGTCCATGTGCCGGCCACGACACTGAACAAGGTTTGTGGTTCCGGTATGAAAACCGTAATGCTCGGAGCAGCCCAGCTGAAAACCGGTGAAGCCGATCTGGTGGTTGTCGGCGGTATGGAAAGTATGACCAATGCCCCTTACCTGCTGGATAAAGCCAGGGGGGGGATGCGGCTTGGCCATGGTCAGGTAAAGGATCATATGTTCACTGACGGTCTGGAAGATGCCTGCCGGGGGGGAGTCATGGGTGTCTTTGCCCAGGAAACGGCTGACCGTTTTGGCCTGACCCGCGAAGCTATGGATGATTATGCCCTTGCTTCCCTTGAGCGGGCCAACACAGCGATCAGCTCCGGTGCTTTTGCTGAGGAAATTGTGCCAGTTGAAACCGGTAAAGGTCTGGTTGATACGGATGAGCAGCCGGGCAAGGCCAAACCGGACAAAATCCGGCAGTTGCGTCCAGCCTTTACTAAAGATGGGACGGTGACGGCAGCAAACTCCAGTTCTATTTCTGATGGTGCAGCAGCGCTTGTGTTAATGCGTGAACGTGATGCAAAAGCGCAGGGCTTACAACCTATGGCAAGAATTCTTGGCTATCAGAGCCATGCCCGGAAACCGGAAGAATTTACCATTGCCCCGGTAGATTGTATCCGTAAATTGCTGGACAAAATCCACTGGCAAGTCAGCGATGTAGACCTGTTTGAAGTGAATGAAGCGTTTGCCGTGGTGGCCATGATGGCCATTCGTGAATTGGGTCTGGACCATGACAAAGTCAACATTCACGGTGGTGCCTGTGCACTTGGCCACCCCCTGGGCGCCAGCGGTGCCCGTATTCTGGTCACTCTGTTGCATGCCCTGAAAAGGACTGGCGGCCGTAGGGGCGTCGCTTCACTCTGTATTGGCGGTGGTGAAGCGACGGCCATAGCGATTGAAATGTGCTGATACCTTTCCTGTGAACATCAACCTGGCGGCAGCGCGTTAACCACTAATAAAAATGCCGCATGCCCCAGGCCTTACGAACAATATAAAACCAGAGACGGCATTTTTATATGGATTACAACCTTTCTGAAGAGCAGGTCGCTTTTCGTGACCTGGCCCGGCAATTTGCTGAGGCAGAATTGGCGCCCCATGCAGCCCGGTGGGATCTTGATTCACATTTCCCGGTTGATGTGATCAAGGCAGCGGGTGATCTAGGCTTCTGTGCCCTGTATACCCATGAGTCCATGGGAGGGATGGGGCTGTCCAGGCTGGATTCTCATATTGTCTTCGAGCAGCTGGCCATGGGTTGTACGGCTACGACAGCGTATATCACCATTCATAATATGGTGACCTGGATGATCAGTGAATTTGCCACAGACCGGGTGAAGTCAGACTGGGGGGAAGGGCTGGTCAGTGGCAAGACATTGTCTTCTTATTGCCTGACCGAGCCTGGGGCGGGCAGTGATGCCGCATCGTTGAAAACCAGGGCCGTGCGGGATGGCGACGAGTATGTGCTTAATGGCTCAAAAATGTTTATTTCGGGAGCTGGCAGTACCGATCTGTTACTGGTCATGGCAAGAACCGGCGAAGACGGTCCAAAAGGTATTTCGGCCTTTGCCGTTCCCGCTAATCTGGCAGGTATCCAGTACGGTAAGAAAGAACAAAAGATGGGCTGGAATGCCCAGCCAACCCGGCTGATTTCATTTGACAATGTCCGTATACCGGCAGACCACCTGCTGGGCGCGGAAGGCCAGGGCTTCTCTTTCGCGATGAAGGGCCTGGATGGCGGTCGAATCAATATCGCCACCTGCTCTGTAGGTACCGCGCAGCAGGCGCTGAACACGGCACGTGCCTATATGAAAGAGCGCAGGCAGTTTGGTCGTGAACTGGCCGGTTTCCAGGCCTTGCAGTTCAAGCTGGCGGATATGAATACAGAGCTGGTGGCCGCCCGGCAGATGGTGCGACTGGCGGCCTTCAAGCTGGATCATCAGGATCCTGAAGCGACAGCATACTGTGCCATGGCTAAACGTTTTGCCACGGATATCGGGTTTCGGGTCTGTAACGAAGCCCTGCAGATTCATGGTGGTTATGGATATATCAAGGAGTATCCCCTGGAGCGACATGTGCGGGATAGCCGGGTCCACCAGATTCTTGAGGGAACCAATGAAATTATGCGATTGATAGTCGCCCGTCGTTTGCTCTCAGAGAACATTTCCCAAACTGGCATGGAGTTACAGTGATTATGTCTGAAAAGCTACATCTGGCCTATGAAGGACGTACCGCCATTCTCACCCTGGACAATCCCCCGGCGAATACCTGGACACCGGAAAGTCTGGATGAGCTGGAACAGATTATTCACCAGTTGAACCGTAAGTCTGATGTGATTGCCCTGGTTATCACTTCGGCCTCGAAGAAGTTTTTCAGTGCAGGCGCCGATTTAAAGCGCTTTGCTAACCTGACCCCGGATCAGGCCCGGCCATTTGCACAAAGCTTTGGCAGGGCTTTTGAAGCCCTCAGTGACTTTTCCGGGCTCAGCATTGCGGCCATCAACGGATATGCAATGGGTGGAGGACTTGAAGTAGCCCTGGCCTGTGACCTGCGTATTGCGGAAGAGGGTGCCATTATGGCCCTGCCTGAAGCGGCAGTGGGACTATTACCCTGTGCCGGTGGTACTCAGAACCTGACCCTGCTGGTGGGGGAGGCCTGGACCAAGCGCATGATTCTCTGCGGCGAAAAGGTGGATGCAGCAAAAGCATTGGAGATTGGACTGGTAGAGGAAATGGTGGTCAGTGGCGAAAGCCTTGAGCGTGCCAAGGCCCTGGCGGCCGATGCCACCAGGCAGAGTCCTGATGCCCTGAGAGCCTGTAAAAAGCTGGTACAGATGGGGCGTTCCGGTTTCCCAAAGGATGCATTGCCAGCGGAAAGAGAGCTGTTTCTTAATCTGTTTAATGGCAAGAATCAGCCGGAAGGCGTCAGTGCGTTTCTTGATAAGCGAAAACCTGAGTGGCATTACGACTAATCCAGACAAGTGCATCCTGTATAGGCTTGCCCTGTAAAGCTGCTGATCAGATGGCTGTCAATCTGGCTGCATTGAATAAGGATCATAATGATGACAAAAATAGCATTTATTGGCCTTGGCAATATGGGGGGACCCATGGCTCAGAATCTGGTGAAAGCCGGGTACGATGTCTGTGGTTTTGATCTGGTTCCCGAGGCGCTGGATCAATTGGAGCAGGCCGGAGGTTCAAAGGCCGAATCTGTGGCTGAGGCTGTACAGGGTGCCAGTGCTGTGATCAGTATGTTACCCGCCGGTAAACAGGTTGAATCACTGTACCTGGGGGATGGAGGACTCTTCAAAACCGTTGGCAGCCACTGTCTGGTGATAGACTGCAGCACCATAGAAGCGGATGTTGCCAGAAAAGTCGGGCAGCAGGCTGAAGAGCAGGGTATCGACTTTATTGATGCACCCGTCTCCGGCGGTACTGCCGGTGCTGAAGCTGGCACACTGACGTTTATGGTGGGCGGCCGTGCTGAGACCGTAGAGCAGGCCAGACCCTATCTTGAGGTAATGGGGCAGAATATTTTTCACGCTGGAGGCGCGGGTGCAGGACAGTTGGCCAAGATCTGCAACAATATGCTGTTGGCTATTCTGATGACCGGCACTTCGGAAGCACTTAAGCTGGGAATTGATAATGGCCTTGATCCAGCCGTCCTCTCAGAAATCATGAATAACAGTTCAGGGGGGAACTGGGTACTGGAGAAATATAACCCGGTGCCTGGCGTCATGCCTCAGGCTCCTGCCAGTCATGGTTACCGGGGTGGTTTTATGGTGGGGCTTATGGCCAAGGATCTCGGTTTGGCTATGAATACAGCTGCCGGCAGCAATACGGCAACGCCCATGGCTTCGCTGGCTGAGAATCTGTATAAAATACATTCAATTCACTCTGACAGTACCCTGGACTTTTCAAGCATTATTCAACTGTATGATTCAGTCCGTTGATTTCACTTAATGGGTTACCGTGAATTTGTTCTAATTTTGAACAATTGTGTCAGATAACGGTTCTGTTTTTGTAAATCAGGTTATACAATTCCCTCGCATTATCTATAGTTGGGACCGGGTAACCGGTCAGTACCGATCATTCCTTTAAGGTAACCTGTTAACATGCAAATACTTATGAGTCTGGTGGGTATTGCCAGCCTTCTGGCGCTTGCCTTTTTACTGTCCGATAATCGAAAAGCGATCAACCTGCGAACGGTAGGGGGGGCCTTTGCTATTCAGGCCGGATTGGGAGCGTTGGTACTTTATGTTCCCTTGGGCCAGGAAATTCTCGGTGGTGTCTCCAACGCGGTAAGTAATGTTATCAGTTATGCAAACCAGGGTATCGGTTTCTTGTTTGGTGACCTGGGTAACTTCAAGGTCGGCTTTATTTTTGCCATCAACGTACTGCCGATTATCATTTTCTTCTCTTCTCTGGTTGCCGTTCTTTATTACCTGGGCGTTATGCAGAAGGTTGTTTCCATCCTGGGTGGTGCGCTGCAGAAAGTACTGGGAACCAGTCGTACAGAGTCTCTGTCTGCAACGGCAAATATCTTCGTCGGCCAGACTGAAGCCCCGCTGGTGGTAAGGCCCTATATTGGTCGTATGACGAATTCTGAGTTGTTTGCCATTATGGTGGGTGGCCTGGCTTCGGTTGCAGGCTCTGTTCTGGCGGGTTATGCCGGCATGGGGGTCGAGCTTAAGTACCTGATCGCCGCAAGCTTCATGGCAGCACCCGGTGGTTTGCTGATGGCCAAAATGATCAAGCCTGAAACGGACTCACCGGATGATTCTGAACTGGTTGATGAAGAAGATAGCAACGAAAAGCCTGCCAACCTGATAGACGCTGCCGCTTCTGGTGCTTCTTCCGGTATGAAGCTGGCTGCTAACGTGGGTGCCATGCTGCTGGCCTTCATTGCCCTGATCGCCATGGTTAACGGTATCATGGGCTGGATTGGTGGCTTCTTTGATTACCCTGACCTGAGCCTTGAAATCATTCTGGGCTATCTGTTCAGTCCCCTGGCGTTCCTGATTGGTGTGCCAATGAATGAAATCGTAACGGCGGGCAGTTTCATCGGCCAGAAGCTGGTGGTGAACGAATTTGTTGCCTACATGGACTTTGTCAATTACCTGAACCCTGAAGCAGCCGCTGCTGCAGGTGTTGAGGTACTGTCACAGCGTACCCAGATCATCATCACCTTCGCGCTGTGTGGTTTTGCTAACCTGTCTTCCATCGCAATTCTTCTCGGTGGCCTTGGCGTTATGGCACCACACCGTCGTCAGGATATTGCCCGCATGGGGATCAAGGCGGTAGCTGCGGGTACTCTGTCTAATCTCATGAGTGCAACCATCGCTGGTCTGATGCTGGCTCTGTAATGCTCATTTTCAGGTCACGGTTTTGCCGTGGCCTGTTTCACCTTTCCTCTATTTTCCCTTCATCTCCCTTCATCAGCTGAATCTAACGCTTTTATAGAAATGGCCGAATGACATAATGAAATAATTATGTGATGGGGTATCTGTGTGTTTTGCTGGTATGGATATCTTTCTGAACCTTTCGTGAGTGTGTAAGGATGAACCTGACAACAAGGATTTTATGCTCCCGTAAAGACAAGAAGTTTTCGCAGCAGGCCCTGGCCGATTTGATTGGTGTGTCCAGAAGTGCGCTGGCCCAGTGGGAAACCAGCATGAGTAGTCCCAGCCTTGATAATCTGCGCAAGATGGCTGAGATTCTCGAAGTGTCTTTCGAGTGGCTGGCCACCGGCCGCGGAAATCAGTATCTGACCAGCCCTGATGAGGTCATCAGTGACTCTGAAGTGGATGGGGAGATTATCGGTCAGTTGCATCGAATGAATCTTATGAAGAAAAGAGCCATTCTTAATGTGATGAGAGCAATGGCATAGATAACCCGAACAAACGTTCAGAAAAAAGCGCCTTCCTGGCGCTTTTTCACTTTTTAGCGAAAAGTATCAGAAGATTAGCCCGGAGTGATGGTCTATTTAATCATCTCCCGGAATTTATTGCCCGGCTTGAACTGAGGAAGCTTGCAGGCGGGGATATGAATTTCTTCACCGGTTTGCGGGTTACGCCCCTTTCTGGACGACCGGTCTGCTACTGAAAATGTACCAAAACCAATAAGTTGAACGATGTCGCCGCTTGCCAGTGTCTCCTGCATGTTGCTGATAAAGGCATTGACAACCAGCTCGGCCTTGCTTCGGGTCAGGTTAGCTTGTTCAGCGACTTGCTCAACCAGTTCTTTCTTGTTCATATCCAGTCTCAGGGAATTACCAGTTATGTGGAAAGAAAATACCAGTATGCGGTTGAACCGCTTCTGGCTTCGCTAGGCTCAGGAAAAACCTGGGCAGGTGGTGAAACACAATCAGCCTGAAGTGTATCTCTTACTTGAAAAAAAAATCGGTGAAGGGAGGAAAACCTTGATAAAACAATATAGAAGTTTTTAGCCGCGTTATCCGGTTTCGTTACAGAAAGAAGTGAATTTATTTTTGGTGGCTGCCAGCATGGGGCTGGCAGCTATTATACGGGCTTATTTACCCAGTTCGCGCTCCAGTGGGATCATGTGGTGTTTAGGCTGAAGTACCAGAATATCGGTTTTGACTTCAGAGATAAGATGTTCAGCGGTATTGCCAATCGCCAGGGCGCTAATACCGGTTCTGGCGTGAGTTCCAAGAATCAACAGTTTGGCGCCGGTTTCTTTCAGCATTGCCGGGATCATTGTTTCGGTTGGGCCCGGTTCAATATGGACATAGTCTTCATTCAGATTGAAGTCCCGGGTGTATTCCTGACACTGTTTTTTGTGGTAGTCCTTATCGGTCAGTCCATCACCACGGTCCTGAATCGCCAGCCTGGTGGTCGGGTACGCGGTGGCCAGGTGAAGTTCTGATGAGAATTCATCGGCAATATCTGTCGCGTATTGCAGGATTGCCTGGTTAAGAATGCTGTGATAATGGTCTCTCGGGTCGGCATTAATGGCAGCGAGAATTTTGCCGCTGGTCCAGTCGCTATTATCCTGAACCAGCAGGACAGGAACCCGGCAGCGACGAAGAAGACTCCAGTCTTCAGGCGTAGAAAAGGCTTTCTGAAGGGCAGTGATTAACTTGGCATCTTTGACAACAAGGTGGCAGCGTTCCATCTGACGCACATGGATAATGGTTTCTATAACAGAACCATTCCACGTTTCATGAAGATAAACTTCCTGACCCTCGGCCATCAGTGGCTCAGCCAGTGCTTCCAGGCGAACCATTGAATCACCATCGGCTTTGGGGTTAGGAGCAAGAATATGCAAGACAGCATCGGTTACCCGGCAGATCTGGCTGGCCCGTTCAAGGGCCAGCTGTTGTTCCTTTCTGGTATCAACAACGGCCAGAACCTTGGTAATTCCACGCATAATTTTTCCCTCTTGCTGGATATTCTGTTTTATCGTTCCATCATGCATGAGCGTAACTGATGTTTTTATGACTACGATCAATAAATAATTTATTGAAAGAAGTTCATAGGATAACACTACCGTTAAATGTAGAACCACTGTCAGCTATCGGAAAACGGCTATATTACTGCTTTGTAAGGCCTGACGTGAGCATAGGGTGAGATGTGAAGAGCTTTCTCAACTCCCGGGGATCACCAAGTCTCTCTGCCAGTCTGGCGAAAGCTACGCGGCTGTCAGTCTTGTCAAACACAACATAGAATCCCCGCATAAAGGCATCGCCGAAAATCCAGAAGTCCTGGTTTCCGGGAGCCAGTCCGGCAGTGCACTGTTCCTGCCCCCACCAGTCGACCTGTTTCACCACATAGAACTCAGGGGGAACGGTGTAGCGGGTACCACCAATAGTGAACACCAGATTTGGCTGTTCATGAAGGTTTGAGCAGTCCGGATTGATATTCAGGGCGTTCTGGATGCTGGCAATATCATTGGCTGGCCCGACGATCAGAGAGGTGCCCGAGTCAACAATGGCCCGGCAGTGTCCTTGATGCTGGCAGGTCAGAGGAATGCTGTCGTTATTAACGGCAATGCTGTCAAAGGCAATGTTGTAGTAATAATCGACAGGGTCACCGGTCTCAAGAGTTTGCAGGGAGTGCCAGGTGATTTCCCCCTGGTAATAGTCCGGATCCGGTTCACCAATAATCAGACGACCAGTGCCGTTGGCTGGGGTATTGGATAGATAGAATGAAAAAATGGCTTTTGGAATCAGGCCCTGTGCTACCGCATTGTCCATCCAGGGGGTGACCTGATCACTGGCGATGGACTTGTAGGCAAGGCCAAAGATGCCATCAAAAGGGGAGTTTTGAAAGTCGTCGGACAGTTGGCTGGCCAGACCGATACCCTGGTTGGTGACAGTGATGTCACCAAACGTGACGGTGTCATAGCCTACATAACCTTGAATGCTACCAGTACCATACTGAATGGAGAGTTCCTGGCCACAGGTTAAGAAACTACTGCTGAGGTTCGGATTGAATTTTTCCTTGCCCTGGCAGCCCGGTGTGGAACAGTTATTTTCCGGCGTCCAGATATTGCTGGATCCGGTATCCAGTATTCCCGTGAACGGTTGCTTCTGGGCTCCCATGATGAAGGTGCCGTAATACTGGGTGTTCTGTTTGTCTGTAAGGGTTACTTCACCTTCTTCCGGTGTTTGTTTGATCAGTATACTGTTTTGTAGTCTCTGCTCCATGGTAGGTTCAAGAACCTGGATATAGGCTCTTTTTCCTGCTGAAACAGCTTGCTGGTGGCAAATCGACTTTTTGGATACATCCACCTCAGCCGCTATGGCCTGAGACAGAAGAATGGGAGGAATTGCGGCAAAGAGAATTTTCTTCATCATGTTGTGCCATCCCGAATGAGGGTGATGAGAGTCGTGCGACAGTGCCTGTTCAAGTTAGTCAATGTTTGTCGCCTTATCCAGCCAGGTTATTCAGAATGCCTTTTTATGCGGGCGGTGTTGATGCATCTGACCTTTGTAGCCGCAACGTCCCGGGTCTGCCTTACCTCCTGTTTCATCGGAAAAAGAAAGGCATTGGTACCTCACTTTAACGCTCTCCTACCCGTGAGTTGATCGTGTTACCATGCTGGCTCAGTCAGGTGAGCCAGTTATGACCGATATTTCTCCCATTCTTGAATTTTTACCCTGTCCAACCCCTGAGGCCTGGATTGACGAAGCGCGCAAGCCAGAAAATCTTGCAGTTATTCTGGTGGATCATGCGAATAATGAATTGAAAGCTGCAAGTTCGGCTATGGCGATAATAAGCAGATACCGTAATGGATTTGTGGGTAGCCGTAAAAATAGTAAACTACCTAAACAAACCGATAGTGAACTGAAGGCTGCCCAGTCAGCGATGGCGATCATGAGCCGTTACCGCACCGGTCAGTTCCCAGGTAAGCGCCACTCAGATGAAGAAAAAAATGGGCTGCAACCCGGAATGGAGCATCAGTCAAGCCTGCTGAATAAAATGTCCAGACTGGCCCGTGAAGAGTTGCGTCATTATGAGCAGGTTCTGGCCATTATGGCCCGCAGGGATATTCCCTATGTATACCTGGGAGCAGGTCGCTATGCGGGTCAGTTAAGTACTGCCATCAGAACCTCGGAACCATTCAGGCTGGTAGATATCCTGGTGATGGGGGCTTTTATTGAAGCCCGGTCCTGTGAACGTTTTGCTGCGCTTGCTCCCTGGCTGGATGATGAATTGAAGAAGTTTTATCAGTCATTATTGAAGTCGGAAAGTCGGCATTTTCAGGATTATCTGACATTGGCAGAGGCGATTAATGGGGCATCGGTTGCTGATCGGGTGGCGGTATTTGGCCAGATCGAGCAAGATGCCATTGAATCATCTGACCCGGTTTTCCGATTTCACAGTGGTGTCCCCTGATTTTTCGCTAGTTGATGTTAGTAAGTTCCTCAGCGGATGGACGGTGCGCAGGCTGGTTTACAGTATCAGAGAAAGGAAATCGGGAATCGAACAATCTTTCACCCAGATTATAAAGAATATTGGAAACAACTATGATCGATCCTGTTATCACTGCCCTGGTAAATAAGGATCCATACTGTCCTTCCGAAAGTAGTCTTGAGAATTTATTTTTTGCGTTAAATGTCGTTGCAGTTGTTATGTTAGAAAAACAATAAAAATCTCTGACAGGTTGATTAAAATGAGATTGTACTTCATCGATGGCCATGACAGTCACCATGCCTAAACCAAGCGCAAAAGTGCCATAAATACCATATTTAATGGCCTTTTCAGTCTTTGAGAGTGAAGGGCGAGACTCCTGTGAATTGATTTGTTGTGATGACTCGGGAGTGCACCTGACGTAACAAGAGATCATAGTTAAATCCACTTAATTGTCTTTAGAATAATTTCATCCCTTCAGACAATATCAGCAGATAATTAGTTCAATTGTTGAAAAATTATGACTGTCATTTGTTCATGTGCCTTTGGATTTGTTGGCTCTGTCAGGCTTTACATGTGGATAGCTACATACTCACGGATCATGGATGTTTAATCGGGAATGCGTCCAATGTTATGCCACTGCTGTCCAGCTGAATCTCCCAGCCTTTATCAGTCCAGTCACCCAGTACATAGCGTTTGCCGACCCCATATTTCAGGGCAACTTCATGGATGTCCGGGCGGTGTGTATGGCCGTGGATCAAGGTGTCTACCTGATATCTCTCCATCGTATCAACAACTTCGGAGAGTGTAACATCCATAATATCCAGCGTTTTTCCGATTTTGGCCGCTTTGCTGTTTTGCCGGATTTTACGGCCCAGGTTTTTGCGGTAAGACAAGGGGGTCATGCGCAGCAGGGCCATAACCAGGGGGTTGCGGATAATTTTTCGGTAACGTTGATACTGCTTGTCTTCAGTGCATAGTGAGTCACCGTGCATCAGCAGGATTTTCTGGTTATTAATGGTTATCAGTGTCGGGTCTTTCAGCCACTGTGCGCCGGTTGCTTGCAGGAAGCTTTTCCCGATGGCGAAATCCCGGTTGCCGGGCATCAGGTACAGGGTCTTGCCGCTGTTGGTATACTGTCTGAGCCGCTTTGCAATATCATGCTGAAAGTCATCCATGGCATCGTCCCCAACCCAGTACTCAAAGAAGTCACCCAGAATATAAAGGGCATCAGCCTGGGGGGCCCGATCGGCCAGATAATGACAGAATGCCCGGGCAACAGCCGGGCATTCTGGTGTCAGGTGAAGGTCTGAAATAAACAGCGCCTTCATCAGGCGGTTTCCGTTGTCTCAAGCGCTTCAGCTGGTTCAAGGATTTCAGCGGACTCAATAACGACGTCATCTACCGGGACATCCTGGTGGCCAGCACGGAAAGTTGTTTTAACGCCTTTGATCTTGTTGACGATATCCATGCCTTCAACCACTTTACCGAATACGCAGTAACCCCAGCCATCACTGGTTTTTGCGCTGTGGTTGAGGAAGTGGTTGTCTTTAACATTGATAAAGAACTGGGCAGAGGCAGAATGCGGATCCATGGTTCTGGCCATGGCAATAGTGCCGGTTTCATTCTTCAGACCGTTATCGGCCTCATTTTCGATAGGCATCTTTGTTGACTTTTGCACCATGCCTGGCTCGAAGCCGCCACCCTGAATCATAAAACCATCGATGACACGGTGGAAAATGGTGCCATCAAAATGGCCACTTTTCATATATTCAAGGAAATTGGTAACGGTTTTTGGTGCTTTTTCAGCATCCAGATCCAGTTTGATATCACCGAAATTGGTGTGTAATACGACCATCATGTGGGGCACCATTTTTTTAAATAACGTGTTAAACAACGTGTTAAACAACGTCCACGGACTCTGGGAGAGTCAGGGGAACCAGGGATTCTAGGTGTTTCTCGTACCAGTGTAAAACCTATTCGATAAACCTATTCGTTAAAGCAGGGTCCGAACCCTGATATTCAATACGATCTATTATTGCCTGATAGCCTATCTGTCTGTAAAAACCGAATCTATGCTGTAAATTTTATCTGCAGGGCAATGAGTTATTTTCCAGAATTTGCAGATATGGTAGTCTCAGCCGATTATGGCGAAGGTGTATAAACCGTATTCGCCAGTAACCTCTCATAGATGCATCAGTGACAATGACTGCTACCGAAAAAGCCAGAAATTTTCTGGAACAGATTATTGAAAAAGACCTGGCAGAAGGCCGGGTCAGTCGTATTCATACCCGTTTTCCCCCAGAACCGAACGGTTTTCTCCATGTTGGCCATGCCACCTCTATCTGCCTGAACTTTGGTCTGGCAGAAAAGTACCAGGGTGAGTGTAATCTCCGTTTTGACGATACCAATCCGGAAAAAGAAGAGCAGGTCTATGTGGATGCCATTCAGGAAGATATCCGCTGGCTGGGCTTCCAGTGGTCCGGCGAGGTTCGTTATGCCTCCAGTTATTTTGACCGGTTTTATGATTGGGCCCTGCACCTGATTCGTGCAGGCAAGGCCTATGTTGATCATCAGGACGCTGAATCCATGCGCATTAACCGGGGGGATTTTAATAAGCCCGGTATTGAGAGCCCTGACAGAAACAAATCTGTCGACCAGAACCTGGCGGAATTTGAAAAAATGCGGGCCGGTGAATATGAGGAAGGCAAGGCTTCCCTGCGGGCTAAAATCGATATGCAGAGTCCCAATATGAATATGCGGGACCCGGTTCTCTATCGAATTCGCAAGGTGCCTCACCATCAGACAGGAGATAAGTGGTGTATTTACCCCAGCTATGACTTTGCCCATGGTCAGGAAGATGCCATTGAGCATATTACTCATTCTATCTGCACCCTGGAGTTCCAGGATCATCGTCCTCTCTATGAATGGTTCCTGGACAATCTGCCCGTTCCGGCCAGACCCCGGCAGTATGAGTTCGCTCGTACCAACCTGAATTACACGGTGACTTCCAAGCGCAAGTTGAAGAAGCTGGTGGATGAAGGTGTGGTGAACGGGTGGGATGATCCCCGTATGCCAACCATCTCCGGCATGCGCCGTCGTGGTTACACCCCGAATTCAATTCGTCGTTTTTCCGAGATGGTGGGTGTCAGTCGATCCGATGGTACCGCTGATGTGTCCATGCTGGAGCATGCCATCCGTGATGACCTGAACACCAATGCCGCCCGTGCCATGGCGGTTCTGTCTCCGCTTAAACTGGTGATCCAAAACCTGCCAGAAGGCGAGGTGCAGGAGATGGCGGCGGCAGCACATCCAAACCGTCCGGAGCTTGGTCAGAGAACCCTGCCATTTACCCGTGAAATCTATATCGATCAGGAAGATTTCACTGAAGATACCACGTTATCCCGCAAGAAATTCAAGCGTCTGGTGATTGGGGACTATGTCCGTCTCAGAAGTGCCTATGTCATTAAGGCAGAAGCAGTGATCCGTGATGAGAGTGGCCATATTATTGAGGTACATGCTTCCTATGTGCCAGGTACCGTGGGTGAAGATCCACCGGAAGGGATTCGCCCACGGGGTGTTATTCACTGGGTTTCGGCGACCCACGGTAAACAGGCTGAATTGAGAATTTATGATCGTCTGTTCAGCCATCCGGCACCGGATCGTGGTGAAGCGGACTTTTTGAGTCATGTGAATCCTGAGTCATTGACAGTAACACAGGCATGGGTTGAGCCATCGCTGGTGAATGCGGCCCCGGAACAATCCTTCCAGTTTGAGCGGGAAGGTTACTTTGTGGCCGACCGCTGTGATCATTCGCCAGAGCATCCGGTGTTTAACCTGACCATCGGCTTGAAAGATACCTGGGCCAATAAAGCCTGAATGGATCTTGATTGACAATCACAGAAAGGATACCGATAAAGTGCTGCAGATTTATAACAGCCTGACCCGTAAGAAAGAGCCTTTTACCCCGCTGGATGGCAACCATGTGCGTATGTATGTCTGTGGTATGACGGTCTACGATTATTGTCATATTGGCCATGCCCGTACGGTAACGGCTTTCGATGTGGTGGCTCGTTATCTGCGTGCCCGTGGTTATGACCTGACTTATGTTCGCAATATCACCGATGTCGATGACAAGATAATTCGTCGGGCGGCAGAAAACGGTGAGGATTTCATGGCCCTCACCGGTCGTATGATCGCCGCCATGCAGGAAGACTTCCAGCGATTGGGTAACCTGCCACCGAACCATGAGCCAAAGGCAACCGAATTTGTGCCCGGCATGGTTGAAATGATTGAGCAGCTGATCGATAAGGGATTTGCCTACGCACCGGGTAATGGCGATGTTTATTACCGTGTTCATAAGTTTGCGGATTATGGCAAGCTTTCCGGCAAAATTATTGAGGAGCTGGAAGCGGGTGCCCGAATTGAGGTGGAAGAGCAAAAAGAAGATCCGCTGGATTTCGTTTTGTGGAAGGCAGCCAAACCGGGTGAGCCCAGCTGGTCGTCGCCCTGGGGTGAAGGTCGTCCCGGCTGGCATATTGAGTGCTCTGTTATGGGTAAATGCTGTCTGGGTGATACCTTTGATATTCATGGGGGCGGTTCTGACCTGAAATTCCCCCATCATGAGAATGAGATTGCCCAGAGCGAAGCGTGTAACGGTGCCAGGTTTGTGAACACCTGGATGCATTCCGGTGCTATCCGTATCGATAATGTGAAAATGTCCAAGAGCCTTGGCAACTTCTTCACCATTCGTGAAGTGCTGGATAAGTACGATGAAGAAGTGGTTCGCTACTTTATGATCTCCAGCCACTACCGGAGTCCGATTAATTATTCGGAAGAGAGTCTGAAAGAAGCGGGTGTGCGCCTTGAGCGTCTTTATACTGCACTGAAGGGACTTGATCTCGAAGGTGTGTCTGCACCGGAAAATAATGAGTTTGAGCAGCGTTTCTTCAAGGTTATGGACGATGACTTCAATACCGCAGAAGGGCTTGCCGTATTGTTTGAGCTGGTACGTCACCTCAATACTGTTCGCAGCCAGGATGAATCTGCAGCGCTGCCACTGGCCGCGCTGCTGGTTAAACTTGGGGGGGTTCTTGGTATTCTGCAGCGGAACCCGGAAGCATTCCTGAAGTCTGGTGCGGATGTAGATGAGGCCATCATTGAAACAATGATCCAGCAACGCAACGATGCCAAAAGAAATCGTGACTTTGCAGAAGCGGACCGTATTCGTGATGAGCTTGCTGCACGGGGAGTCATCCTTCAGGACAGCAGAGAAGGCACAACCTGGAGGATTGAACGTTAATCTACCTTGTACGGCTGGCAGCTTGTTGCTGTCAGCCCTCGTCTGCTGGAAGCAAGGTAACCTCTCTTGAGCGCAGTATTATTCTGTTTATCGCCAGGTCCCTGATAAAGGTTTTAGACCCTACCCCTAAAACATAGCTTTTTAGAGCTTCATCATCGACTGGATTTATTTGAGCCTGCAATTTTGTATACTTGTTGGTCAGTTCCTTTATCGGGACATTTTTGAGCAGTTGATTGGGTAGTCTGAAGAGAAAGCGTGTACTGATGCCCGTTGTTTCATCACAGTGGCGGGCAATACCTCCCTGATGCTTGTCAAAAAATACGATGATATCTGCGGTTACCGACTGTTCGAAAAGTGATTGAATATGAGTCAGTATATGTTGGGATTCCGGGGTTATTCTTCTATTGAAATCATCAATCAAGGCAGTAGCATGTAAACAGATGGGAATGTCTCTCGCGTGCTTCGCCTTCTGAAGGCTTGAGTTGTAAAAAGCTCCTTCACTGTGTTGTTTAACATATTGTCCTAATTTTCTCTGATTAAATAGTAAATATCCTTCTACCCCCATGTTCATAATTTGTTCTTTGGTCAGTGCTCGAAATGCTTCGGGAAACTTAATACGGAATTTGATGTCCAGTGGGTAAAGATGAGCGTAGCCAAGTCCTCCGGATTTATAATCTGTAACAAAAATAATTTCTCCACATACCCGTTGGTTATGATATTGATTTAAAAATTGTATTACCTCTGAACTCCGCATGTTCTGGAAAGGCATCCAGCCATAGGGCTGCTGATATATAGGTTCCGGAGTAGGCAGCAAGGGCTGCTTGTAGTGTTGATTTTGCGGTGACAATAAATGAAAAGCCGCTGCCAGCAGCGGGTTGTTAGAGGGAAACATCCCCATATCATTTTCATGGGAAAGGCTTGTCGGCAATAAATCGGCCGTGAGTGTTTGTCTTTGAGCACCAGTTTGCAGGCTGGTATGGCTGTCAACTGAACTGCTGACGAATGCATCATCTAATAATTCACCGTCTTTTATTGTGGATGTTTCAGAACCTTCGGTTGATTCACTGACACTATTGGTGGGTGATGTGTGTGAAGTATATTCAGTATCTTGTTGTGAAGGTCGGGGATTATTCGAAATGGATTTTTGATAAAAACTCTGCGAGGAACTTCTTTTTGCCTGCTCTGGGTTATGTTCCGTAGTCCTGGGTGGAATATTGGCATGGCTTATTGCTGAAGAGTTGTGGTGTGCCGGGGTGTGAAGTCCTGGGGTATGGGCGTGTGCGGGCTTTCTGGTTAGTCTCATATGTGGTTGCACAGCGGCAATGGTAGCTCGGTCAATACCTGTGAGGTTGGGGTTGAAATGAGGCATTAACGATCGCCCCTGTTGGCCTGGAAAGTATGGTGACTGAAGTAGCTGTGCCAGATGAGCTGCATGCCTTATATCCCGACCCTGCCAATTGGGCATTCCTGCAAAGGAAGGCTGTCGTTGACGGGAAGTCAGTTGTGGTGTCACTGGCACACTGTGCTGAAGGTACCCTTGTGCAGTGGAGGTTGGTTTATATGGATTGTTGTTCATTGTAAGTCTCTTTGCCTGATTAAGTGCGTTAGATAGATGGATAAGCAATGGGATGTCTTATCAGTCCGGGATTGTTATTGAAATCTATTGAAAACCCGCTGTTCAAGAACTCAAACGATTATGTTTTGTGATGATTTGCTCTTTTTTCAACTTCATGTTTTTAAAATTGAATGCAATGAATAACATTGTCTGAATTACTACTCCCGGCTTAATCACCTGTTAAAAAAGTGGTCGTGTGAGAAAATATATGTATAGTTCCCTTTCTGTGAACATTTTGATTAAGAAAGCTGTCTACACCCAACGATGCAACGTAATCAGATAATTCAGTGTCACTCATGGAATGTGTTATGGTAGCTCTCAGATTGTTAAAATATCTCTTAAGTGTGGATGCTGGAATTGACTTATACGCTGAAGGTGTCTTGAACATAAAGTAGGTGTGATAACCAGATGTCGGATCTTGATGACAGGCTATTCCGCCAATCTGCTTGGCGTCAAAGAATACAATTCTGGCATTGACGATTTTCTCATTCAGGGATTTCAGGTGATCCCTGATTTTTGGTATTAACTGCTCTGCATCTAATGGTTCGATGGTGTCGTGAGATATCGTCGGCTGAGTAGATGATGATAACTCCACTTCATCACATCTCAGGAATAAAGGGATTCTTCTGACAGGCTCTCGTTGCTGGTATTTAGAATAAAAGCAGCCGACAGGCTGTCTGTATAAGTATTGAGTAAGGCATTTTTTTGATGAAAAGCATAGCCTGCCCTGTATTGGTGACGAGATCAGGCTGTTGCTTGACAATGGTGATGAACAGCGCAGACCAGCCTTCAGATTAAAACGTCCCAGTTGAATAATGGCAGTACCAAACCTTGGATTTTTTGCAATACCATCAATTGTTGCCGTCAGGATCTTTCCACCATTACTGATGACGAGTGTCAAAATTTCCAGGACTTCTGATTCTTTTTCAGATGTTAATTCTATTGGGTCCAGGGGCAGGAATTCAGTGGGAGTGTCTGGAATTGCCTGTTCAGGGCAGTAGTATGGATTCAGGTTCACCTGATCGGGCCAGAAGCCTGAAAAAGTGGGATAAGCAGTGGGTTGGCTAAAGTGCAGGCCTGACTCTTGCGCGGGGAATAAGACGGTAATTTCCGGATGGGGTGATGCACCGGCAATGGGGTAAGTGTCACTTTGCGCAGATATCCTCGACAGTGTTGCAACTTGTAGTGGTGCAGGGTAATAAACGGCCTGATGAGGGGGGGGGAGACACCTTTGTGAAATTAACGTGTTGTTCTGCTGGATGGCCTGAGAGTGCTACTTCTCTGTGCCGCCATGTTGCTGGATTTACCGATGATGGATAATTGGCAATTGGTTGCACGATGACAGTATTGGTGGCTATACCGGGTTGAAGCGTATTGACATGCATCTCTGAATGTTGCTCTCTTGGTATCAGTGGATATTTGAATCTTATATTTTAAATACGACATGTATTCACTAGGAAAACTTTAGCTGAATTGATTTGGAAGGATAATTCAAATTGTTATTCCTATTGCTTGTCGATTAAAGAACATTTTTTAATTATCCTTTTTAATTGTCCTTTTTAATCTTCTATTTAATTATTCCTGTGAATTGTCACAAGACGAATGATTTCAATTAATGGTTCAAACTTTAGTTGTTAAATAGAGTCTGTCAAATAACCAGGTTTCCGACTGTCGGTTTGTCTGGTAAAGCGTAGCGGGTCGGTTGCTTCCATAGCGCTTTTTACCAGTATCCTCAAGAAGATCGCAGTTAAGGAATCGGTTACGGATAGAGCGCATGGGCGGTGCTTTGTCGAGAATAACTGAAAAGACATTTTGGATATCTGATAACGTGAACTCAGTTGGCAGCAGATAAACAGGTAGCGCGCTGTACTGTATTTTATTTTTCAGTCTGTCCATCGCTTCCATAACCAGTTGGTTGTGATCATAGGCCAGCGTAATTGCAGGTTGACCATTCACAATATCAATCCATACCGCTCCGGTTTGTAATGACTGCTCATTGCCCGGGCGAAGCAGTACGTAGTAAACGACAGTTAAAGACCAGCCTCTGGAGTCTCGTTGGTTGTCACCAATAGTAATTACCTGCTCAAAATAAGTGGCAGGGTTTGCAGTTAGCCTGCCCAGTTGTCGTTTGGCGGTGTCTTCCAGACAGTGATCACGCTCAGGTTCTATTCTACCCGCCGGGAGTTGAGGGGGAGTATTTTCCGGCGACTGGTGGGCAAGTACCTGCAGCCTGTTGTTTTCGCCGAGCTGAAACGCAACCAGATCGACAGAGATAAGTGCCGTGTTCAGGCTCTTTATTGGCTGATGGCTCTTTATTGGCTGATGGCGCTTAATCGGCGGAGGGCTCATTGCCGGGTCCTTATTGAAAATGCTCTGGTTGACAGGTTATGGAACATAATTCACTATGTTAGTGAACCAGATTCCTTTTGTCACGGTGAAAAATAATGTATTCCATTGGGTCGAGGGAGACCATTGCCGCTTTTGATGTGGATCCCCAGAAGTGTTTCACCCCGTTATGTCCTGATGAGTTACCGGTGCCGGATGGACATCAAATCGCTTCTGAGTTAAATCGCCAGGCTCGGTTGGCTGGTGTTCGTGTGGGCTCCAAGGATGCTCATCCGGCCAATGCGGTATGGGTGGCCGGGAAAGAGCATCCGCAGTTGGCACCGGTAACCGGCCATAAAAATGTTGACCTGCGCTGGAATCGACATGCGGTACCCGGGACAAAAGGTTTTGAGCTGGTGAGTGGGCTTCCCGACGTTACCGATTATGATTATTTTGTCTGGAAGGGCATAGAGACCGATATTCATCCTTATGGTGCCTGTTTTCATGACCTGGCAGAGAGTCTGAGTACAGGTGTTATTGAATTTTTACAGATCAACGGCATTACCACCGTATTGGTTGGTGGTCTGGCGCTTGATTTCTGTGTAAAAACCACGGCATTGCAACTGCATCGGGCTGGTTTTCAGGTGTATGTCAATCGTGCCGCTTCCCGGGGGCTGGCTGAGTCGTCAATAACTGACGCTATTGCAGAACTGAATGCCGCCGGGGTTATTTTGATAGAAAGTGCCAGCGAGCTGGTCGTTGCTGATACGGTCAGTGATGCCAGTGCTACCTGAAGGAAAGAAGTATGGATAGCCCGATTATACCGACCCTTCTCGACACAGACCTTTATAAATACACCATGCAGCAGTCAATGGTGCATCGCTATCCAGATGCCTGGGCTCGCATGGAATTTTATTGCCGGACTGACAGCCCGTTGGCCATATCGAAAAAACAACTGAAAAGGCAGTGTGAATTTCTGGGTGAGCTGCGCCTGGGGCCCGAAGAGCTTGAATGGCTGTCCACCCTGCCATTCATTGCCGATGATTTTATCGAGTATCTTGAGGATTTCCGGCTTGACCCCCATGCCGTTACCGTTGAGCAGAGTAATGGTCACTTGTCGTTGGTGGTTGAGGGGCTCTGGAGTGAAATTACTCATTTTGAAATTTTTCTGCTGTCGATTATCAGTGAGCTTCATGGCCATAGCTTTTATGCCTCAGGAAATCAGGATGATGTTATTGCCCAGGGTCGGCACCGTCTTGATGAGAAGCTGAATCAGCTGCCAGATAATAGTGGATTTACCCTGGCCGACTTTGGAACACGCCGACGGTTCTCAAGGGACTGGCATTACCATGTAGTGGAAAGCCTGAAGCACCGGTTGCCAGGTAATTTTATGGGTACCAGTAACCTGAATCTGGCGAGAACGCTTGGATTGAAACCGATCGGAACCATGGCTCATGAGTGGTTGCAATCCCACCAGGTTTTGGGTAATAGCCTGCGGACCAGCCAGAAAGATGCATTAAAGGTATGGCTGGATGAATATAAGGGGCAGCTCGGTATTGCACTCACTGATACGATCAGTATGGACGCGTTTCTGAAGGACTTTGATGTTGGGCTGGCCAGGGCTTACCAGGGTATGCGGCATGATTCTGGTGACCCTTTTGTCTGGGGAGAATTGGCGATTGATCATTATCGCCGACTGGGTATTGATCCACGTACCAAAAGCCTGGTGTTCAGTGATAAGTTGAATTTTGATAAGGCGTTGGCCATTCACCAATGGTTTGCTGGAAAAATTAATGTCAGTTTTGGGATTGGTACCTATCTCACTAACGATATGGGCTTTAGTGCGCCCAATATTGTTCTGAAATTAACGGAGCTGAATGGGGCGCCGGTTGCCAAGCTGTCAGACAGTCCGGGCAAGACTTTATGCCGTGATGAGGACTATATTGCACGGTTAAAGAAAACCTTTGGCTATCAACTCAGTGCTGCCTGATACTTGTTATGGAAACGTTTTCCCTTTCCACGCTGGTGGTATTTCTCGCTGAAATCGGTGATAAGACCCAGCTGCTTTCACTGATGCTGGCACTACGGTTTCGCACCCCGTGGTTGATCTCTCTGGCTATTTTGCTGGCCAATATTCCTGTGGTTTTCTCTGGTACAGGGCTCACTATCGTGAAAAACACCGGGCCGGTTCTGAATAAAATGATGGCCTGTATACGCTGGCAGTTGACGCCAGGTCGGGTTTTATGGAGAATGCGCTGCATCGGGACGCGATGTTCCGGTGTCTATGGTGGACCTTGCCGGTCCCCTCGCAATAATCAGCTACGAACCCCGCCAGGCCCGGAAGGGAGCAACGGTAGTAGTGACATTATGTGCCGGGGTGTGGCTGGTAGGGTTTGCCTCCATTTTTTCGGGTTCTCCGTTTTTTCTTTCCCAAACTCTTTTCCATGTAAAGTCCAAACGCTTCAGGATCGTGCAATTCCCGGGCTTCTTGGTTAGCATAGATACTCTTTCATTCTGTCATCAGGTATTAACGCTACTCAATGAGCTATCAGGTTCTTGCACGCAAATGGCGACCCCGTTCTTTCAAAGAACTGGTAGGACAGTCTCATGTTCTTCAGGCGCTGGTAAACGCCCTGGATCAGGATCGTCTTCATCATGCCTACCTGTTTACCGGTACCCGGGGTGTCGGTAAGACCACCATTGCCCGTATTTTTGCCAAGTGTCTGAATTGTGAACAGGGTGTCAGCTCGACTCCCTGTGGCCAGTGTTCAGCCTGTAGAGAGATTGATGATGGTCGGTTTGTTGACCTGATTGAAGTGGATGCCGCCTCCAGAACCAAGGTAGAGGATACCCGGGAGCTGTTGGATAATGTCCAGTACGCACCAACCCGTGGACGCTATAAGGTGTACCTGATCGATGAGGTACACATGCTCTCGGCCCACAGTTTTAACGCGTTGTTGAAAACGCTGGAAGAGCCGCCTCCCCATGTGAAATTCCTGCTGGCAACCACTGATCCGCATAAGTTACCGGTGACGATTTTATCCCGCTGTCTTCAGTTCAGCCTGAAGAATATGACACCGGAGCGAATTGTCGGTCATCTGGAAAATATCCTGGGCGAAGAGCAAATACCCTGTGATGTGGCGGCCCTGTGGCAACTGGCCCGTGCTGCTGATGGCAGTATGCGTGATGCCCTGAGTTTGACCGATCAGGCCATTGCTTTTGGCAATGGTCGAGTAAGTGAAGCTGAAGTAGGGGCGATGCTGGGTACCATCGACCAGGGGCAGGTGATGAAGATGGTGATGGCCCTGTCGACGGCCAACGCGGCTCATATTCTGGGATCTGTTTCCTCTCTGGCGGAGCATTCACCGGATTATCTGGCGGTGCTGGATGACATGCTGTCCCTGTTACACCGGGTGGCTATTGCGCAGGCTGTACCCGATGCCGTTGATAACAGTCAGGGCGATCGCGAACAGGTTATAGAGCTGGCATCATCAATGACGGCCGAGGATGTTCAGCTTTATTACCAGATTGGCCTTGTGGGCAAGAAAGATCTTCCCCTTGCTCCGGATCCCCGTGGCGGCTTTGAAATGGCCTTGCTGCGTATGTTGGCATTCAGGCCCGATGGCGCGCCAGCGGCTGAGAGGCCGCTTGATATTTCTGGTGTAAGACACGATGTGCCGACGGTTGCAGCGCTGCCGGCAAGTAATATCACATCTTCATCAGCTGAAGGCTCTTCATCAGCTGAAGGCTCTTCATCAGCTGAAGGCTCTTCATCAGCTAAAGGCTCTTCATCAGCTAAAGGCTCTTCATCAGCTAAAGGCTCTTCATCTCACAACAGCACCTCCGATGAGGAAGGTGCCTCTGATCCGGAGCCTGAGCCTGTTACTCAACAAGCAGATGCTCCAGAGGTTGTTGGTGAAAGTGTTGAGCGTGAAAACCCGCCAGTCCAGACCAGTGGCCACAGGGAAATCTTTGAGCCTCCGGTAATTGCTGATGAGCCATCAAAGGCCACATCGTTGGAAATATCCGCTCAGGCTGTGGTCAGCAAAGGGAATCCGCCGTCCTCGGAGCTCGTACCACTGTCCGCTTATGGTCAGGATGTCTCTGAGCCGCCAGTTTATGATGAGCATGATACGGCTCCTTCACTGGATGATATGCAGGCACACTGGACTTCCGGAGCCAATCATCCGGAAGCTGTCAATGTTGCGGATAACCCGGCTGATCAGTCTCTGAGTCTGCAGGCAACTGCTGAACCCGGCAGTGTTGCACCTGAAGCGCCGGTCAGGGCGGTGGTGGAATTACCTGCAAAAGAAGACCGGGTGCCATTCATGCAGATGGATGCGGTAACCTGGGTCCAGGTTTTCCGCGGCCTTCCCCTGGGCGGGGTGACCGGAACCATTGGTTCCCATTGTGAGCTTGCCGAGAGTGAGCACGGTACTGTACGGTTGCGACTTGATGAAGAGCGCAGCACGCTCTACAACGATACTCATCGTCAGCGTATGGAAAAGGCGTTGTGTGATTATTTTGAACAGTCCGTTAAACTGTTAATTGACACTGGTCGTATTGTTAATGAAACTCCCGCAGCCTGGCGTGAACGGAAAATTTCCGAGCGCCTCCGGGAAGCGAGAGAGAGTATCTATTCAGATGCCAGGGTAAAGGGGTTGGTTGAGACCTTTTCTGCCACGGTGCTGGATGACTCGATTCAGCCAGTAGGAAATATCATTAAGTAGAAAGCCGGGGAGGGGTTATCGGTGAAGTCCGGTGATTCTTTCCGGGTGTTTTTTGTGCAGAGGTCAATATGTTTAAAGGTGGCATGGGCAATCTGATGAAGCAGGCCCAAAAAATGCAGGAAGATATGGAGAAACTCCAGGAGGAGTTGGCCAATGCAGTAGTCACTGGCGAAGCCGGTGCCGGGCTGGTTAAGGTGATCATGACCGGTCGTTATGATGTCCGTAAGGTGGAAATTGATCCAAGTCTTTTTGCAGAGGACAAGGAGATGTTGGAAGATCTGGTGGCTGCGGCTATTAATGATGCTGTTCGTAAAGTAGAAGAAAACAACAAGGAAAAAATGGGTGAGCTTACCTCAGGACTTGGTCTTCCAGCCGGTATGAAATTACCATTCTAAGCTTTTTATGCCCGGCACTCTGGTTACTGGAAATAATGGGTGTCGGGTAGCGTTATCATTTTTAATCAGGTTTTGTTTATGTTCAGCCCCATGATCAGGGAATTGATGGACTCATTGCGTTGTCTGCCAGGCGTGGGGCCGCGTTCGGCCCAGAGAATGGCATTGCACCTGCTGGAGAGGGATCGAGACGGGGCTGTGCGCTTGTCTGCTGCTCTCAGGCAGGCTGCCGAGGGGGTTGGGCGTTGCGGGCATTGTCGTACCCTGACGGAGGAGCCTGTCTGTCAGATCTGTGCTAATCCCGGCAGAGATGAAAAACTGTTGTGCATTGTCGAGAATCCTTCGGATGTTATGGCTTTTGAGCAGGCCGGTGGGTTTTCAGGGCGTTACTTTGTCTTGATGGGGCATTTGTCGCCTATTGATGGAATCGGGCCGGAAGATATTGGTATTGAACACCTGCTGAAAACGGTGACTGATAATCAGGTGGAAGAGGTTATTCTGGCCACCAATCCTACGGTAGAAGGCGAAGCCACTGCCCACTATATTGCCGAAGAGCTGAAATCTCTCGGTGTGACGGCCACGCGGATTGCTCACGGTGTTCCCCTGGGTGGTGAGCTTGAGTTTGTCGATGGTGGTACCCTGGCTCATGCCCTGGCAGGGCGTAAAAAAGTTGAAATCTGACCGGAGGTTTGAAGATTTTGGTAAAAACAGGAAGTGGGTATATCTGAAAGGCAGGTAAATAAAATCTGGTCGGAGCGAGAGGATTTGAACCTCCGACCCCCACAACCCCATTGTGGTGCGC
>NZ_JAHHPP010000374.1 GCF_024606265.1 Endozoicomonas sp. SESOKO1
TCATTACCCAGGCGGTTCAGTTTTCCGGTTAGTGCTGCATCGGCAAACAGGGTCACTTCCGCCTCCAGGGAACCACCGATGGCTCCTGCCACACGGGCATCTTCGAGGGCTTTGTTCACCGCTGTCTTCACCTCCAGAATGGTATTCCAGAACTCCCCACCCAGCTCATCACCTTCCAGACTGTTCAGCCCTTCGTACCAGGTTTCCAGGAAAACCGATGCACTACGCTGGCCAGGCATCGCTTCCCAGATTTCGTCGGCGGTAAAGCTGGTGACGGGGGCCATCCAGCGGACGAAGGCCTCGATGATATGATACATCGCGGTTTGACAGCTGCGACGGGCCAGACTGTCCTGTGCAGTGGTGTACTGACGGTCCTTGATGATATCCAGATAGAAACCACCCAGATCCAGTGAGCAGAAATTATGAACTTTCTGGTAGACCGAAAGGAAGTTGTAGCTGTTGTAGGCGTCCACCACTTCATTTTGCAGTCTCAGGGTACGGTCCACAGCCCACTTATCCAGTGACAGCATATCCTCCCAGGCAACCGCATCGGTTTGTGGGTTGAAACCGGTGAGGTTGGACAACAGGAAGCGCGCGGTATTTCGAATACGACGATAGCTGTCTGCCGTGCGCTTGAGGATATCATCAGAAACGGTCATTTCTGAGGTGTAATCTGTCGCAGAAACCCAGAGACGCAGGATATCAGCACCCAGTGACTTGAAGACCTTCTGGGGGGCAATCACATTCCCCAGGGACTTGGACATCTTCCGGCCATTGGCATCCACGGTGAAGCCGTGGGTCAGCAGGCCTTTGTAGGGAGGCACGCCGTTCATGGCAATACTGGTTTTCAGGGAAGACTGGAACCAGCCACGGTGCTGGTCAGAGCCTTCCAGATAGAGGTCTGCAGGGAATTGCAGCGCTTCACGTCGCTCAATAACCGAATAGTGAGTGACGCCGGAATCAAACCAGACATCCAGGGTATCGGTGACTTTCACATATTGCTCAGCATCTTCGGCAGAAAGCATGTCAGCAGGTTCCAGATCAAACCAGGCGTCCATCCCTTCCTGTTCAACTTTCAGCGCAACTTGTTCAATCAGTGCCTGAGTATCCGGATGCAGCTCTTCGGTCTCTTTATGGATAAAC
>NZ_JAHHPP010000038.1 GCF_024606265.1 Endozoicomonas sp. SESOKO1
CCAAAAATACTGCAATTCCGCCATTGGCTCGCTGATCAAGATGAATGCGTCGATTTCCGGTGCTGAAGCGGGCTGCCAGGCTGAAGTAGGCTCTGCATGCTCAATGGCCGCCGCGGCGCTGGCTGCTGTTCAGGGCGCAACCATGGAACAGGTGGAAAATGCCGCCGAAATCGGCATGGAACATCATCTGGGCATGACCTGCGACCCCATCGCAGGATTAGTGCAGATCCCCTGCATTGAACGCAATGGCATGGCTGCCATCAAGGCGATTACTGCGGCCCGTCTGGCCATGCGCGGCGATGGTGACCATGCGGTCTCCCTGGATAGCTGCATTGAAACCATGTACCGGACCGGGCTGGATCTTCAGGCCAAATACCGTGAAACATCATTGGGTGGCCTGGCGGTGTACGCCAGGGCACAACCCATCAAAATTATCAATATGGCATCCTGAACAGGATCATCTGCCTGATAGCAAAAAGGCGAAGTCATGACTTCGTCTTTTTGCCGCTTAACCCGCAGGACAAGCCAGCCTCATAGCCAAAAGTCTTATTTATAAAAAACATTAAAAGCAACAATAATTATATTAATTGGAAATTAACGCTGTCAGGGAGAAGTAGCCATGAAGATTGCATCAAAAATTAAGCAGGCTTTACATATTACGGATCAATCAGAAAATAAAAAAATTAGAAATCTTGATGAAGGTAGTTTCAAGAGTCATAAAGTCACTGGTTCTGCAGAGAATACTCATATGCCTTGCAGTTCAGATATCACTATATCCGGCGATGATTCCCGAATCCCCTTGAGTATGCAAAGTATCGCAGTGGCTGTTCAAAAACCAGCTGGCCCACCCGCTGCGCCGCCACCACCGCCGATAAAGATACAAACAGACACTTGGGCGCAAATCAAACAGAATATCCATGCCAATCAAAATGAAGTGGAGAAAAAAGGCAAAAAAATAGTGAATAGTGACCATATGAAAGCATTGTTTGATAGGCTGAAAAAACGCAGGAAAGAAACCGAAAGAACAGAGACGGTCCTGGTCACCGAACCACGGGAGCTGGAATCTCAGTCAGTCGAACCTGCCAGGGTAGCTCCTGTGAAAATTGAAGCTGTTTATGTCGCTCCGGGCATGATTCCTCCACCACCACCCCTTCCTGCTGTTTTATCGGGTAAGAAGGTGAAAAACAATGATGGGAAACCGGCATCTGAATCTGAACAAGGGTTAAAAAGATCTGAATCATCCACTGCCCCACGATTTAGGATGACGCTGGATATGATCAAAAATATCAGGCTAAAGAGGACTGAGAGGAGTTTTTGAAATCTTGCAAATGCAGACAGGGTAATCAGGTAGCAAAGAGGCAAAGCCACGGCTTCGCCTCTTTGCTGGTTAACCCACCATCTTAAGTCGGCTTCAGTCAGCCATTTCCAGCAACAGTTTGTTAAGACGCTTGACATAAGCCGCCGGATCGTCCAGTTGACCACCCGCCGCCAGACTGGCCTGATCAAATACCACACGGGTGAGATCGGCAAAACGATCTTCGTCCACTTCTTTATCCAGTCGGTCAATCAATGGGTGTTCCGGGTTAATCTCAAAGATCGGTTTGGATTCCGGCATGCTCTGGCCTGCCGCTTCCATGATGCGCCGCATCTGCAGCCCCATGTCGTGCTGCCCAACCACCAGGCAGGCTGGAGAGTCCGTCAGACGGTGAGTCACCCGAACCGCTTCGACATCAGCACCCAGCACATCCTTGATGCGCTTGACCAGATCTTCATTCTCTTTGGCCGCCTCTTCCTGAGCCTGCTTCTCTTCTTCGGAGTCCAGCTTGCCGAGGTCGAGATCGCCACGGCCAATATCCACGAATGATTTGCCGTCAAACTCGAACAGGTGCGACATCAGCCACTCATCGACGCGGTCAGAAAGCAACAGAACTTCCAGCCCTTTCTTGCGGAACACCTCCAGATGGGGGCTGTTGGCCGCCGCTTTAGGCGTCTCTGCGGCAATGTAGTAGATCTTGTCCTGACCTTCTTTCATTCGGGAAACGTAGCCTTCTAGGGATTGATCCTGCTCAGGCCCCTGGCTCTCAGTGGATGAGAAACGCAGCAGTTTGGCGATACGCTCACGGTTGGCATAATCTTCTGCTGGCCCTTCCTTGAGCACCTGGCCAAACTCTTTCCAGAAACTGGCGTATTGTTCAGGCTCTTTCCTGGCCAGTTTCTCCAGCATATCCAGCACACGTTTGGTGAGCGCGGTTTTCATGCTGTCTACTGCCGGATCTTTCTGCAGTATTTCTCGGGAAACGTTCAGTGAAAGATCATTAGAGTCAATCACACCCTTGATAAAACGCAGGTACATGGGCAGGAATTCATCCGCCTGATCCATGATAAAGACACGCTGAACATAGAGTTTCAGCCCTTTCTGCATATCACGGTTATACAGGTCAAATGGTGCCCTCGCTGGAATATAAAGCAGGCTGTTGTATTCCAGTTTGCCTTCTACCCGGTTATGGCTCCACTTCAGCGGGTCGGTATGGTCATGACTGATGTGTTTGTAAAACTCTTTATACTCATCATCCGTGATGTCGCTGCGGGAGCGGGTCCACAGGGCTTTCGCCGTATTCACCGTTTCCCACTCAGGCGCTTTTTCTTCTTTCTCTTCTTTTTCTTCTTCCTCTGCCGTCGGCATCACTTCCTTGCGCATCAGGATTGGCATGGAGATATGGTCAGAGTATTTGCGGATGATATTACGCAGGCGCCAGCCATCAGCAAACTCTTCAGCTTCAGGCTTCAGGTGCAGAATAATGGTGGTACCCCGCTTGTCCTTTGTTATTGGCTCAACGGTAAACTCACCGGAGCCGTCAGACTCCCAGCGCACAGCCTCTTCTGTGTCTGCCTTGCGGGTTTCAACGGTGACCTTGTCAGCAACGATAAATGCAGAATAGAAACCGACACCAAACTGGCCGATCAGCTGGGAATCTTTCTTCTGGTCCCCCGTCAGTGTTTTCAGGAAATCCGCAGTACCGGATTTGGCAATGGTACCCAGATGGGCAATCACATCTTCACGATTCATGCCAATACCGTTATCAGCGACCGTTACGGTTTTGGCTTCCTTATCGAAATCTACCCTGATTTCAAGGTTTGGGTCACTTTCCAGCAACGCGCTGTTATGGAGTGCCTCGTAACGCAGCTTGTCTGCGGCATCGGAAGCGTTGGAAATCAGCTCCCGTAAAAAAATCTCACGGTTAGAGTAGAGAGAGTGAATCATCAGGTGCAGAAGCTGTTTCACCTCAGTCTGAAAACCCAGAGTCTCTTTTTTCGTTTCGACTGCCATTAGAACCTCAATCCCGGTTAATCAACACATTGAGTATTTTGATAGTCAGGAGATATGGGCAGTCGTTGAGATTTCAACCCTCTTTCGGTCTTTGGTTATTAAATTTCATTTTATCACCAGTGGCTGTTTTCACAGGGTGGTCAATTGATGCAAAATGCACCCTTGTCGGTTATTTAGTTAATACGATCGTTTTATTTTGGCTGGTCATACCAGCGCTACCTCCTGACAACACCAAAGGAAGGCGGTAAATAACATTAACCGCCATTGGTTCAATGGCGGTTGTTGGAGTGTCAATGACGGAATTGCAGTATTTTTGGGGCTGGGCAGTTTACCTGGCAGGAGCCTTCGGCTGCCTGCTGAGCCTGTGGTTTATTGTTGGTAATTGGCATCCGCGGCTTAAGCGGCCTCTGATGCTGGTTTTTGCTGTACTGTTTTTCCTGCCCGGTACTGTTCACCCCGACCAGAGCTATCTTGGCCCGGCCTTCCTTATCAGTCTTTATGATGGCCTTAGCCTGGGCGTTGACGCCATTTGGCGAACGGGTCGGACTGTGGCAATTGCCGCCGGTGTTGCAGCGATTGCAGGCGTGTTATTACCGGTCAGCAAGGCGAAAAAAGCAGTTCCTGACAAAAGGACAAACCACGCTCAACGTCAACGCAAGGAACCCGCCCTGAGTCCTGCTTCTAACCAGAAACCCTGAACTTAACCGCGATTTATCAACTAATGTGTGAACTTCTTGGCATGAGTGCCAACACCCCTACGGATATTGTGTTCAGCTTCAGTGGCCTGATGCAGCGTGGCGGCAAAACCGGCCCCCACAGCGATGGCTGGGGAATCGCGTTCTATGAAGGAAAAGGGTTGCGTGAGTTTCGTGATCCCAACCCGAGCTGTGATTCTGAAATTGCCAACCTGGTCTGTCGCTACCCGATCAAAAGCCATATTGTGATCAGTCATATACGGCAGGCAAATGCAGGAAGAATTGCGCTGGAAAACACTCACCCGTTTACCCGGGAACTCTGGGGCAAATACTGGACCTTTGCTCACAATGGCCAGTTAAAAGGCATCAAAAAATTCCCTTTAAAACAATACTTCCCAGTGGGCACCACGGACAGTGAATACGCTTTTTGCTGGATCATGGACCAGGTACGCGGGCGTTTCCCGAAACCACCCAAAAGGATGAGTACTGTTCAACGCTTTATCCAGAAGCTCTGCGGCGAACTGCGTGAGCTGGGCGTATTTAATATGTTGCTGACAGACTCCCGTTACCTTTATTGCTACTGCAGTACCCGGTTAAACTGGATAACTCGCAGGGCGCCGTTTGATCAGGCCAGTCTCAAAGATGCCGACATCACTGTGGATTTTGCCAACGAGACGACAGAAAACGACATTGTTTCTATAATAGCCACTGACCCGTTAACCATTGATGAGACCTGGCACCCTATTCAGCCGGGAGAGATGATAGTTTTTGATAATGGAGAGCTGGCCGCGTAAAAAAACAGCTTAACTGAAAGCCAGATATCAACCAACAATTACAATAAGTGGGTCTCTCATCAGTTCAGCGACTTATAGGGTTATTATGAGTACACCGATCGGAAGGCCTGCGTCAGCAAATGATATAAACATCGGCCACTTTGAAGAACGTTTGTATCAGGCAAAAAAAGCACCAGACCTTAAATATTCCCTGTTCCATGGCAGAACGGCCAGAGAGCTTCGCGAACCGATCAGCGTGTCAACGTTCCGAATAGAGGATGACACTGTAGCCCCATACCAGGTGATGGCTGACCGGGCCTGTACATCCACAGGGAGTGCTTCCTCACTGTCCAGCCTCACCTCAACCCAGACAGGGATGACTGCCTATAACAGTGGTGTGCATCAAACTCCGCAGACCGCACCCGGCCGATCATTTTCTTTCCCGCAGGATAATCGGGACGCATACATTATCAACATGCACACCTTCAGGCCAGAAAACCACCCGTTGCGCCGGGATGCTGCTGATTCTGCCTGTCTCCAGCTTAACTGGTGGGAACGCAACAAAAAGTGGAACAGCACTTTTATCATCAGTACCCTGGCAACCGCCACAACCGTCGCGGCCTCGCTGCTTTCAGACATGATCCGCGACGGGGACCAGGCGCTTTTCCAGAGGTCAGGGTCGGTTATCGTCTGCTGGGCACTGTTGGTGACATTTATCACCCTCAGGAAAAGAAGTGAAAAAATGCCAAGCCACGAGCTGATGATTGAAGCAACCAACCCCGGGTTTTCCCGCGAGGGGGAGATGAGGCTAAGGGATCTTTCGGAACAGATCGGCGATGCCAGGGTCACAGCAAGGAAAGTGAAAAAAACCGCCAGTGAGTGTGACTGGGTAATTCTGTTGGCAAGTATCATTGGTACCCTGATTTGGGGTTATGGCGATCTGGTTACCAGGTAAATCAACGTCCCCATATCCGACTGCTGGATGCTCTGATGATACAGCCTGCGTCAACCTACCGTAATTTTCAGGGTATTGTTCGATCCTTTGGCGATATAATCGCTTCCATTTATAAATTCAGTCAGAAAATTCTGATGTCACTTAATTCCCACAGGCAGGAGACCTACGGGTCATGACACCAAGCTCTCTTTTCACACCACCGTGGTTGGTATTCGCTCGGGCACTTCCGACCAAACCCGGGAAAATCCTGGTGATTGCCCTGACATGCCTGGCAACTATTACCCAGGCACCTCCATCCCATGCAGCCCCAAAAAGAGACGCCCCTGCGGTAACGGCCTTTCCAGTGATGGAAACCACATTGCAACAACATTTAATAGCACTGGGAAACCTGAAAGCCAACCAGTCCGTTGACATTACCCCGCAAATCAATGGTCGTATTGTTGCTCTTCACCTGAAAGATGGTGCTCACGTCAAATCAGGAAAATTGCTGGTTGAACTGGATGACCGTGAGCAGGCGGCTATTACCGCCCAGGCGCGAATTGCCTTTGAAGATGCCCATCGTCAACTGGACTCTATGGAAACACTGATCACCAGGAAAGCCATCTCCGTTGATGAACTCAAGGCCCAGCGCGCGACGGTTGACCGTCTTGAGGCCGCGTTACAGGCGGAAATGGCCATACTGGATCACTATACGCTGGAAGCGCCTTTTACCGGAATGTTGAGCTTCCACGAACAGAGCGTCGGTGCCCTGCTCAATGCCGGTACCGTACTGACCACGCTGGATGATCTCAGTACCATGAAATTGACCTTTGACCTGCCGGAAAACACCCTCAGCTATATCAGAAAAGGTGCCCGAATTTCTGCCACCACTGATGCCTGGCCCGGAAAAACCTTTACCGGCACCATCGACAGCATCAACCCCCGGATTGATCCGGTCAATCTGACCTTTCAGGTCAGGGCCCTGCTGGACAACCCCGACTCACACCTTCTCCCGGGCATGCTGATGCGCACCTCCATTGAACGTCCGGGCGATCGGCAACTGGTCGTCCCCTCGCGCAGCATTCTGTTTGACGGTAACCGCCGTTATGTTTTCGTGATTAACGGGCAAAACCAGGTGGAACGCAGAACCATTACCACCGGGCAAACCATTGATCAGTACATTGTGGTGTTAACCGGATTGGCCAAAGGCGAGATGGTGGTTAATGAAGGTGCGGTAAAAGTTACCGATGGCCGCCGGGTAAAAGTGCTTGAGATACTTGGGAAAGAACAGCCTGTTCTCTCTTCCAATCCGGTTAAACCGGCAGCTGCGGATGGATTGCTCTAACCATGATACTGTCTGATTTATCCATCAAACGACCGGTATTTGCCACTGTCGTCAGTCTGCTGCTGATCACCTTCGGGGTTGTCTGCTTCCGGATGCTGCCGGTTCGGGAGTTGCCGGATATTACCCCGCCTACTGTGATGGTTTATACCGGGTATGCCGGGGCTTCTGCCGAGGTCATTGAAAGCAAGGTCACCAATGTTATTGAGGATCAGCTCGGTGGTATTGAAGGGGTGCGCTTTATTGAAAGCACCAGCCGCAATGGTACGTCCCGGATTAATATCGAGTTCTCTCCCGACCGGGATATGGAAACCGCAGCCAATGATGTCCGCGAAGCGATGTCACGGGTTATCTGGCGCCTTCCGGATGATGCCGAGTCACCCATTGTCTGGAAGAATGATGGCAGTGGTGAAACCATTATCGATGTCAGCCTGCAAAGTGACACCATGTCTCTGATTCAGCTTACTGACTATGCGGAACGAACCTTGCAGGATCGCCTTTCCCTTATTGATGGCGTCAGCTCGGTTGACATCATGGGTGCCCGGGAATATGTCATGCGCATTGAACTGGATGCCCAGTCAATGGCTGCCCGCCAGATCACTACCAGCGACGTCCGCAGCGCCCTGCGCCGCGACAACGTTGAGCTTCCTGCCGGTGAATTAACCGACAGTTTGAGAACGCTGCCCGTCCGGGTCAATCGTGACTACAACACCATTGGCGATTTCCGTCGTCTGCTTATTCGTCAGGATGGCAGCAGCAAAGTCTATCTTGAGGATATTGCCACCATCCGTACAGAGGCAAAAGAGATTGAGACACTGGCAAAAGCCAATGGCCGGAACGTATTGAGCCTTGGCATTGTGCCACTTTCCCAGGCCAACCCGCTGGAAGTCATTCAGAACGTGAAAGATGAGATCAATGCGTTCGCCCCTTTCCTTCCGGAAGGCACCTATATGACCACCACACGGGACTCTTCCATTTACATCCAGTCAGCCATTGATGAAGTGTATGCCACCCTGGCCATGACCATTGCCCTGGTGATACTGGTGCTTTATATTTTTCTTGGCAATCTCCGGGCCACCCTGATTCCGGCCGTTACGGTGCCGGTTTCCCTGATCAGTGCGTTTATCGTTATTCACCTGCTGGGCTACTCCATCAACCTGCTAACGCTTCTGGCGCTGGTTCTGGCCATTGGTCTGGTGGTGGATGATGCGATTGTGGTTCTGGAAAATATCCATCAGCACCTGGAGCGTGGTGAACCTCCCCTGGTCGCTGCCTGGAAAGGTGCCCAGGAGGTGAGCTTTGCCGTGGTGGCAACCACGGTGGTTCTGGTGATGACATTTGTGCCCATCGTATTTATGGAAGGCACCGTTGGCCGGCTCTTCTCGGAATACGCCGTAACGCTTATTGGGGCGGTGGTTTTCTCAAGCCTGATCGCCCTAACCCTGTCGCCAATGATGAGTTCTCAGCTGCTGAAACTGAATGTAAAACCTTCAAGGGCCAGCCAGCTGATTGAAAAATCACATCAGTGGCTCACGGACGTTTACCGTCGAGCGTTGGCAAAAATGCTCAAATTCCAATGGGCTGGCCTGATTTTACTGCTGGCATCACTGGGGTTGACGGTTGTGCTCTACCCTTTGATTCCCCAGACCTTCACACCCGCTGAAGACCGGGGTGAGTTTATTGTCATCGTCAAGGGTCCTGAAGGCGCTAACTATGACAGTATGGAAGAAAGCATGTTGCAGCTGGAAGCGAAACTCCTGCCAAACCTGAACGATGGTCTCCTGCAGTACCTGTTTGTCCGCTCCCCGGGCTGGGGCGGCAATGGTACTAACTCCGGTATTCTGATCGGCACACTGGAAGACTGGGATGACCGGGATGTCAGTGCTGCCGAAGTCATGGGCCAGGTACGTCAGCTGGTGGCGGATATTCCCAATGTCCGGGCTATTCCTGTTATGCGCTCCACCATCGGTGGCCGTTCCGAATCCCCTGTTCAATTTGTACTCGGTGGCGGTTCCTTTGATCAGCTGGTGGAATGGGCTGATGTTATTGCAGAAAAGGCTCGTGAGAACCCGGGGCTGCGAGATGTTGATATTGACTTCAACCAGAATCAGCCACAGCTGGAGATCACCATTGACCGGGAGCGGGCCCAGGAACTCGGTGTTTCTGCAGAAGAAATCGGGGCAACCCTGGAAACCATGCTGGGCGGTGTGACAGATACCACCTTTATGGAGCGAGGTGAGGAATACGATGTTTTCCTGCGTGCCGGGGAAGACGCCTTTACCAGTACTCTTGACCTGGCTTCGCTTTACGTCCGCTCCCATACGACTGGCGAGTTGATCCGTCTCGATAATCTGGTGTCCGTGGTGGAAGTGGGTAAAGCCGCCATGCTGAAGCACTACAACCGCAACCGGGCAATCACTATCTCCGCTAACCTGGAAGGTAACTACTCCATTGGCGAAGCACTGGAGTTTCTCGACCGGCAGGTGGTCGAACACCTGCCCCCGGAGGCTATTGTCAATTACAAAGGGGAGTCCCTGGACTATCGATCCAACCAAAGCGCCATTTTCTTTGTTTTTGCCATGGCCATGCTGGTGGTGTACCTGGTACTGGCTGCCCAGTTTGAAAGCTTTGTTCACCCGATGATTGTTATGCTCACCGTCCCTCTCGGTATTTCCGGGGCACTGTTTGGTCTTTACATCAGTGGTGAAACCCTGAATATCTTCAGTCAGCTGGCCATGATCATGATGATCGGATTATCAGCCAAGAATGGCATTCTGATTGTGGAGTTTATCAACCAGCTCCGGGATCAGGGGAGGTCCTTTAATGAGGCAGTGCTTGAGGCATCAGCTTTGCGACTCCGCCCTATTCTGATGACCGCACTTACCACGGTGGTTGGTGCCATTCCCCTGCTGCTGGCAACAGGTGCTGGTTCAGAGTTCCGGTTCTCGATAGGCGTCGTTGTTTTTGCCGGGGTAGCCGTCTCAAGTCTGTTAACCCTGTTTGTGGTGCCATCCATATATGCATTGATTGCCAGAAGAACTACATCTCCAGACCATGTGACAAGACAGCTGGAAAAGTTGCTGACTCCATGACGCTCTCTACTCTCAGGCCATCCACTCTCAGGCCAATACCGGTTGCCGTATATCGGTTACCGGTTAAGCCTGATAACTCTGGGTTTATTACTAATTCACTCTAATTGGCACCGGTGGAGGAACTCTACTACCGGGCCAGGAATAACTGTTCGGATGTCGGGGATAAACAGGCGGCATCTGCCATTGCTGAATCAATTGATTAACCTCGCGTCTGAATTCATCAGGGGGTAAATCTGTTTTTAAGAGTAATTGAGACGCTGCATAACGCAATTGCTCATTAGATACTGGTATGTTTCTCAATAGTCCAAGTAGCCATTGACGTAATTCTGGATCCTGCTGTAGCAGCATCAGCAGGGCATTTTGATCAGCGACGTTTCCGAAAGGCAAACCTGAATTGTCATCGCTGCCCAACAATTCGACCAATGAAGGCACGATTTTGTCCAGTGACTTTCTTGCTTCATCGGTCATAGTATTCTGGGAATCAATTAATATCTTGGCCCTGAACAACGCTGCAGTTTCTTTTGGCATCTTCACATGGCAGTTATAGGCACTGTTAAACAGGTCAGTAACTTTGTTCTCAATCTCGCCCACCCCACGATAGGGCATCAGATTCAGAACTTCCTGCTTAAGCTTATCCCAATTTACTTTATCAGATTCATAGTCACCCAATGTTTGCAGACATTGAATGACCTCATCCGCATACTGACTTCTCCGGGATGCTCCGGACTCTTCACGGAGTCTGTTCATCGCGCCAAGAATGGTATAGGAGGCTTTCACCGCATCCCTTGAGACCCTTTGTGCATTACCCAGGTCAATAAAGTAAATACTCAGTCTGCCATTCTCAACGGCTACCATGACATTACCATCATGCATATCCGCATTAAAAAATCCCGTCTGGGCATAACAATAAGACCAGTATTCAAATGCCAGTTTTTTCAAACTGAATCTGAAAGCGAGTAAGTGATCGTCGGTTATTTTCGCCGGATCGATATTAAATAACTTTGCCGCAAGGCCCCGAAGTTTTGGCTGGTCATTTTCACTTAGCGTAACCCCATCAATTTTTTCCATGCCCAGGGCATGGGAAGATGCAGTATCACCATAAACAGCCGGCACTTTAAAATTAACCGGAAGCCTCAGCAAAACCCTGCCGGTGACAGGATGCTGGATAGGCCACCCATTTGGCCGCTCAGGCAGCGCATATGCACACTCCGGTAATTCGTTTTGTCGAATATCAAAAATATGCTGCTGCGCAATGGCCTTGTTAGCAAAATCCTGTTGCCGTGTTCTGTTGGCTTCAGTGATCAGATTCAATTCTTCCCTGACACTGTCAAAGAATGAGAAAATGGCATGTTTACTCCCTTTATTAATTGAACTGGGTGAAAAGAAGGTAACCAGCCCCAGCATGAACCTGAGAACCCGTAAGTCAGAGTAAACCCTGGTTTCACTTGACGCGGAAACGGTCTTGACAATCAGGCGCCCTCCTCCGTTCAGGATAATCTCATTGACCTCACCAATTGAACCGGTGCCGAGATTAACCCGTTCATCCAATCGCCCCGGGTCGTAATCAATACCCGCTTCATCAAGGCAATGAACCAGCTCAGCCCTGGTCATTGGCTTATTGCTGGTGGTGACGTGGGATAAAGCTTTGGTAAATTGCTCATGGTCATCACCAAACAGATTTTTGGCTATTGTGGGAGAACTGCATACAAACTGAATTGCCTTAACCAGAATTCCCCCCTGGGCTTTATCTGCAGCGTTTTTAAGACTGTCTATGCTGCCACCATACCACCAGATACTGAAGAGAATCCCCATCATCCTGAACGTTCTGACTGCACTGGCAAATCCGTTTTTGATCTGTTCATCCAGCCATTCAAGGGAAGATAGAGTACGAGGCTGGCGTCCAACAATGACCTGATCATCAGGCACTTTAGAGGGGTTATCAGGGTCAAATTGTTGTTCGCCCAGGTTCGACACAGCCGGGGCAGGCCTGACACTATGACCGACCGGACAAGCCGTTGATCCGTAAGGCACTTGTTGCGGCGTGAAGGCTGCTGTATGAACACCTTGGGATAATGGATCGACTTTTGGATAATAACCGGGTTGATTCGGCATTGCGCTGGCCGGGTTACAATGTCCATTAGCTGGCATCATGGACAGGACTCCTTGTTGTTATTAGTTGAAAGATTACTTTTTTAAAACAAAAAAAGTGATTTAACCCAATATGGGAAAACATCACACAATAATTGATTAGTACTTGAGACTGATTAAAAGATTAAAAGTTCACTATTATTTCTGTTCTATATAAAGCAGCAACTTAAAAATATCATTATTCATCAGCCCTGTGGATTGATTCCAACTGAAACTAAAGCTGCTCCCAGTGAATTTCATTCCCGTGAATTCGCTGGGCTGACAGGTAATAAACAACCTGCCCGGCTTCCACCCGATCATTACCGGGCGGGTTTAACCTCAGGTCGTCACCGGTTGCTGACCCGGCTACTCCGAGGACTATGGCTTCGTGATGAACTTTAAAAAACTCCAGCAGTCGTCCAAAGGTAGTCCCCGCAAAATCTTCAGGCACATAAACACTGTACTGTGTTGGCCCGGTCAACGTTGATAACAGTTGCTGTTGCACACGGGAAGACCCCGGATCCTGGGCAGAACGGACCAGCAATTCCATGGAAAGATTACTGTGACACTCAATTTGCGGGCAGTGGGACTGAAGCAGTTTTACCATTTGCAGACTGTCAAACCAGGCAACAATATGTGCCTTCGTTTTTGTCGCGGCAATACTCAGGCAGGCTGCCAGGGTCTGATCATCCGAGTCAAGAAAAACGATAACTCTGCCCGCATTGCCAATACCGGCCCGCTCAATAAACGACTGATCCGTCAAACTTTCCCCCCGGGCAAACAGAATCTGTTCAGGAAAAGGATTGTCCATTTCCTGGCTGGCACACAGTAATACCTTGCGATTCTCACGACGACTGTCACCAAAAATCAGTTCCACCATTTTCGGGGTGTGATTACGATTCCAGCCAAATATCACGATATGATTTTCCAAACCTGAAAAATTGCCTCTGCCCTGCATACCCCTTCTCCATACCGTAAGAAAAAATGATGACATCTTCCCCAGCCCCCCTGCGAGAAGCACAACGCCACCGGGAAGAATAAATAACGCGGCCAGGACTCGCCCAGGGGCACTGCCCGGGCTAAGGTCGCCATAACCGACGGTGGTCGATGTAGTGACATAAAAATAGAGCCACTGATCAAAAGGCAGAAGTGCTGATTCACCGGCCAGCCACATCAGTGCCCAGGATAAAATGCAGTGGCCGAGCAATACCATCAGCAAAACCAGCCAGCTCAGTTTCAGAAACTGATGGTGAAAGAAACGCAACGTTGATTTAAGAAAGCTCAAGTTAATCGCTCCATGAATGATCCAGGAGCCTGTCGGACCCGGAACAGACCAACAGCCTATCAATGTACGATGGTAACATATACAGTTATCACATTAATTTATAACATTGACTTATAACATCAATTTTTAAAACTATCTGAAAGCATAAAAAAAAATTACTTTAGCCATATCTCTGTGATCTACGTAGTAAAAATTGGCATAAACACGGATTGTTGATTCGTCGTACCTGTCGCATTCTCCGCCTATTTTTCAAGCTATCAGTGGACCACCATGCGACACTTGTCTCCCGAAAAGCACCCCGCTTTTGTTCTGATCATCCTGACCCTGTTTGCGGTGGTTGGCCCGGTGTCCATAGATATTTTCACCCCTTCACTGCCGGCAATTACCGCGTTTTTTGGCACGACTTCCGCTATCGCTCAATGGAGTGTTGGCTTATTTATGTTGGGCTTTTCTCTCTCTATGCTGATTGTCGGCCCACTGGCTGACCGTCTGGGACGTAAGAAAACCCTGCTGATGGGCTATACCCTTTACCTGGCGGCAACCGCAATAACGCTGCTGACCGATAGTATTTATCTCTTCATTGCTGCCCGTTTTGCCCAGGCTGTTTTTGGCTGTTTCGGCACAGCCGTTGCCAGAATGATTGCCCGGGACTATTACCGTGACCAGATGGAAATGAAAATGCTGGCCTATATTGGCGGCTGCCTTACCATCGCTCCCATGGCGGCACCGATTATCGGCGGTTATCTGCAGGAATATGCCGGCTGGGAGTACAGCTTCTATGTAATGGCAGCAATGGCTGTCATTGCGATACTGGCACTGACGCTTCTGCCAGAGAATAAGCTGGAAAAAACAACGCAAAAGCCTGCTCCGAATTCTGTGATGGCAGGCTATAAAGCAGTGCTGACTGATTCACGCTACCTGCGCTTTACCATCGCCGCCGGTTCAGCATTTGCCGGAGCCTTTGTATTTGTGGCCGGAGGCTCATTTGTGCTTATTGGTCAGTTAGGCATTTCTCCGGCAACCTACGGCTATCTTTTTGCTGTCGCTATTGCCAGCTACCTGCTCAGTGCATCCATGGGTCCTAAGTTGACCGCCACCATGAGTCGCAGCCAGAGCACTCTGGTCGCTGGCAGCCTGCTGATCATCGGCGCCCTGGTTTCCCTGGTCAGTGGTTTGCTGACGGATGGCCTATCCATCACCGGCTATGTTGCGGGTATCGCGATTTATGAACTGGGCCTCGGTCTGTTTATGCCTCTCTGCCAGGCCAGGGCCACTGAACATATGAAAGAGAACATGGGTACCGCCGCAGGCCTGATTTTCTTTATTGAGATGTTGCTGGCAACTCTGATCAGTGCATTGGTCGGCTTCCTGCCGGTAGCAGGCACCCTGTCACTCTCAGCCATTACCTTAATGGCTGTTGCAATCTCCGGTTTCTGTCTGATGAAAACCAGCGATGTATCACAAGTCAATCCACAGACTGCCTGAATCTGTTTCTATCTAAACAGGGCATTGCTGATAGTACTATTATCCGGTACCATTGAAGCTATACTGTTTACCAATCAAGACAATGAAAAAGAAACATGCCACGACACTGCGCAAACTGTTTGCCAGACCAGTCATCGGCAGCATTCACTGGGCCGATATTGAAAGCCTGTTTCTTGCTCTCGGTGCCAAAATTGAAGAGCGTGAAGGCAGCCGGATCAAGGTGGTACTGTTTGCTGAAGTACGGATTTTTCACCGCCCACATCCGTCACCGGATACCGACAAGGGCGCGGTGGCCAGTATCCGCCGGTGGCTGGAGAACCACGGAGTGACGCCATGATTAACCAGATGAACATCAACGGCTATACCGCCGTCATTACTTACGATCCGGACATTGACCTGTTCCGGGGCGAGTTTATTGGCCTGAACGGCGGCGCGGATTTTTATGCGGCGGATGTCAAGAGTCTGCACCAGGAAGGCAAGGTCTCCCTGAAGGTGTTTCTAAAGGCCTGTCAGGAGGAAGGCATTGAGCCACGCAAGTCTTTCTCCGGCAAGCTGAACCTGCGCATTGACCCGGACCTGCACGAATCCGCCAGTGTGGCGGCAGCAGCCAGTAATCGCAGTTTGAATCAGTTTATTAATGATGCATTGCGCCAGAGCCTGAATTAATAGCTTTTGTGTTAGTAAGCGAAAAGACGACGTTTTCAGAAAATTCAAGGAATAAATTATCAATGGCCATCGATAGCAAGGGCATTAGATCGGTTGATACTGTATACATGGAGATGGCCCACTCCCTGGCCAAATTATCAAAGTGTGTGCGCCTTCAGGTCGGCTGTCTGCTGGTCAAGGATGGACGGGTGCTTTCCACAGGGGTTAATGGCACGCCTTCAGGCTATATCAACTGCAATGAGGCCGAGTACGAGGAACACCACCTATGGTCGCTCAGGCATGAAATTCATGCGGAACTCAATGCGGTCATCTGGGCAGCACGGTTGGGTACGCCCATTGAAGGGGCTACCGCTTATGTAACCCACAGTCCCTGTGATCAGTGCACCAAGAACCTGTTGGCCGCTGGAATCCAGCGCATCGTTTATGACATCCAGTATGACCGAAATCCCCAGGAGGAACTTTCGCAGTTCTGTCGGGAAAACGGCGTTGCTATCGAGCAGGTGTCCATTAACAAAGCGTAGGCTTTCCGCATCAGGGGGCATCCAGCCCTCTAAATAATGTCCGAGACATGTTGTGGGTCGATAAAATTACGAAAGTCATAGAACTTTTCAGCCAAATTGGAATAGTCTTGGGGGGAGTGGCCATATAGTGAGTGACATGTCTGTTCTTTTCCCTCATGGCAAGTAAATTCCCAATGAATATCTTTCATGACATGGGCCGCTGTTGAAAATTGAGCGCCAACCTGTACACAAAATTCAGGATGAACGTGATCTATCAGCCCTTTAATGTCCTTTTTCAACAAATCCGGATTACTGAACCACAGTGGTGAAGGCAAGCACTGAAACGCATGGTGAAAAACAGACTCCACCTGTTCACGCACACAGTGCAAGATAGATAACCGTAGCTCTGCCTTTAATGCATGGATCGTTTGGCCAGAACCACGACATTGGGCATAAAGCGCACGGTTATCAAAACTCTTACATCTCAGCAGCCACTCTCTATTTTGTATAAAGTGTAACTGTGCTACCGGATTTTCAATCTTGCCCACATATTGATCAATGATTTTCAAAACACCATCATAATCTCCCCGGCCAATGTCAAGGTGGAGTAGCCGATTGGTTAAATCATGTCTTAAAGTGCGGGTCTTCATCCAGCCACGCTCAACTTCTTTTATTGAGAAACCAACAGGAATTTTACCGCCCTGATTCACAGCAAGCCGAAACGGGTCAGACTTGCCGGTGACGAGTTGCCATTGGTTTTCGGGTTGGGCCTGTTGTTGATAATGTTGTTGATAATGATGTTGAGGATGATCTTGAGGATGGCTTTGTCCCTCAAACTCTGATGCACTGTCAAGATTCAGCTCAGACTCCAGATTCGGCACTGGAATAGAAAAACGCTTTTCACTCTGGAAGTCAGCTGGCTTTTGTTCCTGGCAAGCCCGTCCCCTGTCAGCAGCAGGCAGACTCTTTTTCTTTCCTTTCCTTTTTCTGGCAGGTTGACGTTCAGGCTTCTTTTCAACAGTATCTTCACTATAAGATTGATCATCTCCTATTAGTGACTCTGCCTTTTTTTCAGGTTTAATTTCCTCTAACTGGCTCTCCAATTGCAGAATTTTTTCACCAACCAGTTTAATCTCCATGGGAATTTTAAACCTTACCGACCTTACATTACTTTTATCTTCCTGATCATGTAAAAAACAACGGTAAGCTTTCCACTGTTTTAGTGAGTCTGGCAGATATCCCCGTTTTTCAAGCAACATGGCCAGATATTTATTCATTTCAGGCCGTGAGCCAATCACTGCCCGGTAATTAAGTTCTGCTTTACTGAGCCATTCCTTACATTGTTCAGATGATTCTTTCTGAGAGCTGGCAAGCTTTTCGTAAAGAATGCCTAAGAATGCTTTAATACAAACATCTCTGATTTTGTCCTTTTCAAGAAAATTAATGGCTAATTGGTATTCCTCCCTTGATGCCATGCAAAGCCCGAAATAAAGTGCCTTGCTTTTACCCTTGGTTCGCTTGAGAAGTTGCGATCCCTTTGCGGGTTCACCCAGCATATAGTAATACAGGGCGATTCTTTCAGAATACAGTTGTACAAATGGCGTCGATCCATGCAACGATTTATTAAATTCAAAGGCATTATCCATGGACATCTTCAGCATTTCGGCGCTTTGATTATCACTGTCGCTTATTTCATATCGAATGAATGCCAGATATTCAAGCGCTTTTTCCGGATTCAAGGTGGTTGAGTATGGCCAACGGGAAAACCCCAGATCATTCCAGAGCATGGTTAATAAAGCAAAGGTATTGTATTTTTCAGAATTATCAGCAACACTTCTATACGCTTCAACATCCTCCAGAATTTCTGCGATAACAAAACAGGTAAATTTTGCCAGTGCAATCTCTGATTCCTGTTTAGCGCATCTCTCCACCGCCAGACTCAGAGTAGATAATTGAGTCCGGTCCCTGGATGTCCAGTGGTAATTCATCATAAATCCTGAACCGAGAAGGCTTAAAACCCAAAAGTCAGTACCTTGAAAGATACCCCTCTTAATACTGGCCATCGCCATTTTATGAAGCTTGGCGTTGTAAGTTCTTGCCATATTCTGTTGAGCTGAATTTACAGTATTTCTTTTACCATCATTATTTTTTCCAGCACAGATGCCTGCTGAGCACTCCATAGCCATCCTGCAGTAAAAATGTCCTAATGATTGGATAAACGCAAAATAGGCAATCTCTTTCTCATAAAGGGATAACTCTGTATCCAATAAAAGCTCGTTAAAATAATTTTCAAGAATATCAACATTGGTAAGATTAACTGCCTCAATATATAGATCATTGATATGTATTTGGTAAAGATGGTGAAAAATAACCACTATTTTATCGAGCTTTGTCAAACTAAAGTCAGGCTTCATAACTTCGGATAACGGCTCTGATAACTCCCCCTTCATGCTACTGCTTTTTACGGCTTCCAATTCATCCCTGTATGGATTATCCACTACATCGCTTAAAGCAGAGTCATGCACTTTTGATCCATTCTGGCTGGCCGTAACAGGTTCATTGCTACCTTTGCCAAGAATCGAACCAAGTCGGCCCATGACCTCGTTGAACTTTTTTTCACTGAAAGATTCTGAAGCAAGAGAACTTGCACCGCTGCTATCACTGCTTCCTTCTGTTGAGACAATGGCTTTTTTCAACTCGCTAACGCTTTTCAAAAACAACCTGCCTTTGTCAAAAGACTCGGCAGCTGTCTTCAAATCCTCACGAGCTGTCTTCAAGCACTCACCAACAGAATGAAGCTTCTTTAAACAAATAACGGTTGATTCCGGAAAGTATTTCTCGTTACTGGGAAGCCACCATAAATCCAGCACCCTCATGAAAGCGGCACCATTGGATGATTTTGGTAATAAGTCGCCAAGAGATTGAAACTTACTGAATGCTTCCTCCTCAGTTGCCATGCCGTACAACATTCTTGTGAGGATATTCTCCTGTATATACAGTGCGGCTAACTTAAATCTTATCAATTCCTTTTTCGGAATCTCACCATGAACACCGGTGAGTTCAATTATCTGTGTTTCTATTTCGTCGAGCTGCCGGGCCTGTATCTCCGGATCCAGAGCTGCTTTTTTTTCATTTTGTTCAGCTTGTTCGGCACTCTCCGGTTTAATTTCCTGTGCCGCACCTTCACACAGTGATTCCTGAGCCGTTTCACTCTGGCTTGATTTCAATAAAGCCTGTGTACTGACTCCATGAGACTGTTCGGGCGATTCAATTACACGAACCTCCCTGTCAACAATGCCCTTCCCATTACCATCTCTGGACGAGTCCGCCTCCATGAGGGCTTTTTCACTGACCAATACTGTTGGTGTAACGTTCAATTGCTGTGTATCAGAACACATCTCCCCACCCTCAAAGCTATGCCTTACCGGGGTGTGGCTGTTACTCATTGGCTCCATGATTTATCACCTGCTTATCTATTTTTAAACAATTAGATCCCCCGATTGAGAAAGGTTTCACTAAATTGGCATTATGGATAATTGGTTTTCAGAACCCATACACCCACACTTTTTTCTGCCCATTAGAAACCAGAGGCAGCGGGGGGTTAAGTTCTGGTACTATAGCCTGCTAGAAAAAATAACACTGGTTGCTATCCATGCTGCAAGCTACGCCACACCAAAAAAAAGCCCTCTCTGACCTGGCACAACTGCTGGAAAAACGCATTCTGATTCTTGATGGTGCCATGGGCACCATGATCCAGGGCTATAAGCTGGGGGAAGCCGACTACCGTGGCGAACGCTTTGCCAGCCATTCCTGCGATGTCAAAGGCAACAATGACCTTCTGGTATTGACCCGGCCGGACATTATTCAACAGATCCACCGGGAGTATCTTGAAGCCGGTGCCGATATTCTGGAAACCAACACGTTTAATGCCACCACCATCGCCATGGCGGATTACCGGATGGAAGACCTGGTACCGGAAATTAACCGTGAAGCCGCCCGTCTTGCCCGTGAAGTGGCTGATGAATTTACCCGGGCCAACCCGGATAAACCCCGTTTTGTAGCCGGTGTGCTTGGCCCAACCAACAGAACCGCTTCCATCTCTCCCGATGTCAACAATCCCGGCTACAGAAACACCAGCTTCAATAGACTGGTGACCGCTTATCAGCAGGCCGCCAGAGCCTTGATTGAAGGTGGCGCTGATATCCTCTTGATTGAAACCATTTTTGATACCCTGAACGCGAAAGCGGCCATCTTTGCGGTGCGTGACCTGTTTGACCAGCTGGGTTTTGCGCTGCCGATCATGATTTCCGGCACCATAACCGATGCTTCCGGTCGCACCCTGTCCGGTCAAACGACGGAAGCCTTCTGGAACTCAGTAGAACATGCCCAGCCAATATCCGTTGGATTGAATTGTGCCCTGGGCGCCAGTGAGTTACGTCCGTATCTTGAAGAACTGTCGAACTGCGCAGGCACCCGGATCAGTGCTCACCCTAACGCTGGCCTGCCCAATGCTTTTGGTGAATATGACCAGAGCCCGGATGAGATGGCAGAGATTGTCGCCGAATTTGCCCACTCCGGCCTGGTCAATATTATTGGTGGCTGTTGCGGTACCTCCCCGGCACACATTAAAGCCATTGCTGAGAAGGTGGCTGATATTCCCCGTCGAGCCATTCCGACCATTCCGGTCGCCTGTCGTTTAAGTGGACTGGAGCCATTTAACATTGACCGGGGCTCATTATTCGTCAATGTGGGTGAGCGCTGTAACGTCACCGGTTCTGCCCGCTTCAAACGGCTGATTATCGAAGAGGATTACGATACAGCCCTGGACGTCGCCCGTGACCAGGTGGAAAACGGTGCCCAGATTATCGACGTTAATATGGATGAAGGAATGCTGGATGCCAAAAGCGCCATGACCACATTCCTTAACCTGGTGGCCTCCGAGCCGGATATTTCCAGAGTGCCGATCATGGTGGACTCCTCCAAATGGGAGGTCATCGAAGCCGGGCTGCAATGTATACAGGGCAAAGGTATTGTCAATTCCATCAGCCTGAAGGAAGGTGAAGACATTTTCCGCAGGCAGGCCCGCCTTTGCCGTAACTATGGTGCCGCCGTTGTGGTGATGGCCTTTGATGAGCAGGGCCAGGCAGATACCGAAGCCAGGAAAATAGAAATATGCCAGCGGTCCTACGACATTCTGGTCAATGAAGTCGGCTTCCCGCCCCAGGACATTATTTTTGACCCCAATATTTTTGCCGTGGCCACCGGTATTGATGAGCACAATAACTATGCTGTGGATTTCATCAATGCGGTTCAATACATTCGCGAAAATCTGCCCCATGCCATGAGCTCCGGTGGGGTCAGTAATGTCTCTTTCTCGTTCCGGGGTAACAACCCGGTTCGGGAAGCCATTCATGGGGTCTTCCTCTACCATGCCATCAAGGCCGGACTGACCATGGGCATTGTTAATGCCGGGCAGCTGGAGATCTATGAAGAAATTCCCGAAGCACTAAAAGACAAGGTTGAAGACGTTATTCTCAACCGCTCAGCCAATGGGACTGAAGCACTGCTGGCCATTGCTGATCAATACCGGGAAGGTGGTTCATCCGGCAAAAAAGAGGAAGACCTGGCCTGGCGGGAATGGCCAGTTAATAAACGACTGGAACATGCGCTGGTCAAAGGCATCACCACCTGGATTGTTGACGATACCGAAGCGGCAAGACAGGCCGCCAGCCGCCCTATTGAGGTGATTGAAGGGCCACTGATGGATGGCATGAACGTGGTGGGTGACCTGTTTGGTGTCGGCAAAATGTTCCTGCCCCAGGTGGTGAAAAGCGCCCGGGTGATGAAACAGGCGGTTACACATGTTGTGCCCTTTAT
>NZ_JAHHPP010000375.1 GCF_024606265.1 Endozoicomonas sp. SESOKO1
GCTACTGCAGTGGCTATTTCCAGCAGTATCAGCCCATGATCCGCTTGTTGAAACCGGTCAAAGGACTGTTGCGCCATCCGTCGGCGCTGGTCTATCGGCAGCCGGTTGCCCAGGCTGAGGTAACGGTCATAATGTGACGGGTTTTGCGGTTCGTATGCGACTGCCTGCTTCAGGGCATCGATCATAACGGGAATATCTTCAACCAGCCAACTGGTGTTAGCCAGCAATAGCCAGTAATTTTTTTCAAAATCAGCCTAGGATGAAAACCTTGGCACATCTCCTTTCGGGACGGTATGCAAGCGATCCCGGTAAGGCAATAACAGGGCCAGTAATTCGGTCGAGCGGTTGGTCGCCTGCAGGATATAGGCGTACTCAAACAGGTCATGCTGTGTCAGTGGATACTGCTGCTGATAGCGTTTCCATACGACAATAGCCTGCTGAAACTGTTGGCGATCCTGAAGGTTTTTGGCCAGTTTTTGCCAGCCCAGAGCATCCCGTTGGTTAACCAGATACCCCCGCAGGAACTGCTCTGCCCGCTCCGGTTCTCCGAGGTTTTCCAGGGTTTCCACCAGTTCGTATAACTCATCGGCTGTCAGCGCCCGCTGACCGGCCGTGTATTCCAGCAGGTCGATCAGCCGGGGGCTGTCAAACAGGCCAATGGCCAGTGCCCGGGCTTTTGCCGTGGCCGCCCGGTCGCCGGTTTTTTTGCTGATCCAGAGCCATTGATCCAGCGCCTTTTCCGGTTGCTGTAACCACTCATAGACGGTGGCCAGCGAGCGTCGGTAATCGACCCGGTTGGGATAGCGGCGGTGCAACCGTTCCAGGCTACTGCGGGCCCGGTAGGTCGCCTCCGCCTGTAAACTGAACTGTTGCAACCGCTCCAGTTGTGGCGTACTGGGGCTGCTTGCCAGTGCCCGGTCGATGTATTCGATGGCGGTGGGAAACTCGCTGATTTTCAGTGCCAGCTCACTGACTTGTAACAGTGTGACTGTGTCGTTCGGGGCAATACTGGCCTGGATAACTCCGGCCCAGAGTGCGTCTTCATAAGCTTCAGCGTACAGAAATCCGGTGATAGCCTGTTGCAAATAGTGG
>NZ_JAHHPP010000376.1 GCF_024606265.1 Endozoicomonas sp. SESOKO1
TGGATTATTAAATGATCACCATCGGGGCTAAAATCAGCTTCCTTAACGGGATGATCCAGTTTTATCAGCTCAGTTTTTGCCCATTTGCCATCATCACCGATGCTCCAGAGTTGCACAAAGCCCGGCTTGTCATTATCTTTGCCAAAGTTCATGAAATGGTTGCCAAAGATCAGGAAATGGTTCTCCAATTTATTAAATTTGGCGGATTTGATCGAAAAGGGACTCCGTTTTATCACGGCATGTTGTACCCATTCGCCATTATCGTCTCGCCCCAGGATGCAGGCGGTACTGTCCTGGCTAACGGTAAAGGCAAGACGACCTGAGGGAGAAAATTCAGCAAAATCGATATTTTGTTTATTTTGAACCACCAGCTGTTCCCGCCATTTGCCATCTCTTTCGAGTCCCTGAATTTTCACAGTGCAATCATGACCAACGGTCAGCACACTGTCCTCCTGAGCATTGGTGTGAGCGGCGAAAATACCCCCCTGATGACATACCCGTGCTTTCTCAACCAGGTGTCCTTCTCCGTCATCACCCCAAATGCAAGCGTAATTCGTTTCATCGCCATAGCTCAGGAACAGATTTTCTGAGGGACCGATAGTGATTAATTTACTGTCGATGTGCTCAAGGGTTTGGGCTTTGTCCAGACTGATACCGGTACTGGTGCAATCCCAGATTTTATAGGAGCCAGTACTCAGCCGGGCCAGTACTTTCCGCCCGGTGTGGGAGAAGAAGGCATAATCACAATCCCGAATATCTAATTTTTCTACCCAGGCACCATTATCGTCATAACCGGAAATGATAGTTTGCTTAGCAAAATCACTGGTCAGCGCATATTGCCCGGAGGCATTGAAGGAGGCTGTGTAAATATGGTTCCAATCAACGATGGTTCGGTCAGGTTCTTCGTCTACTTTTACTTCTAATTCATAGGTTTGCCTGAAATGACGGACCTCTCCCACCTGCGACCAGTGGCCGTTGTCATCGCAAGCCAGGAAAAAAACCTGGTTATTCCGGAGGAGGATAAAGGCATGCCGCTCATCATTACTTAACTGGCAATCCTCAATAAAACCGCCGTAATCCCGGTCAAATTTTTGCTTAATACAGTTGCTCTGATCACTACAGCCCCAGATGGTCGCTTGTGTGTCATTGTATGTCAGTAAATAATTATTCGTAGCCTTGAAATTCAATGCAACTTGGCTGCTTTGCCTGATCTCTGCTGGTTGGTTCAGGCGGGTCCACCGGTTGTTACCATCCACTTGCAATACGTTGATTTTGCCGGCGTGGTGATCGTAGGTCATAATCTTGTCCTGCAACGGGCTGAAGCTCGCCATCACCGGCTCATAGCCTTTTACAAGGGGCGTGTGCTCAAGCACCAGCGACTCCTCCCAACGGCCATCACTATTTAACGTACTCACCTTGACATTGCCATCCTGGCTGTCGCAAGTCAGGAGCGTATTTTCCGACTGGTTGAGCTGGAGAGTAATTATTTGGGATCCGACCATGCTCCTGCTGTTCTCCCACCAGTTGCCATCCGCGTCTTTTCGCCAGCTTACCAGTCTATGATCTGTCGAACTGTCGCAACCACTGATGAAGAGATGGTTACCCGAAGGGCTGAAACAGGTATGAAAAATAAAACAATCGAAGCTGACATTCAGTTGGAGTTCAAGACAATTGGCCTGGGATTGAAAAATTTCACGCTTTGCAGGGTCAATATTGCCGGGTTCAATACGACGATCGAATTGTATCATCTCGATATCAGGCTGTTGCGATGTGGTGCCCGGGGATAAATGGGTCGTTGAAAATTTGTGTCTGACAATTTCCAGCTTACGATGATCAATATTGGTATCTATGCTGATTGCCTGTTCGGGTGGTAAATCCTTTTTCAAACGTTTGATAGTGTTATTCTGCTCCGTTCCAGAGACTTCTTTAATACGGCTATTAGAGTCAGCCACTAACCCGGATATTGGCTTCAGACTGTTACTTGACGCCTCTTCGTCTTTTTGCAAACCGCTTCCATCTATACTTCTGTGGTAACCCTGCGCTATTGGTTGCATGATAACTCCGGCGTGATTGGCACTATAAATGCCTTATTTATACGACTAATGATCAATACCATCCGTTGGATCTTTGTCCTGCCATTACCTGTCTTAACATTCAGGAACTGAGTTTTAGATTATTGAGTTTGGCAAAAGTTCCTGCCCTGATTTTAGTCAGGCAGTTGTTATCCATGGCGATTCAGGCCTGTCGCCAACAGGGAAATACATCGGTATCTGCGGCCAGGGACCCAGTGATCACCCAGACTTTGCTCACTGGCCGATGGAGGAAGGCATCGATACCGTTTGCCTGAACCCGGATAGAGAAATCTCTATTTGTTTATGCTTGGGAATGGCTTTTTGATAGCTCCCTGTTCAAAGGTTGCCTTGGGAGGCTGGCAGGAATCTTCCAGAGGAGCACGGTGTCACCTTTGGGCACCCCCCAGGGATTATTTCTGCAATGGATTATTAAATGATCACCATCGGGGCTAAAATCAGCT
>NZ_JAHHPP010000377.1 GCF_024606265.1 Endozoicomonas sp. SESOKO1
TGGATTATTAAATGATCACCATCGGGGCTAAAATCAGCTTCCTTAACGGGATGATTCAGTTTTATCAGCTCTTTTTCTGCCCATTTACCATCATCACCGATGCCCCAGAGTTGTACAAAGCCCGGCTTGTCCTGATCTTTATCATCTTTACCAAAGGTCAGGAAATGGTTTTCCAATTTATTAAAATGGAGAAATTTGATCAAAAAGGAGCCAGGTTGTGACACAACCTGTTGCGCCCATTCGCCATTGTCGCCTTGCCCCATGATGCAGGCGGTACTGTTCTGGCTAAGGGAAAAGGCAAAACGGCCTGAGGGGGAAAATCGGGCAAAATCGATTTTTTTTTGATGCTGAATCTCCAGCTGTTCCAGCCATTTGCCATCTCTGCCGAGCCTCTGAATTTTCACAGTGTGATCATTACCGACGGTCAGTACACTGTCTTCCCGAGTATTGAAATGAGCATCGATAATACCTCCTTGATGACATACCCGTGTTTTCTCAATCAGGTTACCTTCCCCGTCATCACCCCAAATGCAAGCGTAATCCGTATCTTTGCCATAGCTCAGGAGCTGTTTTTCTGAGCGACTGAAGATGGCTCTGTCACTGCCGATGTGCTCAAGGGTCTGGGGTTTGTCCAGATTGCCTGTAAGAGTGCTATCCCAGATTTTAAAGGAGCCACCACCGAAGTCGGCCAGTACTTTGCGCCCGGAGGTGCTGAAGCTGACATAATCACAACTCGGGATCTCTATTATTTCTACCCAGACAGCATTATCGCCATAACCGGAGATTTTAGTTTTCCTGGCTAAATCACGGGTAAGTGCAAATCGCCCTGAGGGATTGAAGGAGACTGAGCAAATACGGTTGGACCCTCTTACGCCGCAGTCAACCTCTACGGGTTGCTCAGAATGATGGATCTCTCCGACCTGCGACCAGTTGCCGCAGGCATCGTGAGCCAGGAAAAAAACCCGGTTACCCACGAGGACAAAGGCATGCTGCTCATCCCAACTCAATTGGCAATCAGAAATTAAACTGTCGCAAACCTTGTCGAATATATGATCAATACAGTTGCGCTGATCATTAAAGCGCCAGATAGTCGCTTTTTCAACATTGTAAGTCATTAAAAAATTATTCGTGGGCACGAAATTCAGTGCTCTTGCTCCACATTGTCTGATCTTTGTTGGCTGGTTCAGCAGAGTCCACCGGCTGCCATCCATTCGCAAAACGTTGATATTGCCGGCACGGTGGTCGTAGGTCATAATCTTGTCCTGCACCGGGCTGAAGCTTGCCATCACTGGCTGGTAGCCATCTGCAAGGGGTGAGTGCTCAAGCACCAGCGACTCCACCCAACGGCCAACACTATTGAGCGTACTCACCTTGACCTTGCCATCCCGGCTGCAGTGAGTCAGGAGCGTATTTTCCGACCGGTTGAGCTTGGAAGTAATCTTCTGTGCCCCAACCCTGATCCTGCTGTTCTCCGACCAGTTACCATTCGCGTCTTGTCGCCAGCTTACCAGGCTATGATCTGTCAAGCTGTCGCAACCATTGATGAAGAGGTTCTTACCTGAAGGGCTGTAATAGATATGTTGAATGTTAAGATTGAAGCTGGTCTTCAGTTTGAGTTCAAGACAATTGGCCTGGCAATGAAAAATGTCACCCTTTGTCCGATCAACATTTGTCCGGTCAACATTGCCAGGCCCAATACGACTATCGCTCGGTATCATTTTGGTATCAGACTGTTGCAATGCTGCGTCTGGTGACAGGTGTCCCGTAGAAAAATTCAGACCGACAATTTCCAGCTTGCGATCATCAAATTCTGTAGTGGTCTTCCATCCGGCTGGTAAATACTGTTTCAACCGTTTTAAAGATTCACATTGTTCCTGACTGGAGGCTTCTCTGATACGTTTATTAAAGTTAGCCACTAACCCGGATGTTGGCTTCAGACTGTTGATTAATGCCTCCTCTTCTTTTTTCAAACTGCATCCGGTTGTATTGCCTGTCGTACCGATACTGAAGTAGCGCTGCTCTGTAGGTTGCATGATAACTCCGGCCCAAAGATAGTGGCACAAAGATTGAATTTGAATTTACAGAGGCGTTGACCAGCGGTCATGTCGCAGGTCTTTAGGCCGAGATGTTATTACTTATCCCAACATTGGGAACCTGATCCGTAGATCAGTTAATTTGGCAAAAGTTCCTGCTATGAAGGATTTTTACGATTGCATCGGACTGGCAGGAATCTTCCAGAGTAGCGCGGTGCCACCTTTGGGTGTGGCACTCTCAAGATTATTCTCACAACGGATGATTAAATGATCACCATCGGGGTTGAAGTGGGAAATTTTAACGGGATGGTCCAATGTTATCTGCTCTTTTATTGTCCATTTACCATCATCACCGACGCTCCAGAGTTGCACAAGGCCCGGCTTATCATGATCGTTGTGATTTTTTTTGTTGCCAAAGGTTAGAAAGTGGTCTTCCAATCGATTAAATTGGGCGTCTATGATCTGATAGGCATCCGGTTTTGTCAGGGCCTGTTTCATCCACTTACCATTATTGTGACGTCCCAGAATGCAGACAGAATTGTCCTGGCTAATGGCAAGGGCAAGGTGGCCTGAAGAGGAAAATCGGGCGACATCGATCTGCTCGTCCACCCACTGTTCCTGCCATTTCTCCTCTCTGTCGAGCCCGTGGATTTTTACAGTGCAATCACTGTCACTGAAGGACATCACACTGTCCTCCTGAGCATTGAAGACAGCAGATCGAATCCCCCCTTGATGATATATCCTTAATTTCTCAATCAGGTTTCCCTCCCCGTCATCGCCCCAGATGCAGGCGAAATCCGTTTGTTTGCCATAGGTGATGAGCAGGTTCTCTGAGGGGCTGAAGATGATTTTGTCACTGTTGATGTGTTGAAGGAGCTGCCCATTATCCAGACTGACACTGGCATTTTTGCAGTCCCAGATTTTAAATTTGCCACAACCGAAACGGGCCCTTATTTTACGCCCGGAGGGGCTGAAGACTGCATGATCGCTCCTCTGAATCACCATTTTTATTACCCAGGTACCGTTATCATCATAACCAGAAACTATAGATGAATTGTTTGTACCACGGGTCAGCGCATAATGCCCGGAGGTATTGAAGCAGGCTGAGGCAATACGGTTGAGTTCAGCTCTATCGTGGTAAATTATTAATTTCCTGGGATGATGGATCTTTGCGATGTGCGACCAGTTGCCGTCGACATCGCAAGCCAGGAAAATAATCATGTTACCCTCGGGTAAGATAAGGGCATGTCGCTCATCATTACTCAGCTGGGCCTTAACAATTTGGCTGTTGCAGGCAATCACCTTTTTCTTCTCCAGGCAATTGTTCTTATCATTACAGCCCCAGATGGTCGCTTCTGTGCCGTTGCACGTCAGTAAATAATTGTTAATGGCCTTGAAGGGCATTGGAAATTTTCCGGTTTTCAGATCTTCCGGCTGGGTTAGCAGAGTCCATCGGCCGTTACCATCCGCTCGCAATACGTTGATTTTGCCAGTCTGTTGATCGTAGGACATAATTTGATCCTTCAACGGACTGAAGCCTGCATGCACACTACTAAAATAACCGCTTTTGTCATGGGAGGGGAGCGTAAGCGCCACTGACTTCTCCCACCGACCATCACTATTTAGCGTACTCACCCTGACATTGTCTTTGTCGTTAATGGTCAGGAGGGCATTTTCCGACTGGTTGAACTCTGGAAAAATAGTCTGGGAATACGTAATCTTCCCGTTTTCCAACCAGTTGCCATCCACACCCTGTCGCCAGGTTCTCAGGCTATGATTTGACAAACTGTCGCAACCACTGAGCAAGAGGTTCTTACCGGTCGGGCTGAACCAGTCATTAATAATCTTGTGATCGAAGCTGGCCACCAGTTCCAGTTCAAGACAATTTTCCTGGCATTGAAAAATGTAATTCTTCGTGGAAGCATTCAGTCCGACAATTTCCAGCTTACCAAACTCGTCGTAAAGCATCGCCCAATCGGGCGGTGATATAAGACAGGA
>NZ_JAHHPP010000378.1 GCF_024606265.1 Endozoicomonas sp. SESOKO1
ACTGAGGCGCTGGGCAAGCAAGCGGACGATATAGGCTTCAATATCGATGCGGCTGTCCTGCAACAGCTCAAACGGCACAGCAACGCCCTTGGAGCTGTACTTCCAGGCGCCAATGGTTTTAATGCCGAACGTCGGGTCTTCATCAGTGACGGCGGTGTTCTCGGCAACAATTTCGCCTTCCTGGTCCAAGTTGTCAGCCACCGGCCATTCAATGGGGACGCCGGAGTCGGTCTGCTGAATAGTCGCCACCAGTCGCATGTTGCCAAACAGCCTCATCTCCTCAATCAGTCGGGTGGCAAAATCAGTGGGCACCAGGTAGCCGCCGGCGGTATCCGTTTTGGTAGACAGGTCGGCCCGCAGCCGACGTTGTTCTACATACTGGCGCTGATCAACGTCAAGAGATTCCACACCGCCACGGATAAAGCTGTTGAATATGCTTTTCTCCATGTGGATACGGTGGTCGGCCTCATCAACAGACACGCCGTCCCGTTCACTCCGTTGTCGGGTAATGGCGTGGTCGGCGGCTTCGATTTTCAGCTGTTCTTCCAGCCGTTCTAACTGGTCATCAATGCGCCCGATCTCAGCGACAATGGCGTCGTACTGCTGGCTGTGGTCGTCGTTCCAGTGTTCCGGTTCGACGCTGTCGAGCAACTGTCTGGCCGCACTGGCCGCTGAACTGCGTTGTTCTCTCAGGGTTTGAATATCCATGGTCATTTCCGGTGGTGAATGTAGGGGCGTCGGCTAACTCAGAGGCCAGCAGGGCAAGGCAAAGCAGGAACGTCCTGTGCATGGTCAGGCAATCAGTGCCAGCCGTCGCTCAAGGTGTGCACGCAGGGCGGCAGAATTATCAATGGCAGGCTGGTTGTAACGGTCTGGCGGGTGCTGGTAGGCACTCAGGTCAAACACCTTGTTGTCAATCGACGGTTCAGTGTCGGCAATACCATCCATAATCCGGTCGGCAAAGCCGTTGTCCACCGCCTGCTGTCCGCTCATCCAGGTTTCTGCCGCCATCATGGCCATTACCTGTTCGTAGCTCAGGCCGGTGCGGGTGGCGTAGGTTTTGGCAATGCTGTCGTCAATGGCGTCCAGCAGTTCGGCGTGTTCACGCAGCTCGTCAGCGTTGCCCATCATGAAAGCCCAGCCCTGGTGAATCATGAAAAACGCACCGTCACTGATGCGCACCTCGTTGGCACCCATGGCCAGAAAGGTGGCGGCACTGGCGGCCAGCCCGTCCACATGGACAACAACATGGGCCGGATGCTGGGCCAGTGCCGTTTGCATGGCGCGGGCGGTGAACACGTCACCGCCGGGTGAGTTGATGCGAATGTTCAGGGTGTCGACATCCAGGCCATTGACTTCACGGACAAAGCTTTCGGCATCGATGCCCCACCAGTCGTCAATGACGTTATACACGTACACCGTCGCCTGGCGGTCATTGGTCTGTACCCGGATCTCGGAGGTCTTGGGATTGTTGCGGATCAGGTTCATCAGTTTGCGCTGGTTCACGTTGCTCACCGGTCACAGGTTGATAAAGGGTGTTGCCGTTATCAATGGGTGTCAGGTTTTCTTCCCGGCGGATCTCGTTGACGGTCTTCCAGCCAGGGTTTTGGTTGCCACCCAGGGCAATTTGATGGGCTTCATTGCGGGCCTTGATGTCACCGCGCAGCAACGCGTTGACGTCAAACTCACTGAAGTGCAGGTGACTTCTGAACAACTTGCGGTTCAGCTCCTGCTCAATGCGGGTCAGGTGCGGGCGCAGGGTGTAGCGGACAAAGCCGATGGACTGCTGCTCAATGCCGGTGCCCCAGCTGGTCGTGGTCTCCTGCGCACCGATCATGTGCGGTGGCACGCCGAAAATGCGGGCAATGTCCAGCACCTGGAACTTGCGGGTCTCCAGCAACTGCACATCGTCGGCCTTGATTTTCAGTGGTGTAAATTCACCACCTTCAGTGAGTATGGGTGGCAAGTGCGCCTGTTCAGCACCGACAACGCGGGTCTTCCAGTACTCGCGCATCATTTCAAACTGTTCCCGGGTCAATTTTTGCGGGAACTTGATGTAACCGGGACTGGATATCCCCTGCTTGAAATAAAGGCCAGTAAACTGGTCAGCACTGAGGGCATTGCCGACACTGTTCAGCGCCGCCGACTTGATCACCGACATGCCGGTCTTGCCGTTCCAGCCGACACCGGGAAAGTGCAGGAT
>NZ_JAHHPP010000379.1 GCF_024606265.1 Endozoicomonas sp. SESOKO1
ATGCCGGCCTGTCACGCCGGAGGTCGCGGGTTCGAGTCCCGTCCGGTCCGCCATACACCTTAACCCTTACGATATCTGTCGTGAGGGTTTTGTCGTTTATAGGCCCTGTAAACAAAGGGTTAAACGTATTTCGCTGAGGTTTTCTCCTTTTCATATTTGAAGCTATTTTTCCCCGTTTTTCTTTCTTTTCTCTCTCTTCTCTGAAAAGCTATGGTCTGAGACCTTCCGAGAGCTGTAGCGTTTAACTGTCTGATTTTATAATCCTTTCGCTGTTGTTTGAGGTGTTGCAATTTTGTGGGTTCGCAGCTATTCCTGAGGTGGGCGCTGTGAAACACGGGTGAATTGTTTATAGGCTCACTGCTGGTGTTTTGCTTTGAATAAGCGACAAAATTGTACTAATCACTTTGTCTCTGTATACAGCGTGCCCGTTTTGAGCTTTTGGGTGAACAATACGAAAACAGGTCGCGTCTGCTGCTTCAAACTGCCAGAACTTCTTGGGAGTTAGGTTTGTGGTTCTATAACCACTTCACTTCATGATGGTTCAGTTATTACGGTTAAGGGGGAGTCTGTGAGCGTTGGAGAAAAGGTGTTTATTCAGAACGGGGGGTAAAGGGAGCTGGAGCTGCGCCGAATCAGGCGCAGTACGAAGTGGAAGAAGATCAGATCAAGAATCAAGACCCGACCCCGGTTTTCCGAAATGGAGTTGCTAAAATTATTCGACGACACAAGCCACTTATCCTGAACTGGTTCAAGGCTAAAAAGGCGTATTCCAGCGGTATCGTTGAGGGTCTGAACACCAAGATAAAACTCACTACGAGAAAATCATACGGTTTCAGAACCTACAGATGTGCGGAAATCGCGTTATATCATGCGCTTGGCAAGTTACCGGAACCGGAAATGGCCCACAGATTTTACTGGCGAGGCATATCCTGGGAGTTTTTTACCCCGGCGAGTATATAACTGAAAAAAATACTCATGTAATATTTGAGAACTTTGTCAGTATAACGTCAGCAAATATTATCATCACTATGAAAAAGATAACCATAACTACACTTGCCATGGTCCTGGCTGGTTGTGCCACCCAGACACCCCATGTAGCCGTTAAAGAGGCACCGGTCAGCCAGGAGCAGCAGATCGAAGCCCAGAAAACAGCCGCAGAAATTACTGCCACTCAGCCACTGCAACTGAAACGTAAGATCGCCATTGGTCGGATGAGTAATGAAACCACCTATGGTCGTTCTTTATTACGGGACGACTATATGGATCCACTGGGTAAGCAAGTAGGGGATATGTTGTCTGCCCGATTAATTAATTCAGGAAATTTCCTGGTGTTCGAACGGCCTGACTTAGCCCGTATTGAGCAGGAAAGAGCACTGTTTGGTGCCGGGGGGGAGCTGGTCGGAGTCGATACATTGATTGTTGGTTCGTTGACTGAGTTTGGTCGCAATGTGACTGGTGAAAGCGGTTTTCTAAGCAGTACCAAAACACAAAAAGCCCATGCCAAGGTTGAACTCCGGCTGGTGGATGTTAACACCGGACAAGCCTTTTTCTCTGCCACAGGTGCAGGTGAGGCAACCCTGGAAAGTGCCTCAGTGGCCGGTTTTGGTTCAAGGGCTGCCTATGATGGTACGCTGACCGACAAAGCCATTGCTGCTGCTATCAGTGATGTGATTGATGAAATGATCCAAAAAATGATGGAGCGTCCGTGGAAGACCTTTATTCTTGATATTGCCGATGGGCAGGTCTTTATCAGTGGTGGTAAAAGTCAGGGGCTGGCTCCGGGCAAGCAGTTAAAAGTGATGACTGCAGGTAAGCAGATAGAATCTCGCCAGACCGGCTTTATGATCACTCTGCCAGGTGCTGAGGTAGCAACAGTAGAGGTGGTTTCTACCTTTGGTGACAGTGAGAGTAATGAAGGCTCTCTGGTAAAAATTATCAGTGGAACACTGGACGGACATCGTCTGGAGACACTGGAAGTGGTTGAATAAGGGGGATTTGATGATGGTTAAGCGATTTGCACCAGCTGCTATTGCTTTGTCTTTTTTGGTTCTCACCGGTTGCGTCAATACGCCAACGGAAATAGTTCAGGCCAGGGATGACCGGCCTTTTATTATGTTTGCTGAAGTACGCTCCGGTGATGTTGTCGTACTGGACGGTATCAATATGGGAGCAGCTTCTGATTATATGGTGGGTAAGTCGGGTATGCGTATTGAACCCGGTACTCATTTTCTGCAAATCAAGCGGGACGGGAAAACGGTTTTCAACCAGAAGTTTTATGTCGCTGATGGCGTCAGTAAGACATTCACGGTGGGTGCTGGCAAATGATAATAAAAAAGATCACCGCTATAACAGTTCTTGCTGCCACTGTGCTGATGGCAGGTTGCCAGACCAGCCAAGGGCTATACCACTGGGGTGAATACGAAAGTGGACTTTTCGGCTACTATAAGGATCCGGCGGAGCTGGCCACATTGTCTGAGCAGCTATTGACGGCGATTGAGGCCGCCGATGGCCGTGTAGCACCCGGCATGTATGCAGAATATGGTACTCTGTTATTACAGCAGGGGAAAAAAGAAGAAGCGATCGCTTATTACCGTAAAGAAAAAGATCTGTGGCCTGAAAGTCGGCATTTAATGGATGCCATGATCAATAACCTGGCTGGTACAGAGGATACCAGTGTGCAGAGGGACGAGTGATATGATGGCATATGTGAAAAAATGGCTGGTTTTTCTGGGGATATTGCTGTTGACCGGTTGCGCTGTACAGGCTCCGAATGTTGACTTCAGTGCTTTTCAGCAGGCAAACCCCGCTTCCATACTGGTTGTGCCTGTGGTTAACGAGTCGGTCGATGTTGATGCACCCAACTACTTCTTATCGACGATCTCAGTCCCGTTGGCGGAAAAAGGCTACTATGTTTTTCCGGTGAATACGGTAAAGACGGTACTGGAAGGTGAAGGCCTGTATGATGCCAATCTGGTACATTCTGCTGACCCAGTACAGTTGGGGAATATGTTTGGTGCTGACGCTATTCTTTATGTCACCATTAATAAGTGGGATGCCCAGTATATTGTGCTTAGTACCACGGTGACTGTGGGCTTTACCTATCGGATTGTCAGCGGCAAAACCGGTGAAGAGCTGTGGAGCGCCAATAAAATCATGCAATATACGCCGCAACAGAACAACTCCTCTGGTAACCCTTTGGCGGATTTGCTCGTGATGGCAGTGTCTGCAGCAATAACCCGGGCGGCACCCAATTATTTACCGTTAACTCAACAGGCAAATTATCAGGTGCTATATCTTGACCCGACAAAACTGCCTAATGGACCTTATTTGCAGCCAAAGTCTTGAGATAAGGTAGACGGGGTTCCGGGTGATGTAGTTTTCTATTTTTGGTTAATTGTGTCTGGCCATTATCAAAAAATTCCGCCACTGGTTCCCACCCCACCGCCATACACCTTAACCCTTACGATACCTGTCGTAAGGGTTTTGTCGTTATAGGGCCTGTAAACAACGGGTTAAACGGATGCTGTGGATTTTAGTGAAGGGATTTTGCAGGTTCGCAGCAATTCCAGTGGTAGAGGCTCGGGACTGGATTTGAATTATTCTCTAAGGATGACATTCCCTGTCGATTGGCATGAGAGTTACTCGTTGTGCTCAATTACGTCATCAATAAAATCAGTTCTCCAGAACTACCGGTGTGAAAGGTACAGATTCCACCGTCAGTTGCAGCGGCAAAGAAATAGTTGTCACTGTCAGTACATACCAGGTAGCCTTTGCCTCTGGCTATGGCAGATCTGGCACCAGGATGATCGGCATATATCTCTGTCGATTTGAAACTTCTTCCTTGTCAGTGGGGTTACTTTTAATACTAACGTAAGCGTCTATGGAAATTTGTTGGCCCTCTGGTTTTGGGGGATTATTTTGGTAGCGAGTCCTTTTGCGCTGCTTTTCGTGCTCCAGGTAAACAGGGCCTTTATGTTTGCGAAGCTCCTTTTGGCGCTCCCTGGAGCGCTCCTTTTGGCGCTCTGCGTAAGTAGGATTATTCTGGTAGTACTTCCTGTTTTTCGCCCTTTCACGTTCTGCGTAAGCAGGATCTTTGCGTAGTTCCCTTTTTCGTTCCCTTTCGCGCTCTGCGTAAACGGGATCATTCTGGTAACGCTCCTTTTGGAGCTGCCTTCTACGCATCTTTTGGCGCTCCTTTTTTTGTTCTGCGTAATCAGGATCTGTGCGAAGCTCAGTTTGCAAGTGGCTGTTTTCATCAGACACCTCAACGCTTGCACGGGCAAAATTGCCGGATGAGTCCATTTCACACCTGGCAGGCATGTGAATTGGGTCTTCAAACGCGGAGTGCTCCATAGCAAACCTTCTTTCTGCAGGAGATGTGTGTTGTTGAAGCGGTACCATATTTGGTTGAGGCTTAACCATCGCAACGGGGGGTGTTGACCTGGAATAAGTATCAGAACGACCTTGATTATTGGCGGCTTGATCAGAAAATCCTGTGAGCCGATGAAGATTATTATCAACAGCTGCCTGGCTCTGTGTGGTTGGCTGGCCTAAACCTAAAATAGACTGGATCGAAAAGCGTTCATTTTCAGGAATATATGTAGCAGCATGACCATTGTTCTTCGGTTCTATTCTGACCGGTAAGTAAAGGGGGTGAGCGTTTTCAGTACGGCTGTCAACCACTGCTATCGTTCTTTTTTCAAACCAGGACTCTCGAAATGGATTATGAGAAGGCACTGTTGGCTGCTGAGGGTAGCTTTTGATAGTTTCATCAGCATGCATAATACATGGAATAATAGCTGCCTCTGCAACATCGCGGGAGAACGCTTGGCCTGACGACAGGCAAGATTCAGACAAAGTGGGAGCTTGAGAATAAGGAGGTTGATCGGAAGCAACATATAATTGCGCAGAGAAAGGAGGCTTGTACATTGAATTCTTGAATAATTGAATTTCAGCTTAGGACTACTTTTTCTTATAAAAGTTCCCCACAAACACAACCTATTCAATGTTGATGGAGTTTAGCCAAAAATAGTTTTGGGAATGGTAATGCGCTTCAAGCTGAACAGCAGGGCTTCAAGATTTTTGTTGCTAACAGATTGGAGCTCTATTGAAGATTCATATTCATTCTGTTTATGATGCAGGATAACCGTGTCACCTTTTTTCTCCCCGGCTGATTCACGAATGAATCTGAACCATGCCCATGGGCCCGAGTATGTCTTGACCGCCTGCTGTTGAGCCGCATCGTGGAATGATGAACTCAGTATTCGTTCATCGTTGTTAATTCGGAAAACACTTTTCTGCCATAGCGAGGGACCATGATTATAGATAATTTTTTTATAACCATCATCCAGCTGATAATGGGTCACATCTGAACTCAATGAAAATACTCGAATATTTAATGAATTATCAGAAAAGGTTCCGGTCTCATTGAAAAAGAAGTTTTTAATAACGTTGGCATGTTTAAAAAAAATCTTCAGCTCAGGGCTAAGACGAAAATCCTGGTGCTCTAAAAGCTGGATTCGATGGGAGTTAACCTGAAAAGGCTTTAAGTAGTAAGAATAAAAATTATCTATCCAGCCTCCTGGTCCGAAAGCGGCTTGAAATGCATCAGGCTCTATGTGCAGTGAACCATTGCCATAAATCGGGAACCGGCCGGCAATGGTTTGATGCCATGGGGATACCAGCTCTGTCAGCCACTGATTCTCTATGTACTGTTTGGCAAGCCTGAAATGGACACTCCCCCATTGTGAAACAAGTTGTTTGATCCATTGTCGGATGGCCACAGGCTGGCCTTCAGCCAGCAATGTGAGAGTCAGCACCGGGTGATGACCGTTAAGCAGTTGCCGAACCTGTTTGAAGGCAATAACGGAAGGGTTATCAGCGCTACGCAGGTGAATCAGGTTTTCAAGAATTTCTTCCAGATTTTTGTGCAGGTTGCGGAAAAATTCTCCATTACTGTTTTCGTCAATCAGACGATGATAATCAGTAAATGCTAACGACAGAAGTTGGTTGTGACCAGCGGAGCCACTGAGTTCATTATATGTCAGCAGAATACGCTGTCCTTCACTGTTTACACCATCACTGTTTACACCATCTCTGCTATCGGGATCATTAGTTTCTGCCGCTGTCAGGAACTTGGTGTGTTCATTAACGGCCCCCAGAACATCCGTTAATGGAGAGACACCCAGCAGCGCAAGCAAAGATACAATATCGGTGAGTTCGTTTATGGTCGCCGATCGACGTATATGTATACAGTTCAGTAACTGATGCCAGTGAGCAATATATTCCTGGGCAAACAGTTTTCTGACTGAGTCAATGGTGTTTACGGCCAATGCAGTGGAGACCACCCCATCTTCTCCCTGTATTTTCAGGGTATCCTGAATACTCCTGACAACCAGTGGTGCATCAGGTTGTAACTGTTTATTGTTCCAGCTGTTGGACGTGAACAGCAAGGGATGGTTTTTTGTGCAGGAGGGTGCATTACTCACTTCGAAGACATGATTGAAATGAGGTCCCATCAGGTTGGCAATAGCGATAGATTGCTTGAAGTCAGGCCTTACCTTAAGGCGATTATAGATCAGAATCGCGGCGGTTATGCCCTGTAACTGTTTTTGTGCTCTGTGTATTAACACAGAGTCCGGATTGTAGTTGATATAATCCGGCAAGGTCAGGTAGTCCCTCAGGCGCTTTTCAAGTTGTTCGGTAAATTGTGGGTTTAAGCCAGCCGTTTGTGCCAGAAGGGGCCGGGAGTTGTTGATTAGCTCATGGGTTGCCAGTTGGGAGGGATCAAATAGCATCATATAAAGCCGCAGACTTTCAAAAACCGTTATCATGTTTCTTTTTTGAATCTGCAGGTTCAGTGTATTGGCAAAAGCGGTAATCAGGTAAGGCGACAGCCTCAGCTTTAATTGTTCGTGATAATAGTTTTTCAGCATTTCCTGCAACGGCAGGAGACTCCGACGACTGGCCACTAACATCCGGGGCATTTGCTCATACTCCGCCAGTAAGTCTGCCAGGGAAGTAAGCTTTTCCAGCGTGGCTGGCAATGAGCTGATACGGCCTTGATCGCGCACCAGCAGGTCCGTGTTGGTTTTGTATGCCAGGAGTACTTTTCTGGTCTGGCCGGTCAGCTCTTTTTCAGCCATGAAATTGAGATATAACCACCAACCGGAAAGCAATAGCAACAGGCAACAACAGCCGTAACTACTTATGCTGGCAAAGCGATAGAAATAGTGTGCTTTTTTATTCATGCCAGCGCGGTTGGCAATCGGAAGCAGAAAGTGTTGGAAAATGTTCCGCAGGAATGAGCTGTGATATTCAGAACTAAGGGTGTCGAACGTCTGTCGGCTACCGGAAGAAAACAGGGAATGGCAATAGGTGGCTACACAGTCATAACGGTTGTTATCATCGGGATTGCTCGGCGGGCAGAGAAAATATCCGGCAACATCCAGCCTTTTGGTCATCAGGGTTTCTGAAAAACGGGTGATAAGCGGCTGGATCTGACTGCCATAAGTTGACAGTTGAAACAGTATTTCCAGGCTATCATTGGCGTGCCGGGTATTGTATACCAGTCCAATGAAATCTGACTGGCGAAGGTAAAGCGGTTGCAACAGTTTCTGCCAGGATGAATTAAACCAGTGCACTATTTTTTCGGTACTGTCTTTCGGTCGGATAGCTCCTAACGGGCAGGTAAGCTCATCACGATGCAGGCTTTTACAGAAGCTGTCATACCCGGTTAACTGGCGAATGCCGGAAAGCATGAACAGGGTTGGCAGCTTTTGCTGCGCAGACAAAGCCGCCTGGTCGCTGTACCTGCAGATACCGTTGAGGTAAGCCTCCTGCTCCTCAAGGCTCATGGAGAGAGTAGCCAGTGGCAAATCCAGAAGAATGCCATTTAAAGGTTGCCGTGGCCGTCTGTTTTTGACCATGGCAAGCATGGTGCTCCAGGACCGGTCGTTCTCTTCCAGTTCGTTGAGTCGTTTGACATGGAGCAACAGACAATCTTTACCGTGCCAGCCCTCGACGAACTTTTCCCTGGCAATGTGGGGCATGAATAACTCAAGCCCCATTGTCAGGAAAATCTGATCCAAGGCAGAGTTGTTATCAGAAAATACCAGGAATAATGGGCGACGATATCGGTTGCTTCGGGAAATTTGTCTGGTGATAAATGTGGATAGATAACTCTGTATTTCACGTTCATCCTGTTCTCTGCGTCTCTGAAGCAGGGTAAAAAAGAGTGCTGTACAAAGGGAAATGATAGCACCAGCCAGCAGGCAGAAAAATGTGATCATCCATTTCAGGAAGAACGCCAGAAAAGCCAATGGGAATAAAGACACCACTCCCATAATCAAGCACGTCAGCTTAATGATTTTGATTAAATAAGAGTTCATGAATCTTGTCCATTGTGGCTAATTGATAGCCGTCAGTAGGCTGATTGGTTACATTTCTGGTATCTTCAAGTGTGATGATCCCAATGTCTTTTTGTTCATGGATTAAAATGCCACCGATAATAAACAGAAAAATAAATATACCCAGGAAACACAACAGTGTTTGTCGATAGGGAAACGATCTTAATGGCTGGAATTCATGGTAACTGTTCTTGTTCTCCAGCTTCACTTTCTGCAGTAAACCCTGCTTGATAAACAGATGGTAGAGTTTCACCAGAAGTGTATTAAGCCCTTCCTGATTGCCATTATTGAACTGGCCACTGAACCCGGATTTGAAACAGAGAAAAGCGAGAAATAACAGGTCCATGTGATTATCAGTATCTTTGAGGCTTTCATCAATGACCTCGAAAACGTATCTGCCCGCGTCTCTTCTATTGAACAAATGGCTGCATAAGGTTTCCTGGAGCCAGAAGCCGCTGCCCCAGGAGGTGGCCATAATGAGCTCATCCAGCGTCGCGGCCAGAATCAGGAGGGCCTGCCTGGTATCAGGGTGCTGAACCTCATTCTCGAAATTTTGCAGTTGCTGCAGGATGCTACTGTAGAAGGCTGAAACACTGGCGGGTGTTTCAAGTCGCTGAATCGCATTGATCAGGGTCAGCAGTGGTAATGCACCGTCTACAAGGCGGTTACCGGTATCAATGGGGATCATACCTTTTATGTCATCAAGCCCATCTTCCGGTGACTGGGGTTGGACACAGTCCGGGCTGTTATTCTCAGAATTGGCAATTGGCTCATACATAGATCGTTTTTCTCAAGGCGTTTGAATCATGAAAAGCCTGACTTGGGGATCGCCAAGCTGTTTATCAAAATGCAGGGCGAAATGGGTGCAGTCCTTGATCAACGGATCACTGAGATCAACGACAAAAGTCTGACAATTTGGCAAACACAGCTCAATGGGAGGTGTAGCCAGTGGCGACAGCTTGAGTCCCGACATGGCGGCTTTTAACAGCGATTGAATCCTGTCCTGTGGAGCAACCGTGATAAACCGGGGTATATTCGCCATTAACCAACCTGAGTCAGCGCCTGAAATGTCAAAAGAGAGCACACACTGAACATTAGAACCCAGTACAGCGGGAATGGCAGCGGTAAGGATTCTTTCCATTTGAAAATCAGAGTGATCCAGAGGTACTTCCATGACCGTGTCACGAGAGATAATATCCATGGCATTCATGAGCTGTTCGAATATTTCCGGTAATACATCACTCAGTGAATCCAGATGGATAGTTTTAGGCCCGGGTATCTCATAGCCGGTCAGTCCGGAAAGCCCACCTGCCATTGAGTAAAGTTCCTGGTAAAGGTCCTGGGGAAGCAGGTAAGGGCGTGTCATCATAACCGCCAAACGTGCTTGCCACTGGCTGAAATACATGCTCCATAAACGATCCTGTAATAGTATGTGTTCACTTTTAAACTGCCTGCCGCTATTGATCCTGAAAGCAACGGCACTCGCCATCTGCTGTATTCGGTTGAATAGATGCTCGACTTTATCCATGACCACCCGGGATATTTGTAAATTAATGGCAGAAGGGATAAAGCTGTTGTCCAGGCAAACGGCACCATTGCCATCAATATAAGCAATCCGGGCAACGTTAAGACTTACGTAACTTTCCGCGGCATGATTGCCAATGATTAACTGGAAATTTGGCAGAGCCATATCAACATGGGCTGCCGGGGCATTCGGGTTAACCGTATCAACCAGAACCTGTGAATGAAATCGGTAACGGTGCTGTGCTGAATCACCGATTTCTGGACAACCATCACGGGTTACCGGCAAAACGAGGGAAACTATAGCATCGCTGGTGGCTGATGGTGGTGTGCCCGTTAACGGTTCGTCCAGAAGAAAAGGGGTGCTGTCCGGTAGTATGCCGCTGGCATAATTGATACGGAACTTGCCGGATTTCAATGATTCCACGTCAATGTCCAATGTCGTGAAGCCGGAACAGACCGGGTTCATCAATTGGAAATACTGCCCCGCAAGGTATTGGGTAAATCGATTTTGCTGCTGAAAGTGCTGGGGAGTCATAAAAGAACCTTCAAGCCAGCACACAGGATAGGGTTTCAATATAAAAGTCCTCATAACGAAAACGACAAAGTGAAGTCAAAATCAGTTATGCTGATTATTTACAGCGTTCTAATACCCCTTTGATATTATTGAATGAAATATCAAAGCATTGATTTTTTCCGGGATTTTTTCCGGGCTGGATTGGTAACCAATGACGTGTAGTTGCCTCTTCAAAGTTACTGAAAAAATAAAGCAGTCCGATAAAATTTGCCCCGGTTTCAGGTTTGATCAGCTTTGTTACAGTGGTTCCGGGCTTTAGAGGAAACGATAGATCAGGATAGATGAGGTCTTTCCCAAGTGATTTTTCTATATCTTGATACAAAGACAGGAAGTCCAGGGATTGAAAGCGTTCAATCTGTTTGAGCTGGACTATTTGAATAAATAATGGGTTTTGTTCAGAGCCTGAATAGGGGTTTAATACCTTGTTAGCCTTTATGTTGATTTTGATGGTTTCTTTTGATGCTATTTCGCCTGATGTCAATGCACTGGTGCAACCCAAAAGTGTGGTAAATGACAAAATAAACAACAACTTCACAGTATAACTAATCATTTCTCCTCCGTATTGTATTGGAACTCTGAGGGGCCTATTCCTTTCAACCTGCCCAGGGGCGACAATCAATGCAGAACTGTTTGCGCCTGCAAACTCAAGAGCCGATCAAGACTGTAGGACACCCCATGATGATCACCCCACCGTGAGCCGTGGAATCACCCATCCTGGCCTGTGGCATGTTATTGATCAGAACTGATTTGCTGCAGCCGACAATCGAGTCCGGCGGCCCAACACATAAGCACTGCTGACCGGCACCAGCTGCAGGCAGGCAACCAATTAAAACAGTGGGTGCCGAAGGCGCTGGTAACACCGGCCCTCCTACGTGGGGAACCGGAGGCACTGTGGGACTCTGCATCGGGCACATGTGCATATCAAGAACGCGTGCTGCAGGCATCATAAGTTAAATTCCTTCCAGAGAAAGAGCGAGTAAGTCATCTTTATGCATACCTTCAACCAGCTTGATTCCCAGCTTGATAAACTGCGGGTAGAGTTTGTCGCTATGCATGGCATTCTCAACCAGTGCCGCAAGTTGGACAGCTCCGGATACTGCCTGACCGAATAGGGAAGGACTGGGGTTAACTTCTGGTGCATCTTCCGGGGTAATGCTGCCACCGCTCCAGAAGATTGCCTGTCCCAGCCAAGCTATGGGGGATTTTACCCCAAGATGATGTAAATCTTTTTCATGGGATCGGCGATACTTTTCCGCAGGTTCCTTTAACCACGAATTGATTCCTTCAAGGACATTTACTTCCTGACTACTCCATAACACAGGAGTATGAATCAAACAGACATACCCCCATGAGATGGAATATCTTTTCTTCAGGCAATGCGCTAAGAAAATGACAGAATCGCTGTAGGACTGTTCTGTTAATAAGCTGGTCAGCAGATGACTTGGGGTTTTAACTTTTTGCGCCAGATCAACAATGCGTCCATTAAAATCGTGCACCTCAAGCAGTCTGGACAGGTCATCGAATAACAAAGCACTCATAATCTCAATTAACCATTGTTAATTTGCCATTAATTATTAACACACCGTCGCTTTTTAAATTCACGCAGGCGTCACCACTGGAGGTTATAATTTTTCCTTTTATATCGACCATCTCTCCGCCAAGGGTGGCCAGTTCTCCCTTAATGTTAACGATTTTGCCATTTATAGTGGTTGATACATCCGCTTCAATGGTAATACGGGGTGATTTTATGGTGACAGCCGATGGGTCAATATTGATTTCACTGTTGCCGGAGGTCAGACTAATACCTGAACTTCCTGAAATGTTAATTTTCTGTCCCTTTATTGTGGTATCTGAATCAGAGGAATAACTGGCGTTTGCCCTGGATTCAATATTGATGTCTGCACCGGATGCAAGCATCAGGCTTTTTTCAATGTTCATTGTCTGATTACCCACCACAGAGGAAACCAGGTCGTTGACGACTTCAAGTAACATATCCCTCTGGCTTCTTATATAAAACTCTTCTTGATCTTTGCGGTCATCCAGCCTGATTTCGTGACCTTCGGTGCCATCTGGCATGGAACGTGTCTTGAAACCGGTCAAGTGACCTTCACTGCAGGGTCGTTTGTTAAGCCCATTAAAAATGCACCCTACCACCACTGGTTGATCGGGGTCACCATCAATGAAACTGACGACCACTTCCTGTCCGACACGGGGCAATATAAAGCTTCCGAAACCGGAACCTGCCAGTGATTGAGCCACCGGTACCCAGCAGAAGCATTGATCACCTTTTGTTGTTTCTGAAGTGTCCCAATGAAAACGGACTTTAATATCACCTTGTTCATTATGGTAAATCTCTTTACCGTCAGGTCCTGAAACCAAGGCTGTCTGTACACCGCAAATTCTGTTTTTATTGAGGGCAGGAGGGACAAAAGGGTAGTCGATATTGATACAGGTAAAGGTATTTTCATACTCTTTTTGCCTGTTTCTGGATTGTTCATTAACGTTGCAGTGAAACTGGTGAGAGATTTGATCAATGTAATACTCTCCCTGCTGGTTAGCATCCGGATGACAGCTGATTTCAAACCTGGTGCCTGTACGAAATCCGGATTGTGAACTTTTACAGCTAATGCGATGGCGGGATACGCGATTGACAAAATTCAGGGCCGCCTGGTCAGCCGCTGATCTCTGGTCAACCCGGGAATCCCAAAGGGTAGTTTCTGTGGCGGGGGTTGTTCCTGGACCCGTGTCGGATTGGGCAATTGAACTGATGATTGCCTCTCCCTGCTCCCGGTTATAACCGGTTACGCCAGCTTTACAGCTGTAATGGGTGTGGAACACTGGAGTGCAGCTACGAAGGCTTTTGATTTTATCGCTGGCATGTTCCCCATATTCAACAGGTTCATCGAACAGGTTAAAGGTCCGGTCGTTTGCACCAACAACCATGGTGTGGCTGCCGAAAGTGTGGGTGAAATAGTAGCACTTACCCTCTTCACTGAGGAGTCGTGAGATCAATTCCAGGTCAGTTTCCAGATACTGGACACAAATGGTTCGAGACTCGATAGTATCATTATCAACAAAACGTATTGGCGTATCGAATTCATATTCAGAACAGATCTGGTCAATAATTTCATAGGTATTCATATTCTGAAAAATACGACAGTTTTTTCTAAACCTCAGTCTATATAGCCAGGGACTCAGTTCTATCTCCCATAATGCACCACCCCTTTCCCTTGAGTACTTCCAAAGTTCCTTTACATAGCCATTGACAATAAATAGTGTGGTCAGCTGTGTTTCAAAACCTGTTCGATAACTGATGGTTAAAGGCTTGTTAATCAGGCTGCTCTCATCGAGGCTGATACTGTTTGTAAACACCGTTGCCCTTGCCGTAAAAAGCTCACTCAATCTCTCGCTAACTTCCAGTTTTGTGGTGATGTACCTGTTTCCTGAACTATCTTCGGCAACAAGACGCCTGTTGTCCGGTATAAAGTCACTGTTCATAAAAATATCCTTATTTATCAGACACTGAACCTGTAGTTACTGATTTTATGGCTGATTTGGACAGAACAAAATAGATTCTTTATTGAAAGAAAGAAAATAAGAAAATCTAATTAATATATGATGTTCATATCATAAAAAATTAAGTGTTTTTTTTGAAAGTCATCTAGATTCTCATTAGCTATTGCAGACAGACAGGGAGTGCAAAAAAATCAGACAACAATCAACGTAAAAACCTGATGTAAAAACCTAATGTAAAAATTTGATGTAAAAACTGAAACATCTGTGTTTAGTGAATAAAGATGGTTAGGTGTTTCTTGCCTGTGCCAATTATATATTTTCAGTAATGCCTATTATGATTATTTTGAATGAGAATTTATATTTATCCCTGAGTTCTCGATTTGTTGATTCGGTCGAGCTTATCCTGCTTAATGATACCACCGAGTACAGATTCCTTCGTAAGCTGATTGCGGAAGCTAATTCGATTTCCAGGTCCTGGTTATATGAGCCAGACGCTGATGTAGCGATAAGCCTGAAAAACAATCTAATAAATGCCTGGCAGAAGTGTCATCAGTGGTTACTGGGCGAGATAAAGGGTAAGGCTTTGTGGTCTCCGGAATGGTTCGGCTGGCTGGCGTATACCAGTCTGTACTCACCTGAATCCCCATGGCAGTCTTTCTGCTATTCCTTTCTCCTTCTTGATCTTTGTCTCGAACGGGTGCCTGCTGATTTCAACGGTAATTCCAGGGAATCTTTTCTGGAATCCCTTGGTCGCCTTGCTTCAATGATCTCTGATGAGAGTAGGGAGCCCCTGTTTTTGACCCCTTTGCTGGAAACGGAACTGCTGAATAACCACTCCCTGAGGGAACTTAAGGAGGATAATCAGGAACAGAAAGTACCAGACCGATTTTCTTCTGATACATTGAAATGTCTCCAATCCCTGTCTGAGTCACTGGAGAAACTTCCAGGGCACTTCAATCGTTTTGACCAAATTATACATCTTGAGAAAATGAAAACGGTCATTAGTGATGCAGTGCTGGTGCTCAATCAATGTATCCCGGGTTCTCGGTCCTCTGATCAGAAAACTGATCAGGAAAGTTCAGCCTGCCATCAACCATCAGACAGTACGGGTGATAACGGTATCCTCGCCGGACAGTCGGCACCAAAGGTCATGGATAGAGATAGTGCCAGGCTTACCATTCAGGAGCTGCTTGCTTTTTTTCGCCGGACCGAACCCCATAGCCCGGTTTCCTGGCAGCTTGAAACCGCGTTGAATTGGCTGGATATGAGTTTTCCTGAACTTCTTTTAAAGATGACTGGTGAGCAACAGGAGATCTATCAGGATATAAGTCGGCGGCTTGGTATGATTGATACCTTATCAATTGGAGAAAAAAATGATGAATAATCCAGTAATACAGGGGAAACCAATAAACAGCTTTCTGCCATCTGTTTATGCTGAGTCTTTTTTATCCATTGGGCGTCTGGCTGATGTTTATAAATACGGTCAGTACCTATTTTATTTTATTAATTTACTAAATTATCGGGAAAATTGTTATGGCCAGTTTTTACATGAATATCGAAGGGCAAACCCCAAAAGGAGCAGCAACATTGGAAAAATTCACTGGAGGTGATGGTTTACCAAAGGAAGGCTGGTTTGGAATATCGTCGTTTAGCTGGGGAGCCTCCCGGTCAATAGGCATGGATGTTGGAGATCACAGTAATATGGAGAGCGGAAATTGCATGATGCACGAATTCAGGCTCAACAAATCACTCTGTGGTGCCTATGAAAACATATTATCCCTGTTACTGGCGCCCTCAAATGAGGGAAAGAAATTATTTCTGATTGGCACAAAACCTGAAAGAGTGGCAAATCAGGGACCTGAAGTCTATCTGCAGGTGACCCTTGAGGAAAGTCGGCTCAGTTATTTCAGTATGTCAGGTGATGAAGGTACACCAACGGTTCAGTATCACATCACTTATAGCATGTTCCATATAAAGCACTGGTTTGAATCTGCCTCTGGTGAATTATCACCGGGAGGGCTGATTACCTATAACGTCAAGTCAGCATCAGCAGAATCTACAGTGTCAAGCTGATGTACGGCGATTGTTATAAAGTAATTGTTATAAGGCAATTGTTATAAGGCAATTGCGTAGATTCCTGAAATTGAGATTAATCATCTCAATCGACTATCAAAAGTAAAGATTCAAGAAAATGCCTCAAAACTCCCAACATAAACGTGTTCATAAAAATCGTGTCAGTATCACTTATGATGTTGATGTCAGTGGATCTACCCAAAGCCGTGAACTGCCATTTGTGGTCGGGGTCATTGCCGATCTCTCCGGCCATCGCCCGGATAATCGAAAAGACGCCATTGAAGACCGGCAATTTATCCGGGTGGATCAGGATAACTTTGATCTGATTATGTCAAAGCTTGGCCCTGAACTCAGCCTTTCAGTAGAAAATAAGCTCGAAGAGGATGGGGGAGCTATTGCCTGTGATCTCTCTTTTAATGCCATGGAAGACTTTGATCCCGACAATATTGTGCAACAGGTACCTGTCTTGAATGAACTGGTCACTGCCAGAAACCAGTTGATGTCGCTACTTGGCAAGTCTGACCGCTGTCGGGATCTGGAAAAAACGCTGAGAGAAGTGATCAGCAATAATGAATTGATGCAAAAACTGGCAGATGAGCTGGATATTGGTGAGGAGTAGTCATGAGTGATGTTGAAGCGAACCAGGCTGAAACCAACTTCCCGGACGTGTTTGCCAACGGCGTTTTATTAACCCTTCAGGAAAACCGGGGCCAGAGTAATGCGGATGACCTGAAGTCCCTGATCATCAATCTGGTTATTCAGTTCAGGGAAGGGCGCCTGAAATGGATGGGTAACCTGACTCATACCATTAACGATGCCGTTGCCAACCTTGATGAGCTTGTTTCACGTCAGCTGTCTGCTGTTATGGCGAATCCCGGGTTTCGTAAACTGGAGGGAAGCTGGCTTGGCTTGCAAAAGCTGGTACGAAACTCAGAGCTTGGTACCAGCTTGAAGATAAAACTCTTTGATGCCTCCCAGGAAGAGTTGTTAACACAATTTGAGAATGCGCCTGCTGTTGATCGTAGTCCACTGTTTAATAATTTCTATCAGCAGGAGTTCGGCACTGCCGGCGGTGAGCCTTATGGCTTACTGGTGGGCGATATGTATTTCAGCTACAGCGATCAGGATATTACGCTGCTCCGTTATCTTGCGGAAGTCGCCGCCGCCAGCCACTGTCCTTTTATAGCGGCAGCCCCCTCTGAGATGTTTGAATTGCCTTCATTTGTTGCCCTGGCGGAGGGCAGGCCTGTTGCCACAGGTTTTGATGACCCGCTTTACGGCGCCTGGAATGCGTTCAGAAGCTGTGACGATGCCCGGTTTGTGACATTGACCGTGCCCCGTGTATTGGCAAGGCTGCCATACGGCGCCGACACCAATCCGGTAACCCGGTTTAATTTTGAGGAACTGACCCGCAGCAGGGAAGGTGTCTTGCAACTGGATCATGAACGGGACTTTGTCTGGACCAATGCCGCCTATGAGCTGGCTTTGAATATGACCAGGGCATTCAGCCAGTCAGGCTGGTGTACCGCCATTCGTGGCGTTGATAATGGTGGCAGGGTAGAGAACTTGCCCAACTTTACCTATCAATCGCTATCAGGTGACCGCCTGCAACTTTGTCCTGCTGAAGTCAATCTTACCGATGAGCGGGAAAAGGAACTCAGTGACCTCGGCTTCCTGCCGCTGGTTCATTACAAAGGGCAGAACTATGCCGTGTTCCTGGGGGCTCAAACGACCCAGAAACCACAGACTTTTGTTGAGCCGGAAACCACGGCCAATGCCGCGATATCAGCCCGGCTGCCTTATGTGATGGCCAGCAGCCGGATTGCCCATTACCTGAAGGTGATGGGGCGGGACTTTATTGGTTCCAATTTGACCGCTGAAGATGTTGAAAAGCAACTTAAAAACTGGATCGGCCAGTATACCAACCCCAATGCGGTAGGTAATGAAGCCAGGGCAAGGTGTCCACTCAGGGAGTCGCAGGTCTCGGTGATAGAACAAAAAGGCAGGCCCGGTAGTTATTTTGTGGTTGCCAACCTCAGGCCCTGGTTGCAAATGGAAGAGCTTACTGCGTCCCTGAGAACGGTGGCTGCCATACCCTCTTCGTAATGAATGCTATGGGAACACTGGAAATAAACCTCTTGCGTCTGGTTGCAGCGGTTGATGATCGGTTGCACCGCCAGACCCAGTGTGTGATTGACTCCGATGCCTTTAAAGAACTCAAGGCAACATGGACCGGTTTGCACTGGTTGACTCAGCAACAACAGGTTGGCGATGGCACCAAAGTAAAAGTCATGGATCTGTCGGAGGCTGAGTTAAGCGACAACTTGCGGTCGTCAGGTAGTCTGTCACAAACGCTGCTCTATCAGAAGGTTTACCGTGAAGGGCTGTGTACGCTGGGAGGGGAGCCTTTTGGTTTGTTGATGGCAGACTATCGTTTAGAGTTTTTCAACCAGATTCCTTCTGAACAGGCGGGGCTTGTCCGGAAGCTTTCTGAACTGGGGGAGCTGTCCCTCTGCCCGGTAGTTCTCGGCATGGGCAACCTGTGGCAATGTGACAACCCCTCGCTGTCCTGCTGTGCATCAAGGTTGGAAAGGGTGGGCGCATTTCCCGATTATGAGAGTTTCAGGGCAATCAGGGAACAAACGTCTGCCAGTTTTCTTGCCATTACCTGGCCTCGTTTTACTACGGGAATTGGCCGGAAGACTTACGACAGGACTTATCTGCCTCGCATTGGTCCTGTCTGGTGTCATAGTGGTTATGCGCTGCTGGCCCTGGTGATCAGGGAGTATGGTGAACATGGCTGGTTTTCCGGTTTGCAGGCCTGGGGCGAAGGGGTCAAGTGTGGGGCCATACTGCCACAGGCGCCGGATAAGCCAGGTACCATGGCTGAAATCCGGCTTACTGAATTGCTTGAGTCGACCCTTGTCAGGCTGGGCATCATGCCTTTGGGCAGCGGCTGGCTTGACCATAGCTCGGGGTTTTTCTCCATGTCCATGACGGGTGTTCTCCCGGGCAAGGAGTACCGCCAGTTTCTGCCACCTTTACTGATTGTCTGTCGCTTTGGGCATTATCTGAAAGTAAAAATCCGTGAACGTGTAGGCTCGACCAATCAGGTTGTGGAGTATACCAACTACCTGCAACGGTGGCTTGATCAATACTGCAGTCCCTCAGAAATCAGGGACTTGTCCCTGCTGGCGGTCTCTCCACTTAAATGGGCAAAGATATCGGTTCAGGAGGTTGAAGATAAACCGGGAGCTTTTCTGGCAACCCTGGAACTGCTCCCGCACTTACCACCCGGATTTACCGTGGATGCATTAAGAATTCACTTGCAGCTGTCTGCGGATTCTGACGATTTTCTGCCCTAGGACATCGCCAGGTAGCGTGGAGGAAATCATGTTCGAAAAATTCATTAATATGACCACTCAAGACGACGATGACAGTATTCGTGGCGGTGTCATTTACACCATAGTGACTCTGCTATCAACCCGGGCCCCATCCGGAAATTCAATCCTGTCTGGCCTTGCCGATTCCGGACTCAGGCAAACCGGGCTTGCCGGATTTGGCATACCCTGCTGTCAGACTCACCTGATCGATAACACCCGCCTGCGTCAAACGCTCTGGCAGCGAATTCTTATCTTTGAGCCTCGATTGGAGTGGGTGACGGTGCATGTGGATTATGGACAGAATGTACTGAGCTTTTTTATCGAAGGGGCGTTATCGGATCCTTACCAGCAGAATATTCAGTTCAGGGTCAGTTACCCATGCCATCTACACATAAGTTGAGTCTGCAGAACAGGCTTTATGAACAGGAGTTACACAAACTCAGGGTTAAACTGCGGACGTTTGCCAGAGAACAGCCAGAGACAGCCGGTCAACTGGATTTGAACGAGGGCACCCCATCAGATCCGGACATATCCCGTCTTCTGGAGGGGGTTGCCTGGCTTTGTACTGAACTCCAGATTCGCCTGGATGATGGTTATGAGTCCGTCTGTCGGCAGATTTTCCAGCTGTTCTATTCGGATTTTCTCAAGCCGGTCCCTGCGCTGGGTATTCTGAAATTTGCTACAGGCTCATTAAAAGAGGCAACAACACTTGATAAAGGATCTGCCTTTGAACTTGGGGATAAACAGGGTAAATATCAGTTCCAGACCTGCAGAAACCAATACCTGATGCCGGTCAGCATCAACAGTATTGAAAGCCTTTCAGCGCCTTTCCCTGAAGATATTATGGAACGGTTTCCGGAGGTACGCTCAGCACTGAAAGTTGCCATTGCCAGCAATGATCCTGCCACCGGTCTGGGGGAATACCTTGATCAGGGAATAGAGTTTTACGCAAACCCCAGTGCGTTAAGGGCCGATGAATTCCTCGACACCCTGGTCAGTTCATTGAAGCACATCCTGGTTTGCTTTGATAAACAGGTGATCACCCTGCCAGTGGAGCGGTTATCCTGGCCGATGTTTCGTGGGGATTGTCGTATATTACCAACGGATCCCGGGCTTTGTGACAGTCATCTGCTGCTGATGAACTTTTTCCAGGCTCCTGAACTATTCCGCTTCCTCCATCTTGATTTCACCGGTTTTACGGAAAAAATCAGCAGTACAACACTGGATATCCTCTGGTTACTGGAAGATGAGATTGGGCACAGTACGGATAATATTGGACTGGACCATCTCCTGCTGGGTTGTACACCGGTGGTTAACCTCTATGAGGGTTATACCAATCCGGTCAAAATCAACCATGAAACCCATGATACACCGCTGTCCATGGGACCTCTGAACCAGCATGCACGGATACGGGAAATACTTTCAGTCACCGATATCACCGAGCCGGAACAGCCTGTTGAATTATCAGCGCTGTTTCATTCCTCCTTTGAACAGGCCCGTTCAGACATCAGCTGGCAGTTCAGCAGGGATCACGATACCGACTATCTACAGTTCATGAACACTGGAGAACATAATTGTCCGGACAGGAAATTAGTGGCAGTAAGATGTCTTTGTTATGACCCGCAGGCCAGCCAGTTACCGGTTACGGCAAAAGTCAAGGCGATCAATGTGTCTTTGCCTTGCAGCATTCGCTTGTTAAATGGTACTTCCAGGGTGTGTGTGGATGGTTTGCTGTCTGCGGGAGCAAGCTGGGATTTACTCTCGGCCTTACAGCTTAATATACGCAGTTTCAGAACCCATAGGAATGAGGCCAATAAATTACGACGGCTGCTTGAATTATTTATCCAGCCGGGTTCGGGTAATTTTGGTCATATCTTGCGGAGTATTGAGTCGCTGGAAGTCTCACATGACCTTCAGCCAACTATTGTCGATAACCGCTATTTTGTCAGCCAGGGCTGTTGTTTTCATATTACCCTGAACAGCCCGGAATCAACGGCACTTCCAGCAGTGCTACTGCTGAACCTGCTTTGCCATGTGCTGAACTTCTGGCGCCCGATGGGTACCCATAGTCGTATGGTAGCGCAGGTAAAGTCAGGTGCTGACAGCGGGATAAAGACCCTGAGTTTCCCGGTGCTGACTGATGACTGACACGATCAAAACCGCACTTTTCAACCATTCAGGAAGATTTGAGTTTCGACAGGTTCTGAGGATGCTGCTTGCTATCGATGGCAAGCTACCGGGAATAGTAACCTCTTTGTATGGGCATCAGTCTGATCAGGAAGTATTGGCGTTGGATACCACTGACAACGAGACCGTTGTGATGGCAAACCTGCCCTGTCTGACTGGCCCTGAAGGCATAATGCCTCATTACTTTCAAGATGCATTAAGACAGGTTCATATTGAGCAACAATCTGGTCTTTTTTACTTTATTGAATTATTCAACCGTACAATCCTTGAAAAACGCTTTTCGATAGATCAATACGCATCACTGCCCATGATGCTTGAGCGCATCCATCAGCTCGGCAAGTGGCCCCGGGCATTTTTAGACATCAACGGGTTATCTCAATCCTCCGACAGTGTATTCACCAACCTTGCTTTATTACGATTCCATTCGATCCTGAAAGTAAAGACTACTTATATTGGTGACCTGGAGAGAATGATGTCGTTCTATTTTAATTTACCGATTAAAGTTCGTTGGGGGCATTTGTCACATCATACGTTAAATAAAGAGCAGTGCTGGTGCCTCGGTTTCAAGACCAGCAATTCTCTTGGCAGGGGATTGATACTGGGAAGGCAGATTATAACCAATGATATGTCATGTACGATACATGTCAGCGTTAACAGCAGAGACCTTTGGCAAAAGCTGAATGCAAAGAATACAATAGATAGTCTATACAGCTACGGATATCTGCTGCTGAATTGTACGACCTTAAAATGTTACGCAGAAATACCCGGTGACCTTCTAGAGGCTCCTGTGCTATCCGCAGGCAGAATACGTTTGGGGCAATATCAGGTTCTGGGTCCACAGTCTTGCGATAAGAAAAAGGTTCAGGTGCTTTTGTCAAAAATTGAGTGATTTGATTTTATCGATTGGATAAACTCTATAAGCCGGATAGAGTATGGCCCGTTTAAAATTATATATTTCATTGTTTAATAGTGTCCTCGAACTGGAAAAATCAATGCCAGATATTTTCACAGGTTGCGTGAGTTTAAGACCATCCAGCATGATTGGTTGTAATTTCTGTACAGTTTTTCGTACGCGTTTAATGAATTGTCTTATAACTGTAAATGCCGGATCTTGCATAGGATTATCACCTTCAATAGTTTATCTTTTACTCAGGGTGAAATGGGTTCGGTCAGGGTTATCAATACTTCTTCAGGCAGGCGGTTATCAAGTTGGTGGGAAGTGGGCCGAACCATCAGCAAGCATGGCTTCATCTCTGGCTGCCTGACTAGCCGCTCTACCAGCTGCTTGAGCAGTTGCTTTGGCTTGATCAATTATATCTGAAGATACTAACTCCTTCAGCTTATCTTTGTGAGCATGGTTGTATGCCTTTGTGTAAGCACTGTAGGAAGCCCTCTTGCCAGTAATATTTTCAGCTGATTGACCAGCTAATTTACCAGCCGTTTGAGCAGCTTCTTTTATCTGTTCAAATATATCTTCTGAAACCAATTCTTTCAGTTTATCATGGTATGCATAATGGTAAGCATTTTGGTAAGCCACCCTTTCATTTTTTTTGGCTTTATCAAATGTATCTGATTTTTTTGTTAACTTTTTGGGCGCCGACTCAAAGCCTGAGTGTTCAGAATATGATCTTTTCAGAGAGTTAACGACATTACCTCTGTTGGTTGAAACAGGGGCTGCAGATTCTATTTGAACTTGCTTTTGTGTACCTTTATTCAATACGTTAACTGGATGTGATGATTGAGATGAAAAAGTAACAGATGAAAGCTCTGAGGGTGATTGCTGAACTTTTGTTTGATAATTTGTTGAGGTTGAATCTGTGAGTGTAATATTATCATCAATAGGTTTATTAGCGAGATCAGGCAATAGCTGGTCATCAAAAATTGAGAAATTCTTATCAAAAATTGAGGAATCATCATCAAGAATTGATTGTGGTATGTCAGGTAAATCTATTGCAAAGTTGTCTGATGAAGCTACCTGTTTTTGATAGGCACTATTTAATTCCTTAAATTCAATGGATGGTTCGGTGATAATCTCGTTTATATCCGGCTGGTTGAGATAAACAGGAAAAGAAGCATGTAATGTCTTGACAGACATACCTTGAAATTTCGTCGGCTTTTCCTTGTTCCTACTATGATATGTTCGTTCCAGTGAACTTGTACAAAGCTCAGAAAAAGCAATATCGAAGGCAGGTGATTTATTAGATCGATTCATTGAATTCTGGTTAGGAGAAGGATGGTACCTTATCAAAAGGTGCTTTAATGCCCATGATTCTGTAGCTGGCTGCTTGACCAGCTGCTTTAGCTTGTTCAAATATATCTGAAGATACCAGGGCTTTCAGTTCATCATTGTAAGCCTTCCCGTAAACCTTTTTCTCAGTGGCTCGAACAGCAGCTTTCCCAGCTGCCTGGCCAGCAGTTCTGGCTTTCTCAAATATATCGGATGATACTAATTCTTTCAGTTTATCATCGTGAGCCTTGTGGTAAGCACTCTGGTAACCCTTCCTGTAAGTCTTTTTCCTGGCTACTCGAACAGCTAATCGACCAGCTACTCGACCAGCTGTTTTAGCTTGTTCAAATATATCGAATGATACTAATTCGCTCAGTTTAGTATGGTAAGCAGATTGATAAGCATTTTGATAAGTATTCCTGTAAGCCTTTTTACGAGCTGCTATACCCGCTGCTTTGGCTCGAATAAATATATCCTGGGATATTAATTCCTGCAGTTTATCTTTGTAAGCCTTCAGGTAAGCTTTTTGATCATCAGTTTTCTCAGCTGCCGTGATTTTAGCTTGCTTAGCTATATCTACTTCAGAATCTACTTCAGAAAATGTCCTTTTCAAAGATTGAACGACATTGCCACAGTTAGTTGAAACAGTGGCAGCAGTATCTATTGGTGCTTGCTGTAATGTGTCTTTATTCAACGGGTGAAACGTAGTAGCTGGTTGTGATGATGGCTGAGAAGAAAAAGTAATTGATGAGGGCCCCGAGGGTAGTTGCTCAAATTGCTGAGGTTTTGTTGAGGTGGGTACCGTGTACGAAATATTATCATTAGCCGGTTGACAGGAGACGCTACAAGGTACAATTGCATCAAGATCTTTTTGTGAATAAAACCCAGGAAACACTAAATTATTTTCAGTGGGGAGACATTGAGAAATAAAAAAAACATTCAGCTCGCGTGAAGGGCTGTGAATATCCTGACAGGTAGCTTGCTGATTTAAATGTCCGGAATGGGGTGGGTTAAATGACCGTACAGAATATCCAAGCCTGCTCAAGTGTGGACTTGAGGCTACTGTCGGTAAAATGGAGCTATTTTGAAACTCCTGAAAGCAGGGAAATCCGGAAGTGAGGTTTGGGTCAAAATTAAATCTGTCCATTGAATTATTCAATTGGTGATATATGGATCTGAGACCACCATATCTTATAAAAGTTCATTGCTCAGAAACTGAAAAATATTTGGCCATGGCATCTTTGCTTTTTTTTGGATGTGTGTCTTTATTCAACAGGCCATTCATAGCAATTTCAGGCGATAATAGCTGGAATGGCTGAGCTATTTTTTGACAATTTGTTGAGGTTGAATCCTTACGTGCAAAATCATCTTCAGAAGGTTCACTGGTATAACCATCTGGTACAATAACATCAAGCTTTTCTTGTAAATAAAATTCAGGAAACGGCGATTCATTTTCAGTGGTTAGTAACTGAGAAATTGAATAATCATCCAGTGAGCGGGTAAGTGGGGGCTGATTTGGTACTCCCTTTAAATTTCTTCCCGGCCCTGTCGACAGGAAAGTGTGGGCAAATTTCTATTGTTTAAAGGATATAAAAGCTATGGATAGGCATAAAAAATCAGTTCTCAGATTAATTGTTATGGCCGGGCTATCCGTTGCGCTGGCTTCCCCGGTGACGGCTGAAGATGTCATGGTCCGGGGCAATATGCTTTCTGTGAGCGAAAATTATGAGTCTGCTGGTATCGATAACGCTGGCTCACTCAACGTAGATGGAAATATGAATGTCAACGGTCCTTTTACCAATAGAGCTGGTGGCTCAGTTAATGTCTCCAGGGGGCTGAATATTTCCGGAAGTACATTGACGGCCACCAATGGGGGAACACTCACTGCCGGAAGTTACTGGAGTGATGGGCACTTTATCAATAATATGGGAGCGGTAGCATCCCTTGGGGTGATGAACAGCAGCGGTAATGTAACGAATAAAGGTACGTTATCGTTTGAGCAAGGATCCGTCGTTGCTGACTTTAATGGCTCCGGAGGAACCACGTATATCACCATAACAGACCTGAATTATTTTCAGGATGATTATAATAGGAATAAGCCCCTGCTTAAGGCCACTGGAAGAATCCGACTTGATTCTGACTCAAAGATCGTTATCAACGTATCCGAAGATGTGCTGCCCCGTACCATGAATGATGTTGTTATTGCCCTTAGCGGTGAATACCTGGAGTTTAATCACAGCTCGGAAAACTACATGTTTGATCGCACGCACCGTTTTATCACTTCTGGCAATGACTTTATGGTAGTGGAACATATCGAGATGAGTGTCTATGGCATCAGAGCCAACCTTAGAGTGAAAAGGAAAAAACAGTAACCAGGAGGCTGTCGCGAAACCCGGAGAACCTTATTGAGGATGCATCATCGCAAGCAGTACTTCGATAAAGGCCTTCCTTCTGGCTTGGTAGTCATTAACATGCTGATTAGCCGATAGCCAGCTGCTAACTCTGCACTCAAAGTCATTACGACAAACATGGCTATGCAGTTTCATTTGCAGATTCCTGGTAAGTGCGTGAAGTCGTTGTTGTTCTCTCTGAAGCTGGTTACTCTGGCAGTCTGGTTTTCCGGTTTTTCCCTGAGAGTGCAGAGCGATGAAATGCCTGGCTTTATTCAGGGTAAGCAGGGAGCGTATCAGCAATCCATAGATACGTTCCCCGTTGTTTTGGGGTTTGTTAAAAAGAATGGTTCGGGGTAAGTCAAATACTGCTCCGTTTAGCAACTGCTCTGTCAGCGGATCAAGGTTATCAACGAGGTGTTGCAGGGTATCGTTTAGTAATTGAGTTTCTTCAGCAAACGACAAATGCCATACCGGCCTCTCAACGCCGGGAACCCGAACGGCCAGTCTTGCTGCATTTTCACAGGTTAGTCTGGCGTCAATACTGACCTGAAACCCCATGGCTTTGGTACCTAAATCACCGTCTTTGAGTTGAATATTGTAGGCTTTTGGGAGCCTGATCGCCTGACATCCCGGGATTGGCCAGATGATTATGGTTTTGGGGATTTCTGAATCCTGGCTGGTGTTAAGTGCCTGCAGCTTTGCAAAGAGTGTTCTGGCAGACTCTTCGGTCATACAGATAATGTCAATATCTTTAAATGTTGAGCAGAGGTGCTGTAAAAAACGCGCGAATGAACCGGTAATCAGTAGGCGAGGAGTGCTATAGGTCCCATTGATTTCCTGAATAATCTCCAGCGCTTTCAACGTCAGGGCATTTAATCGCGGAACCTGTTCATCCGGAAAACCCGGTTCACCTGTTTTTGACCATGGCTTAAAGGTTTGCGCCGCACTGGCGGTAACGGCCTGAGTGGCGGGTGTATTTTCTGTTTTATCCCGGTATTCCCTGATCTGACAGGGGAATGGACTTTCCATGTCAGGACTGACAGCGGAGACTTTTACCGGTTTTGCTCTTCGACCAGTGCTCTCAGAATCGGGGACCACGTCGGGTAGGCGGTTTCTATGTCCATAGACGTCACTTTCTCGTGTAAACAGTAACTCATCCATTATGTTGGCTTCGGAGCTCCATATTTCAAGCCAGCAACCTAAACCATGGCGAAGCTTGCTTCCTTCTGGAAAACCCTGGAGACACCCCAGAACCTGGACCTTATGGATTTGTTGCCCATGGACTGGCTGGTTGGTGATATAACAGTGTGCCAGGAAGAAGAAATGAATGCGTGAGTTCTGAAATGAGGGTCTCAGTATTTTGATGGAACGCAATACCTGTTCCGCTGATACCCTATGATGATCAATTGTCAGCTCATGATTCATGGCCATGAATGTCAATATGGATTGCAGTCGGTAGTGCTCTTCATCTTTAACCAGTACATTGTTCAGGATTTGCCAGGCTTCCTGAAGTAAATCCTGGGCTTCGTCCGTTTCATCGTACCACTGGGGTTGTTTCACCTTTTGCATCAGGTATCTGGCTTGTCTTGCTGAATGATTCCCGGGTGCTTCATTAAACGCATTTAATATGTCCCTGTTATCCAGATAGTTGCCATTCAATTCTGTTGCACTCAATGACAGCAGGGAGTAAAAAATAGCTCTTTCGAGTAACCAGCCACCGCGTTGGTAATCCTTTACCACCGACTCCGGTGTGACCTGCTGGCCATTCAATGTCAGGCCCCTCAGGCAGCATTCCGCCCTGAAGCGCACCAGCTCCAGCGTTGCATTGGCTTCCTGATAATCCAAAGCCACCGCCTCCGGTGTGATCAGCTGGCCATTCAATGGCAGGCCCTTCAGGCAACATTGTTCCTTAAAACGCGCTATTCCCAGTTTGCCTTCCGGGCTATCCGGGAATTCCTTAACCACGGCATCCGGTGTGATCAGCTGGCCATTCAATGGCAGGCTCTTCAGGCAACATTGTTCCTTAAAACGCGCTATCCCCAGTTTGCCTTCCGGACTGTCCGGGTAATCCTTAACCACCGCATCCGGTGTGACCGGCTGACCATTCAACGGCAGTCCCCTCAGACAACATTCCGCTTTGAAGCGCGCCCGCTCCAGCGTTGCCCTGGCTGCCTGAAAATCCTTAACCACCTCACCCGGTGTGACCTGCTGACCATTCAACGGCAGTCCCCTCAGGCAGCATTCTGCCTTGAAACGGGCAATTTCCAGTTTTGCTCTGGTTTCCTGATAATGCCTAACCACCGTATCCGGTTTGATCTGCTTGCCACTCAACGGCAGGCCCCTCAGGCAACATTCTTCCTTAAAGCGCGCAATCCCCAGTTTGCCCTCTGGACTGTCCGGGAAATCCCTAACCACCGCATCCGGTGTGACCTGCTGGCCATTTAACTCCAGCCCCCTGAGGCAGCACTCCGCTTTGAAACGCGCCAGCTCCAGTGTTGCCTTAATAGCCTGAAAATCCTGGGCCACCGCATCCGGTGTGACCTGCTGGCTATTTAACTCCAGCCTCCTCAGGCAACATTCCTCTCTGAAGCGCGCTATGCCCAGTTTACCGTCCGGACTATCCGGGTAATCCTTGACCACCGCATCCGGTGTGACCTGCTGGCCATTTAACAACAGCCCTTTCAGGCAGCATTGTTCCTTGAAGTGCGCTCTGCCCAGTTTACCTTCCCGACTACCCGGGAAACTCCTGGCCACCGCATCCGGTGTGACCTGCTGGCCATTCAACAGCAGGCCTCTGAAGCAACATTCCTGCTTGAAACGTGCCAGCTCCAGGGGGACTCTGGCTGCCTGAAAATCCTTGACCACTGCATCCGGAGGAACCAGCTGGCCAGCCAACCGCAGGCCCCTCAGGCAACATTCCGCCTTGAAGCGCGCTATCCCCAGTTTACCCTCCGGACTATCCGGGAAATTCTTAAGCACTGCATCCGGTGTGACCTTCTGGCCATTTAACAACAGGCCATTCAGGCAACATTGTCCCATAAAGCGCACTATCCCCAGTTTGCCTTCGGGACTATCCGGGAAATTCCTGAGCACCGCTTCCGGTGTGACTTGCTGGTCATTCAAGAACATGCCACTCAGACAATATTGCTGCTCAAAGAGCGCTATACCCAGTTTACCTTCGTGACTATCCGGGAAACTCTTTACCACTGAATCCGGTGTGACCGGCTGGCCATTCAACGTCAGGCCCCTCAGGCAGCATTCTGCTTTGAAGCGTGCCAGCTCCAGTATTGCCCAGGCGGCCTGAAGCCCCTTAACCACCGCTTCCGGTGTGACCCGCTGGCCATTCAATGGCAGGTTCCTCAGGCAGCATTCCTCTTTGAAGCGCATTATTCCCAGTTTGTCTTCCGGACTATCCTGAAAACCCTTAATCACCGCCTCCGGTGTGACCTGCTGGCCATCCAACGGCATGCCCCTGAGGCAACATCGTTCTTTAAAGCGCGCTACCCCCAGTTTGCCCTGCGGACTATCCGGGAAACTCCTGACCACCGAATCCGGTGTAACCAGCCTGCCATTCAAGGGCAGGCCCCTCAGGCAACACTGTTCCTTAAAGCGTGCCAGTTCCAGTATTGCCCTGGCTCCCTGATAACCCTTAACCACCATAGCCGGTGTAACCTGCTGGCCACCCAACGGCAGGTCTTTCAGGCAACATTGTTCCTGAAAGCGCGTTATCCCCAGTTTGCCTTCCGGACTATCGGGGAAAGCCTTAACCACCATATCCGGTGTGACCTGCTGGCGATTCAGCGACAGGCCCCTCAGGCAACATTCCGCTTTGAAGCGCGCTATGGCCAGTTTGTACTTATTATACCGGTCCGGCACCCGGTTGAATTCCTGAATGACCTGATCCGGGGTTACTTTTCTATTGTCGTGTAGAATGTGCTGTAAGCAGAGTTTTTGCAGGAAGAAGCCACCTCTCAGTGACGTTGTATCTTTTCTATAGGCAGTAAGCACATCAGCCGGGGTGATTTTACGTCTTTGCAACTGCCTGTTATTCCAGAAGGCGTTTTCAAGATGCTTGCCATCGTTTGGAGTAGAGGCGGCAGTTCTATAAGACGGATGGCTTGAGACTCTTTTGCCGTTAAATTTGCCGTTAAATTTGCCGTTAAACGTACTGCCGTTGGGAACCCTGCCTGCGCCAGCTTGTGGGGCAGCACAGCCAGCACGCTTCGGGTGGGAGGATGCGGTTGCTTTCAGAATAAAACCCTGCACACATAGACTATAAATACCGTGATTTGACCGCTAAATGATTATTAGGTTCACTCCATTATGGTGTGTCAGGGGGAGCGACAAACATTTCCCGCTATTGTGGGCCGACCTGTGTCAGTGCCTGAATTCCTTTCCTGTGGCCAGAGAAAACCTGCTTTCTTTTTTCCACCATTCACCTGTCAGCAATGCCAACCGGAAAGCAACCTTAATCATCCGGGTTAACTGGTTTGCTGATAATTCTGACTATACTTCCCTGCAAATACGACATTGAGATGAGGTGTTTATGTCCGCTGAGCAGCAGGCCGTAGTGGCCAAGTTGAACCAGATTCTGGAGCATGAGTTGGCAGGGGTTGTTCGATACAGTCACTATAGCTTTATGGTTTTTGGCTATAGCCGGATTCCTATTGTCGGGTGGTTTCGTTCAGCAGCAACAGAAACGTTGAATCATGCGTATGAAGCCGGTGAAATGATCACTTACCTGGGGGAGCATCCATCTCTTGGCATTGGTGGTCTTCTGGAAACCTCAAAACATGATATTCACGACATCCTTATGGAGTCCCTGGATTTTGAAAAGCAGGGTGTAAAGTACTATTACGATCTATTGGAGGTTGCTGAGAAAAGTAAGCTGGTTGTGGTCGAAGAGTATGCTCGTCGCTTAATTGCTGATGAAGAAACTCATATAGGCGACATCGATAAAATGTTGAGGAAACCGGGGGCGATCGCCAGTGTCGTTTAGCAAAGATCAATGGCGAACCGCTTCAATACAGTGAGTTCAATTTCCTTCAAGGTATTGATATGAGTGGCCCGGATATAAACCGGAGGCGCTTCATCGTGTTCAAGCGCCTCTTTCCAGTGTATAGACATGTATGAAAATTAATACTGGTGAGCCGGTGGCCATCTTTGAATATGGTGGTGCTTGTATCATTGACGTCCAATAACAGGGTATTTTTATTGTCAATCGTTGTAACCGTGTGGCATCGAAAAATGGAGACCGCTTTATTCGTTAAAAACACTTCCTGGCTTGCGTCAATCGCAGGGTACTGCAGGCTGGTTACTGAGTCAGATTTTATACAGTTATTCATTGCACCAGTCCATTTGAGAGAACGCATTGTGGCCTGGGAGACTTCTGGTGCTTTGCGTAATCGGGATTGTTATGGTAGCGCTTTCTCTGGCGCTCCCTCAGGCGCTCTGCGAAGGCTGCATCGCTGTGGTAGCGCTCCCTCAGGCGAGCACTTTGGCGTTTTTTGTAAGCGGGATTCTGATGATATTGTCTTTTGCGAACTCTTTCGCGCTCTGCGAAATCAGGATCATTCCTGTAGCGTTCCTTTTTCAGTTCATTTTGGCGTTTGTTGTAGGCGGGATCTTTGCGAAGCGCTCTCTGCCGCTCCCTCAAGTACTTCCTCTGACGGTCTGCGAAATCAGGATCATTCCTATAGCGTTCCCTTTGGCGTGCCTTTTGGCGCTCTGCGAAATCAGGATCATTCTGGTAGCGCCATTTTTTTTGCTTCTTTTTGTGCTCAATCTTGTGCTCAATCAGTGAATTTTGTGAGGTTGCTTGCCCTGAACTTAAAATAGACTGGATTGAAAAACGTTCATTGGCGGGAATGTATCCGGGGGAGTGATCATTATTAACAGGCTCATTTCTAACCGTATAATCAAGTGATTGATCTACAGTATGATCTCCTGCGATGACTATCGATCTTTTTTCCAGCCGGGGAGCATTAAGACGATTATCAAAAGGCATCGTTGACTGCTGAAAGCAGTTGTTGGCAGTTTTATCGGTACGCATGGCACATAGAATATTCGCTGCCTCTACAACGTCACGGGAGAAGGCCTGGCCTGATATACCAGAATCGGAAAAGCCAGTACCATGCAAATAAGAAGAGCTGTCAGGAGCTACACTTATCAGAACGGGAAAAGCAGGGTTATCCATTAATAATTATTGAGTTACTGAACTCCAGCTTAAGACCTCTTCATCTTATAAAAGTTCCTTCTATTCACGCTCCATTCAAAATTTATGTTAACCAACTATAAAGATTTGCTGTGAGAGCTATATAAATGCTTTGACCCGGCTTAAAATGAATTATTCTTGTGGCGCTCCCTCTCTATCATTCTCTTGCGCTCTGCATAAACGGGATCATTCTGGTATCGTTCCTTTTGTTGCTGCTTTTGGCGCTCTGCGGAGGCGGGATTATTCTGGTAACGTTCCCTTCTCTTCTTTCTCTGGCGTTCTGCAAAATCAGGATCACTCTGGTGCCTCACCTTTGAACGCACAATTATTGATGAGTTGCCCTCACCAATGCCTTCTTCAGCGTGGGGCGTCTGATTATCACTTGTCGTCTGGTCTGGCGGGTTAACTACGGCAACTGGTGGTAAATCCGGTAGGCCAGAGGGTGCTGCATGAGTGTTCGTTAGCTGATACTCTGGATCCGAATGGATTGCAGTTGATGATTGTGCATCAATATCGGTGTCATGATCAGGATTCCAGGGGACATATTCATCAAGTAGTGATTGTGGTATGTCAGAAATATCAGTTCCGATAAAATCAGCTGGATTGTCAAGTATTGGTGAATCAATATTGGAATCATTCTGTTAGCGCTCCCCTGGCGTTCCGGGCAAGTGGCCCTTTATTTTGGTGCACTCTTTGGTGTTTTACGCAATTGAAGGCTATTCTGGTAGCGCTCCCTTTGTCGCCCCCTTTCGCGTTCAGCAAAATCGGGATCATTCTTGTAACGCTTCCTTCGGCGCTCCCTTTCGTGCTTCAAGAAAGCGGGATCTTTACGAAGCTCTCTTTGACGCTCCTTTTGGCGCTCAGCGTAAGCGGGATCATTATGATAACGCTCTTTGTTGTATTTTTTCAGGCGCTCTGCATAAGCGGGATCATTCTGGTATCGCCCCCTGTTGCGCTTTGCATAATCGGGATTATTCTGTTGGCGCGCTCTTTCCAGCTTTCTCTGGTGCTCAAGGTAAGCGGGATCTTTGCGAAGCTTGCTTTGCCGTTCCCTGATGCGACACCTTTGGCGTTCTGCGAAAGCGGGATCATTCTGGTAGCGCTTCCTGTTGCGCTCCCTTATGCTTTCTGCGAAAGCAGGATCATTCCGATAGCGCTCCCGGTTGCGCTCCTTTCTATGCTGCCTTTGTCGCTCAGCATAAGTGGAATCGTCATGATGCTCCCCTTGGCATTCCAGTGTCAGGGAGTGACTTTCATCTGACTTTCCAACGCTTGACCGGGCTAAATCAATTGACTTGGAAAAAATATCAGTACGACCCTGATTGCTGGTAACCTGACGGGCAAGTTCTAAAGGTGGGTGAAGGTTGTTGTTGACAATTGGTAAGCATTGTGATTGATCTCCTGCAGTATGGCTATCAACGATGGCTATTGATCTTTTTTCCAGCCTGGGATGATCAAATGGATTATGAAAAAGCGCCGTTGTCTGATGAAGGTCATTTCCGATTGGTTTATCAGTGCACATCGAACAAAGAATATTTGCGGCTTCTACTACTTCACGGGAAAGTGCCCTGACTGATATTCCAGATTCAGAAAAAAAAGTATCTTGAAAATAAAGAAAGGGATCAGCAACTTCATTTAATTGAGCAGAAGAAGCAGGACTGTAGTCTTGCGAAAGACTTTTCATAAACTCTTTTTCCTTTGCTTGCTGACTTTTCACTCAGGGTGAGACAGGTTCGATCGGGATTGAAAATATTTCTTCAGTCAGGTAACTGAAAGGCGTGGGGGAAGGAGGGGGTTCTGATAATAATTCTGCTTTTTTTACATCAGCTGCCGACTTTGCTATTTCTCTCGCTACTTCTTTACTAAAGCCTCTTATCAGGGCTGAATGATAGGTGTTTGTTTTTTTATTTCTGATGGCAAGGCTCCGCCTGCCCTTATCCGATGCTGCGTATCTCGCCTGACTTGCCTTGCCTTTTATGGATGCGCGGTACCTGGCATTGCTTTTTGCTTTGCTCGCCTTGCCTTTCTCGGATGCGGCATATCTGGCTTTGTTCGCCTTAGCTTTCTCGGATGCAGCGTATTTGGTTTTGCCCGCATTGCCTGTTCCAGACGTGCGCACCTTTCCAGGTACAGGGGGCAGAGGTTCCCGGGAACCAGAAGGCTCAGTTGGTTTAAACTTTACCATTCCCCTGTTCATTTGCTGTTGCGTGTCTTTATTCAACGGACCAACTATAACAACTGGACTAACAACTGGACTGGGTGATGGCTGAGAAAAACTGACTGATGCATTTACCGAGGGGGATTTCTGAGCAATTGGGTGATAGTTTTCTGAGGTTGAATCAATGAATGGATAATCATCATTAACAATTTTACTGTTAAGGTCACAAGGTGCAATTTCGTCAAGAACTTCTTGAGAATAAAACGGAGGAAGCAGTATTTCATTTTCCGTAGAGGGAATAGGATAAATTGAAAAATCTTTAAGTGAACGTATAGTAATTGGTATAACCTGATCTGTTTCTGCCTGATTTAAATATTTATTAAAGAATGAATGAAATATATTCGTGGAATAGCCAGCTATGCCTGGCTCTGAACTGGAAGTGTCAGTTGGTATCGTATGCGCCCCTGGCAAACCCTGAAAATTTGAAAGGGCAGGAGTACTATTTGAATATAATCTGAATGTATTCATTGAATTACGGCGTTAGTGAACTGCAGATTCGACCACTCTTTTTTATATAAAGTTCCCGGCCTTTCACACATATCTCTCAATATCCCTCAATATTAATGTCAACCAATAATATCGATGTAAAAATCTTCGCAAGCCAGCACCTGGTGGATGAGCAAGGCAATGAAGTCGGTTCCTATAGGAGCCGATGCCTGTACCAATCGTCATTTGTCCTGAGACTGGTGGTTCATGGTGGAAGGAAAAGAACAGGGAGATCCTCCTATAGAAGGTAAAGGGAGCCAGGCTCCCTTTACTGGTTAAGAGGGCGTATTAAATGTCAGCAGCCAGTCGGCAGCCCTGGTTGATTGCCCGCTTGGCATCCAGCTCCGCAGCCACATCCGCGCCGCCAATCAGGTGAACTGGCTTGCCGCTGATGTTATCTGCAAGTTCTCGCATGGGCTCCTGGCCTGCGCAGATTACGATGGTATCTACATCCAGTACTTGAGGTTCCCCGGCAATGGACAGATGCAGGCCCTGGTCATCAACTTTATGGTATTCACAGGCTGGTATCATACGAACCCCCCGGTTAGCCAGTGATGAGCGGTGAATCCAGCCGGTGGTTTTGCCGAGGTTTTTACCGGGTTTGCTCTTTTTCCGCTGCAGCAGAAAGACTTCTCTGGATGGTTTCGGGTGCTCGCTTTCTGTCAGCAGGCCACCGCGATTTACCAGTGTCATATCCACGCCCCACTCTTTCATAAAGGCAGGAATATCCAGGCTGCTGGATGGGCCTTCCTGGGTAATCAGTTCACACAAATCAAAACCAATACCACCGGCACCGATGACAGCTACCTTGTTGCCGACAGGTGCACCCTTGAATACATCCAGATAACTCAGAACCTTGACGTGATCAATGCCGTCCAACTCCAGCTTCCTGGGGGTGATACCGGTGGCGATGATGACTTCGTCAAAGTCACTGTTTTCCAGCGCTTCTGCCGTTACTTTGTGGTTGAGTTTCAGCTCGACGCCGGTCAGCTCGATCTGTCGTTTGAAGTAGCGGAGGGTTTCTTCAAACTCCTCTTTACCGGGTACGGTTTTGGCAATATTAAACTGTCCACCAATTTTGTCTGCTGCGTCAAAGAGCGTGACGTTATGACCACGATAGGCAGCAGTGGTGGCAAATGCCATGCCGGCAGGGCCTGCTCCCACAACAGCCAGTTTCTTGGGTTCGCTGGTGGGCAGATAGTTCAGCTCTGTTTCATGGCATGCCCTGGGGTTTACCAGACAGCTGACGGGTTTCAGATAAAAGACATGGTCAAGGCAGGCCTGGTTGCAGCCAATGCAGGTATTGATTTCATCAGCTCTGCCTTCAGCCGCTTTGTTGACCCACTCGGCATCTGCCAGCATTGGACGGGCCATGGACACCATGTCTGCATCACCACGGGCCAGAACGTCTTCTGCGGTTTCCGGCATGTTGATCCGGTTGGAGGTAATGACCGGAATATTGATTTCGTTGCGAATTTTTGCCGTTACCCAGGTAAAGGCTGCTCTTGGCACCATTGTGGCGATGGTGGGGACGCGGGCTTCGTGCCAGCCAATGCCGGTGTTAATAATGGTGGCACCAGCCTGCTCAATCTCCCTGGCCAGTTGTACGATTTCATCCCAGCTACTGCCGCCTTCCACCAGATCCAGCATGGAGAGGCGGTAAATAATGATGAAATCCGGGCCAACTCTTTCCCGGGTCTTACTGACCATGGCTACGGGCAGGCGAATGCGCTTATGGTATTCACCACCCCAGTCGTCCTGTCGCTGGTTGGTACGGTTAACGATGAACTGGTTAATGAAGTAGCCTTCTGAGCCCATGATTTCAACGCCATCGTAACCTGCTTCTTTGGCAAGGGCGGCAGCATTGACAAAGTCCTCGATCTGCACGTCGATCTCATCAGAGCTCAGCTCTTTGGGCTTGAAAGGGTTGATCGGGGCCTTAATGGCACTGGGGGCAATACTTTTCGGATGATAAGCATAACGACCGGTATGAAGGATCTGCATACAGATTTTACCGCCAGCCTGATGAACAGCATCAGTGACCACCCGGTGGTGCTTTACATCATCCATGGTTTCCATGGTGGCAGCGCCGGGCATACCCCCACTCTCCTGGTTCGGCGCAATACCGCCCGTTACAATGAGTCCAACACCGCCGACTGCGCGTTCGGCAAAATAAGCCGCCAGTCGTTCAAAACCGTTGGGCTGTTCTTCCAGGTTGGTGTGCATGGAACCCATCAGAACCCGGTTTTTCAGCGTGGTGAAACCCAGATCCAGCGGTGCCAGAAGATGTGGGTAAGGAGTAGTCATTTTATAATCCTTCTTGTGATCCGACGCCTTATCTAGACGCTGTCAAGATAAAATGGTATTTTGACACTGTCAAGATATTTTGCATTGAACATCTTTTGTAGCAAACAGCAGACAGGTATTAAACGACATATGACTGCCAGAAAACCCTACCACCATGGCAACCTTCATCAGGAACTGCTCGAAGAGGCAACCCGGATGATTGGCGAGCAGGGGGTGGATGGTATCTCCATGCGCACTCTGGCCGAACGGGTTGGGGTCTCCAGAACGGCGGCTTATCATCATTTTAAAGATAAAAATGCACTGCTCTGTGCCATTGCCGAGCAGGGTTTTGAGAAGTGGCAGGCACATTTTGCACAACTGATGCGGGAACAGTCTGTGGATATGAATCGCTGGTTAAAGGCTTTTGTTCATTCCTATCTGGATCTTTCCCGGGAGCATCCTGAGGAGTACGACCTGATGTTTGGTCGCCCGGTCTGGAAAAATGGTGAACCGACGGAGAGTCTGAAAGCAGCCTCTTTTGCCTGTTTTCAGGACTATGTATACCTTATCCGGCTGTTAGTAAAAGAGTTGGAAGAGGGGCAGGATAAGGGAAAACCATCAAAAGCTATTGATTGTCTGCGTCTTGCCCAGGTGAGTTGGAGCATGCTGCATGGTATGAGTCGTTTATTGAACGATGGTATTTACCTGGATAGAAACTCCATTGATGCCATGTCGGACAGTGCCGTGGAAATGATTCTGGCAGCGGCAACGGTATAAGAAAAGTACATTCCCACGGTGGAGAGGCTGCGTTTGTGTATCACAGCCTGGTTGTCTCGGGTCATTGGTTATTTTTCAGCGGTAACGCTGACCAGAGTACTCAACGTACTTTTTTTACCGGGCATCAACAGTACACCTGATGCCAGATCTTTCCCATAGCGGGTTGATTCAACACAAACCATTGTCTCATAACCATCGTCACTCATATCCCCCATACTTCTGCTCAGGTCTTTCCATGGGTTCCAGATAATGGCCGAGTTATGGCCTTTATTACTGACATGGATAATGCGCTGGTTACCTTGATCATGGATTGCGATGGTTTCATCCGGGGCCGAATATATCCGGTCAATAGGTTGATTGATGATCAGGGCTTCTGATGTTTCACAGGGCAGATCATTTTGCAGGTTGTCAATATAGGAAGTGCCGGCTCCGGTAATCCAGGTTTCGGTTGCTTCGGCAATATTGAAGTAGGAGTGCAGAGCGCCACTCCATTGCCAGGGACTGTCGCCCGTGTTGATCATTTCCAGCTCTATGTACAGCGTTTCTCCCAGGGTAAAGGTCAGAACGGCGCTGAAGTCATGGGGCCAGATTGCATGGGTCTCTCTGGAGGCGCTGAGCTTCAGACGAATGGTTGTCGCCAGCCCATTTTCCTCGTGATCCAGCAACTGCCAGGTGCTGATTCGGGCAAATCCGTGTGAAGGAGTGCTAACAGGGCCAAACCAGGGCCAGCAGACTGGAACGCCACCACGTATCGCTTTGCCTTGTGAAAAGATCGCTTTTTTACTGAGCCAGATAACGTCCTGATGCCCGGACGGTTTGAACTGAATCAGCTGGCCACCGTGGAGAGATATTGCCGCCTCACACGATGGACTTTGAATTTTCAGAATGGGCAGACCATTCATGCTATGCCTTGCAATGAAAGGGGTCAGTGTTTCTTCAAAAATCATGTCATTGGACAGCATCGGGTAAACCCTATTAACGTTCGCGCTTTCAGGAGTTTAGGGCATGGGTTGAACCACAGGGGTCATATAGAGCGCAGAGAAATGATTTTCTGCTTCCGGGTGATCTTTGTGGTTCAAAGAAAAGCCATCAGGAGCGACTGAATGCCAGGACTTTGTGTTCCATCAACCGGATCAGTAATGTCAGAACACCTGTCATGGTCAGGTAAATCAGGCCGGCCATGGTGAACACGGTTAATGTGTCGTAAGTTTGTGCGTTCAGTCTGGCAGCATAGCCCATCAGATCCATCAGTGTAATGGTGCTGGCCAGGGATGAGCCTTTCATCACAAGAATGACTTCGTTGCCATAGGCAGGCAGCGCGCGACGGGCGGCATGGGGCAGGATAACCCGCAGCAGTGCCTGTCTGTGGGTCATGCCCAGCGCCATACAGGCTTCCCAGTCGCTGTTTGGCACAGCATCGATGGCTCCTTTGAACAGCAAGGTGGAATAAGCCGCCGAGTTCAGGGCCAGGGCCAGCATGGCACAGAACCAGGGTTGGCTTAACCAGGGCCACAAGACGCTGTTTTTGATCACATCAAACTGAGCCGGACCGTAATAAATCAGAAATATCTGGATCAACAATGGCGTGCCGGTAAACAACAGAATCTGAAGTTTGACCAGCCAGCTCAGTGCCCTTACTTTCAGGGAAAGCACGATGGTGAACAGGATGGCCAGCATCAGTCCGGTAAACAGGCTGACCAGGGTCAGTTCCAGTGTGGTGCCAAAACCTTTCAGCAGTTCGGGTAAATAGTCCATATTCATGCTGTGGCCTCACCAGGGCTTACGGTTTTTTCAACAGGCCCTTCTGTCACGCTGTGACTGGATGTCAGGTGTCGATTAGAGCGGGACTTCATGCGCTCCAGTATATTCTGGCTGACTAGGGTAATTGCCAGGTAAATCAAGGCGGCAATACCATACCAGGTAAATGGCTCATAGGTGCTGGCGGCGGTCATCCTGGCCTGGAGTAATAAGTCATGGACACCAATCAGGGCAACCAGTGCCGTATCTTTCAGCAGTACCAGCCACTGGTTGCCCAGGCCGGGCAGGGCATGACGCCATGTTTGCGGCAGAATGATGCGAAAAAAACAATGAAAGCGACTGATACCCAGTGCTACCGCTGCTTCGGTCTGTCCTTTGGGGACAGCCATAAAAGCGCCGCGAAGCGTTTGTGAGGCGTAGGCTGAATAAATTAACGACAGGGCAATAGTGCCTGCAACAAACGGGCTGATTTCAATAAACTCATCCGTTAACAGGAAAAGTGCATGGGTTGAACCGAAGTAAATGAAAAAGACCACCAGAATTTCCGGAAGTCCGCGCAATATGGCAACCACTGTGCTGGTGGCAAGCGCAAGGGGTTTGCAGCGGCTGAGTTCGGCAAGCGAAAAAGCGAGGGCCATTAACAGGCCCAGAACCAGTGATGACAGGGCCAGTCCCAGGGTCATCACGGTCGCTTCGGCGAAGAGAGTGGTCAGGCCCACTGTTACCTCACTTCCGAAGAGTTGAAATATTTGGCATGCAGCTGCTGGTAAACACCGCTCGCTTTTACCTGGGCCAGTGCCCTGTTCAGTTTTTCAACCAGTGGGTCCCCTTTGCGGGCCGCGATGCCCATACCAATACCAAAGTAATTGGCGTCCTTTACTTCTTCCCCCACAGTTCGGTATTGACCTTTTCCCTGCTGATCCAGCCACTCACGGGCAACCGCTGTGTCGGCAAAAACCGCATCCACCCGGCCGTTGGTCATGTCCAGCAACGCATTTTGATAACTGTCGTATGGGCGGGTTTTCAAGCCCTGCTTTTCCAGTTTGTCGATCAGGTAGGCCTGATGGGTGCTCCCATTTTGTACACCGACGGTTTTACCAATCAGATCTTTGGCGTCTTTAAAATCATTACTGATGCCAGCCACAAAGATGGCTGAGTTTTCATAATAAGGCTGGGTAAAGGCGACCTGTTCCATTCGTGTTGGTGTGATATCCATACCGGAAATGACAGCATCAAACCGACGGAATTTCAGGCCCGGGATCAAACTGTCAAAAGGCTGGTTGTTGAACTCACAGGTGGCATCCAGTTCGGCACAGATGGCATTAGCCAGTTCAACGTCAAAACCGGTCAGCTCATTCTTTTCATTAAAGAACTCAAAAGGAGGATAGGTCGCCTCCATACCGAAACGAATGGTTTCCTGAGCCTGGCTTATCCCGGAAAAAGAGAGGGAGGCGAAAGCAGCACTGGCCAGAGCGAAAGTAGCAACTATTTTTTTCATCGGGTTTTCCTTACAGACAGCTTGTTCTTGAAAGCAGTGGTTGGATCGAATCAATGTTGAAGGTAACGTTTAAATGCACCGGTTTGTGGGGCAGTGAATCGTTCGGCAGTTCCTTGCTCGACAATTTCCCCGTTTTCCAGATAGACTACGCGGCTGGCAATTTTCCGGGCAAAGTCGACTTCGTGGGTAACCACCACCATGGTAATGCCAGAAGCCTGCAACTCGTTGATAATCTCCACAACCTGGTTGGTAATGGCCGGGTCCAGTGCGGCGGTGGGCTCGTCAAACAATAATACTTCCGGAGAGAGCATCAGCGCCCGGGCAATGGCTACCCGCTGCTGCTGACCACCGGAAAGGGACGAGGGCCAGGCGTTGACTTTATCCGGCAGGCCCATCCGTTCCAGCAGTCCCATGGCCTTGTCCCGGGCCTCTGCTTTTGACATACCCTGTTGAACGGGGGCTTCCATCAGATTCTCGAGAACCGTCATATGAGGCCACAGATGATACTGCTGGAAAACCATGCCGACTTTGCGTCTCAGCTGGCAGGCTTTTGTCGATGCATTGGAAGACGGCGATTTCTTTTGTGGAAAGCTGAATGCCATATCGGCTATGTGGAGAGAGCCCTGGTCCGGACTCTCAAGAAGGTTCAACATGCGTAACAGTGTGCTTTTTCCCGCACCACTGGAACCCAGTAATACCGTTGTTTCTCCTTTACTGATGCTGAAGCTGATATCCCTTAGTACCTGGTGGCCACCAAAGGATTTGCTTAGGCTTTGTACTGCGATGCCCATTGCCTGAATCTTCTTTTGCCGGTTGCGATTTATGAAAGATTGTCCGGCATGGGTTAGATAAAATCAACAAAAAAGTGAATAAAAATTCATTTCTTTGTGGTTAGGCTCTATAATTGCCGCATATTTCAGAACTGTTTTTTTTTAAATGCTGCGTCACTGAAGGCTTTCGGTCTATTGCAAATCGGCAGGCAGCATTTTCCTGAAAGGTTATTAGACGACTATGACTAGCCAAAAACAGGATGCCCTGGTTCGTTCTTTCCGCCAGTTGCTTAAAGAAGAGCGCTGCGGCTCCCAGAGCCAGATTGTCACTCTTCTGCAGGAGCAGGGGTTTGACAATATCAGCCAGTCCAAAGTATCCCGCATGCTCAGCCGTTTTGGTGCGGTCCGGGCGCGCAATGCACTGAATGAACTGGTCTACTGCCTGCCCCCTGAGCTGGGTAAGATGGATTCCAGTATCGCGGTAAAAGACCTGGTTGAAGAAGTTGACCATAATGAGTCCATGATTGTGATCAAAACCAGCCCGGGTGCCGCCCAGATGATTGCCAGGCTTCTGGACTCCATTGGGGTGAAAGGTGGGATTATGGGCTGTGTGGCGGGGGATGACACGATTCTTGTCGTCCCCGCCAGTGTTCAGGAGATTGAAGAGATTACGTTGAGTATTTCTGGGATGTTTAACTGAGTTTGCCGGTTTGCTGTTGAAATATGGGTATTATTCAGAGGCTTTTTTTTCGTCAAAATACAGTGATACGCTACTGGCTGGAAAAAAGATTTTGTTATCATCCGGAATTTTTTTGGGGGGCGATGAGTAAAGTAATGGTGAATTTCTGGATATTTGGGATAACAACCATTTTTCGTCGTATCTCAATCGGCCTCGAATCTTACCCTGTTTCAGGTAGACGGACGGCTCTATTCCCAAGGCTACTTCATTAGCAGGGATTTTGAAGCTGATAAAAAGTAATCGTCCGGTATTGAGATAAAAACACGCCTGTCCCGATAGTGGGAATTCCGGTTTTGGGGTATTTCTCAGGCTGACAATATCGGTATTAATTTGTTTGTTAAACAGTGATGAAATTACATCATAAACCTCCTTCTGATCCTTGGTTAAGTAAAGGTATTTTATAAGTTCTCTTGGTGGCTCTTTTTTAAAAATTTTTATACTGTTCTGGGCAAGACAAAGGGGGTTGGGGGAAATATGTTGCCGCGATTCTTTCATAAAGCACCAGGCAGGCATTGAGGTAACTCGCTTAATCATTGCTTTATCATCAAATATCAGGTTACCGGATAGTACGTAATTTTTCTGAAGTATTTTTGCCGCTATTCCCTGTGTGGCTAAATTCTTTTTGAAGAATACCTGGATGCACAACAAACTCCCCTTGGGGGAAATGCTGGCAAAACCTGAACTAAGGTCATCTTTGATGTATTCAAAGTTAGCGGTTACCTTCTTTCCCCTCAGCGCCCTGAGCGTCCTTATAATGGCCGAGTGGTTGACAGAGGGTATATCAAGTAATGCGGGTATTGCTTTGGCTGAAGGAGCCTGGCCAACACTGGTGGTATCTGATCGCAATTTATCCACTTTGCATTTGGAAATGCATTTGGAAATGGCTTGCGTCAGAGTGGCGTTTTTTCTGACCGACTCACCCTTATCAATGGGCGCGGGATTGTCAATGAGGGGCGTTCCCCCTAACGTACTTGGAGACGGTGGTTCATCTGTCCCTGATAGAACAATATACTTTCTGCCTTTGACTATTTGCAGAATAGCTTCGCATATTGGCTCTTCGTCAAGCCCGGGGCCGTTGTCAGGAGCAACAGATATGTCGTGAAAGGCTACTGTGCCCATTTTTTCCAGCTCTGATGAGGTAGGAGTCCACACGGATGAGACAGTGAGGTGCGTTGATGCAGTGGTATCAGTACATACCTTTGTTTCGAGTGGATTGATACTTTCTGTTTCACGACCCAACCACAACGGGCGTTCGGCCTGGGGGGCAGGGTTGTACTGTGGCCAGCACGAGGCAACCACTATTGATGTTATTGATGCTTGATCCATAATTGCGAGCGTTACTTGATTGAAGCTTACTTCGATATTGTATGAACTAATTAAGAAAACATAAGGAGCAAATAGTTCCCGGTGTAGCTACTTAGTTGGCAGGCTTGCCTACTGGTGGAGTTTTCCTGTTATTATTAGGCCTTTTTCAGGGCATTGATAAGTATGAATCAGGCGACACTGACCGTTGCTAAAGTGTCTGACCCGACTGTTGTGATAACCCTGCGGGGAAGCTGGACGGTCAGTGGTGTTTTGCCAGCCCTGGATCAGCTTTCTGCCTTGCTGGATTGTGGTCAATTAAAAGCCGTTGCCTTTATTACCGGTGATGACTTTTCATGGGACTCCAGACTGCTGGCCTGGCTATTGGCTTGCCAGCGAATGCTTGAATCCTCCCAATGCCAGTTCGATCTCAGTGGTATGCCTGAGGATGTAGGCGATCTGTTCAGGCTTGCTAATACCGTACCTCCCAATAAGGCGCTACCACAAAGACACCAATCCCTGTTTCATCACCTGATCAACCGGGTCGCCCGCCTGGGGGATGAGTCGATGGAGCTGCTGGCATTTACCGGCGATCTGGCACTGTCCCTGTGCTACTGGTTATCCCGTAAAGGATCCGCCCGCTGGTCAGATATTATTAACTTCTGCCATCAGTCCGGTCCTTCTGCTTTGCCGATTATCACGCTGCAAAGTATTCTGATCGGGATGATTCTTGCTTACCTTGGCATGGTCCAGCTGCGGCAGTTTGGTGCCGAAGTCTATGTTTCCAATCTGGTGGGGGTTGGCATGGTGCGTGAAATGGGGGCATTGATGACGGCGGTGATCATGTCCGGTCGGACCGGTGCCGCCTATGCCGCCCAGCTGGGCACCATGCAGGTGAATGAAGAGATTGATGCATTAATAACGCTGGGTATAAAACCCATGGATTACCTGGTGTTACCAAGGACGCTGGCTCTGATCCTGACCATTCCCCTGCTCTGTCTTTACAGCAATATTCTGGGCATGATTGGTGGTGGCCTGGTCGCTACCAGTATGGATATTACCTGGTTGATGTACCTTTACCAGCTCAGGGATGCTATCTCATCCGGGGATATCATGACCGGTGTTTTCAAGAGCTTTATCTTCGCTGTATTGATTGCCATGGCCGGGTGTCGTGCTGGCCTGGCTTGTGGTCGCTCATCTGCAGCAGTAGGTCAGGCGACTACCAATGCGGTAGTGACGGCCATTATATATCTGGTGGTGGCAGACGCCGGGCTGAACATCCTTTTTTATCACCTGGGAATCTGAGCATGAGTCAGCTGAGACAGGAAGTGGTGATTGAAGCCTGTGGTTTGACCATGAAGTATGGTAGTAACCTGATTCAGTCCAACCTGCATTTTCAAATCAGCAAAGGTGATGTATTTGTCATTATGGGGGGCAGTGGCTGTGGCAAGAGCACGCTCCTGAAACATATGATTGGACTCTATGAGCCAGCAGAGGGTGAAATCCTTTTTAGTGGGCAGAGTTACTTTTCCGCCACTGCAAAGCAGCAGTTGGCAATGCGTAAACGCTGGGGCGTTACCTATCAGGGGGGAGCGTTGTTCAGTGATAAAACACTGGCAGAAAATGTTGCCCTGCCACTGGAACAGTATACGACACTGACAAGTAAGGATATTCGGGATATGGTGCACTATAAACTGGCGCTGGTGGGGCTGGCCGGTTTTGAAGCTTTTTATCCATCCCAGATCAGTGGTGGTATGTGCAAGCGTGCAGGGTTGGCCAGAGCCATTGCCCTGGATCCGGATATCCTGTTTTTTGATGAGCCTTCGGCTGGACTGGATCCCCTCAGTGCCAGACGGCTGGATGACCTGATTTTGCAGTTAAGAGATTCAACCGGTGCTACGGTCGTCATCGTCACCCATGAGCTGGCCAGTATTTTTGCCATTGGCAGCAATGGGGTCTACCTCGATGCCAGCACCAGAACCCAGCTGGATACCGGGTCTCCCGAATATATGCTTAACCACAGTAAACACGACGTGGTCCGAGAGTTTCTTTCCAGAGGCGCCGGAGGAGGTGAGTATGCAGACGAGTGAAGGTATAAAGCGACTCAGTCAATTAGTGAGGCTCGCTTTTCCGAGAGAAATTTATGAATAGAAAATCCCTGTCGGTATCTGTCGGTCTTTTTGTCATTCTAATCCTGACCATGACGATTGCCCTGGTGCTGTTTCTTAATGCAGGTGGCTTTTCCCGGAACGATGTCCAGCGTTACCAAATTCTGTTTGACAGCTCGATAAAAGGCCTGAGTGTCGGCGCGCCGGTCACTCTGCGTGGCGTTAAAATTGGTGAGGTAGTCAGTATCAAGTCCAAGCTGTATCACAATCACCAGAAGGTCTTGAATGTGGTCACTATCGATCTGTATCCGGATACCATCAGTGAGCAGGGAAAAGGCAGTGGGCATAATGTACTGGGACAGTTGATCAAGCAGGGGCTCAGTGCCCAGATTGGGCTGCAGAGTGTATTGACCGGATTGCTGTATATCGAGGTGGATCTGTTTGACTCTGCCCCGGAAATGCAGCCGGTGGCTACTGAGTATCCGCAGATTCCCACCGTGCCCAACAACCTGGAAGAGTTTATTGAGCGGTTCGAGAGCATTAATATCGCAGAAATGGCCAGCAGCCTGACAGAAGTTCTGGATAATCTGGCCAGGCTGACCGGTGATGATCGCCTGAACAAACTGATTGACGATGTTGATCAGGCATTTGTCAGTATGGAAGCGATGTCCAATGAGATGAGCGCCGACATGGCAGGCATTCGCAGTGAATTTGCCTCCATGTCACAGGATGCCGGGGAAGTGACCGCATTACTGAAAGCCCAGTTGCCTGCCGCCACACAGCAGCTGAATGCAACCATGCTGCAACTTCAGGAGACCATTTCCGTCGTAGAAGGGACGCTGGCTCCTGACTCTCCACTGGTATACCAGCTGACGCAGAGTTCAAAAGACATCAGTCGTGCTTCCAGGGCCGTGGTCGATCTGGCTGACATGCTGCAACGTCAGCCTGATTCGATTATCTTTGGCAGACAATCAGGAGACTCCCGGTGAGCAGTTACCTCGGTAAATTGAATATTGTTATGGGCCAGAGAACTGCTGCTGCAAAGGCTTTCTTCCTGATCATTTTGCTGTCGGGCTGCTCAGTCAATAATCCAACCTATCATGATTATACGCTGGTACCGGCAACGGTTTCACAACCCAAAAAAGTGCATGCAGACATGCCCGCAACACTGGGGGTTTTTCCGGTGAGGGTTGCTGGTTGGCTGGACAGGAAAAATATTACCTGGAGTGAAGGAGATGTTCGTTTACAGTCCTCTGTTAACGATCACTGGGGAGAGCCTTTGCCAGAGCTTCTGACACAGGCGATGGTACAAAATCTGCGTAAAAGGGTTCACTCTGCCAGTTGGGTAAGCTCAGGTCCCTGGGGCCAGGATAAACGCCCGGAAGTGGTGGCGTTTATTGATGTTCAGTCCATCGCGGTGGTGAACCGGCAGTTGCGGATCAGCGTTGCCTGGACGCTGGAAGGGCAGGACCGACAGGTTATTACCCAGCGGGAAAAGGTCTATGCCCTGTCGCTGGAGAGTGGTGATTCTACACAAGCTTTCGTGCAGGCATTAAGTCAGGCCTGGGGGACGGTTGCAGAGGATATGATTCAGGGTTATTTTGACAAACAGGGGCGCAGATGAAGATATTTATCTATTTCCTGCCCTGGCTTGTGGGAATAGGAGAAGTCCCGTTTTCTGCAGCCCCTGAAATGATTGCCGTTAATGTGTTCAAGCAGTACAAAGTCGCCAAGAGCCTTTAAATCAAGGTTTTTCAGCTTACTGTCAACGATGGGAAAGTAAAGACCCCGGGCATCAATGACATTCATAATGGTACCAGAGTCGTTGACGGTAATGACTGGCTTTTTCAAGACCCTGGCGACCAGGGGGACTATGATGGTATCCATCCACTCGCCATCACATTTGATGGCCTCCATGCCTGTCATGCCACCGGGCCGGGAATGACCTGTCAAGTAGACGTAAAGGACTTCCTCCGGCACAGGATCCTGCGAGCTTTCGTGCCCATTGAAATGTAAATGATTGTTTTCGTATTCCTGTAGCCATTGTCTTGCTTCTTCATATACCTGTTGTCGTAAGGTCTTGGCATTCCAGTCCAGGCATTGCCCATATGGCACAAGGGCAGCATGGAAAAAACAGTCGCCATTGCCAGGGACATCGACAATTTCGTATCCCTGGCTGTCCACAATGTCGGCTGTACTGTCATGATTGAAGCTGAAAAACTCCGGTATATTGATACTGCGGGGCAATCCCGTCGGTGGCAGGGCATTCAGGGCACAATCTATGGAAACCGCAGTAATGGCACCATAAACGAAGGCTATGGCGGGGAGTTCGGCAAATATCGCACTCAGGGTAATGGCTGCTGACACGACGGCGACAGACGTTGAGATTACACAGACTGCCCAGCGTTTCCAGCTGGCCTGTGGTTGGCCTGTCGGGGACGTATCACCGTGCCGATCAGCAGCAACGCTGGATGAAGTGATTGGTAACGCCTGCATCAAAAGGGCCTCATCTGAGTTTTGAATCACTCCCGACCTTATTACTCCGCATCCATCCGTACGTTTGGTTCAAACGTTAGTCAATAGTTCCCAGAAGGCGTCTTGCGGCCCCAACCACGGTGTTAATCGCGTTGGGCTCAACACTGGCCAGCTTTACCGTATCCGGTGTTTCATTGCAGGTTCGGTTCACGATAACCCCGGCAACGCATCCGGCCTTAAGCCCCATCGCCGCACACATGGTCAGAAGGGTTGCAGACTCCATTTCATAGTTCAGCACCCCCAGCGACTGCCACTCTTCCATAGAACCCTGCAGCTCTTTCCTGACCCGCCGGGTGAAGGTGTCATAACGTTCCTGGCCGGGGTAGAACGTGTCACTGGAGGCGGTAATACCGGTCCAGTAATTAACACCGCTTTGCCCGGCAGTATCTACCAGTGCACGGGTACACTGGAAGTCAGCAACGGCCGGGTAGCTGAGGGGAGCAAAATGTCGGCTGGCACCATCCAGTCGAACGGAACCGGTAGTGACAATCACATCGCCCACATTGATATGGGGCTGGATGGCACCGGTGGTGCCCACCCTCAGAAAAGTACAGATGCCCAGTTGTGCCAGCTCTTCTACAGCAATAGAGGTCGAAGGCCCGCCGATACCGGTTGAGCAAACCACTACGGATTCACCCTCCAGCTCACCCCGCCAGGTGGTGAACTCCCGGAGGCTGGCCAGTTTTTTCGGGTTATTCATCAGTTCAGCAATGCGTTCGACCCGTTCCGGGTCACCGGGGACAATAGCCAGTCTGGCACCATTGAGAGCCTTCCTGGTCAGGCCGAGATGAAAAACTTCGCTGCTGCTCATATTATGCCTCCGGATACACACGTTGAGTCATTGAACTTTATTTCATGGAATCCATCATAGACCTATCTATCGAGGGTATTTATCGATCTGAATCAATATTTGATCCAATTGAGATCCCGGTTTTACGCCTGCCCTGCAGTCCTTCAGAGCCTATCCGATGATATAAGGACAACTTTGCGTCTATGCTGGTAGTCAACTGCTGGCATACCAATAGAAAAATGGACAATCCATGTCACCTGAAAACAGAATCACTTCCAACCGGGCGTTTATTTTTGCTATTGCCGGGGCTGCCATCGGTTTGGGAAATATCTGGCGTTTCCCGTATGTAGCCGGTGAAAACGGGGGAAGCCTTTTTTTTCTTCTGTATATCATGTTTGTGGTGCTGCTGGGGCTGCCGGTAATGATTGCCGAGATTGTTGTTGGGCGTGCGGGGCGTGCTTCACCCGCCAGCAGTCTGCGGCAGTTGGCGGTCAGTGCAGGCCATACCAGGCACTGGAGCAAGCTGGCCTGGATCGGAACGCTGGCTGCCACGATGATTCTTTCTTTCTACAGTGTGGTGTCTGGCTGGGTGCTTCACTTCTTTTTCAAGTCGCTGTCGGGGGACCTTCCTGCAAACAGCATTCAGGCAACATTGATACATTTCCAACAGCTCCTGGAATCACCCTGGCAAGTGGTTTTATACCACGGTCTATTCATTGTTATGACGGTTGCCATCAGTGGCCGAACCATTGCAAAAGGTATAGAGCAGTTGAATAACTGGCTGATGCCCCTGATGTATCTGATTCTGTTGGTCCTTCTGATCTATGCCAGCCAGTTCAGTGGCTTTGCGACAGCCCTTGATTACCTGTTTGCCTTCAGGTTTGAGGCGGTTAGCCCGGGTGTGGTGCTGGAGGCCATGGGGCATGCCTTTTTCACCCTTGCTATCGGGGCCTGCTGCCTGATGGCTTATGGGGCTTATATGCCTGAAAGGCAGTCGGTGGTTAAGGCAGTATTGGTTGTTGCCCTGCTGGATGTCCTGGTGGCGGTGCTGGTGGGTATTGCAACTTTTGCAGTGGTGTTCAGTGAAGGGCTTTCAGTAGCAGAAGGTCCCGGGCTGATGTTTATCACACTACCGGTTGCATTGGCCCAAATGCCCTTTGGCTCACTGGTGCTGCCCTTGTTCTTTCTGCTGTTGGTAATGGCTGTCTGGACATCTGCAGTTAACCTGGCTGAACCCCTGGTGGTGATGATGAGTCGCCTGTGTTCTGGTTTTCGCACAGCAGGAGCCTCGATAGCCGGTGTTATTATATTTCTGGCTGGGTTAATACCCGGCCTTTCTTTCAGTGTCTGGAAGCAGATTTCTGTTGGTGACAACACACTTTTTGATCTTTATACCGCCTTTGCCACCCAGGTCATGCTGCCGGTCGTTGGGCTTCTGGTGCTTTATTTTTGTGGCTATATCATGGAAAGAAACGTGCTGATTGAACAGTTGGGAATGCGAGGCAAGCCCCTGAAAATCTGGCAGCTCCTGATTCGCTGGGTCAGCCCGGCATTGCTATTGATGGTCATTATTGGGGAGTTGTTGCAATTTTGACCTGAGGTTAAACCAGGGATTTGATCAGTGCCGCCACTAACATGATAAAAATTAATATCATGGCGATTTTGGCAAGCTTGCCTTGCTGTTCATCAGTAAGTGGTTTGCCATGACGCTCGGTCAGTTTCACTACAACAAACAGGGTGATAAACAAAAGGACTAAAATAGAGATCAGGTTCATAATCCACCAATAAATAACGGGCAGTAGTCGTACTGCCCGTTATTGTAAATAGCCTGAAGATTTATTGCGTGGCTTATTTGTCTTCGGCTGCTTCGTTACTCTCTTCCTGGTCTTCAATGCTGATCAGCTCAATATCAAATACCAGAACGGAGCCTGCTGGAATGGTGCCAACGTCCTGGTCGCCGTACGCCAGCTCAGCGGGAATGGTCAGGCGATATTCAGAGCCAACCGGCATCAGGGCAACGCCTTCCGTCCAGCCCTTGATAACGTTTGCCAGGGGGAAAGTCGCTGGCTGGTCTCTTTGCTTGCTGCTATCGAAAACAGTACCGTCAGTCAGTGTACCCGTGTAATGAACGGTAACGGTGTCGGCTGCGGTCGGTGTTGGGCCGTCTCCCTGCTTGATCACTTCGTATTGAAGACCGGACTCAGTCACGGAAACACCTTCTTTACCGGCGTTATCTTCCAGATATTTGGCACCGGTTTTAAGGGTCTCTTCACGCTTCTCCCTGGCTTTTTCCTGAACAACGGTGTTCATCTTCTGTTCGTGAACCCGGAGGGCTGCGCCCATCTCCTCTTCGTTCATTCTGGTTTGATCGGCGAGGGCGTCCAGCAAGCCCTGCTGAACCAGCGCACGGTCAAGCACAACACCGAGCTCATCTTGTTGCTTCAGTGTCTGACTGGCGAAGTTACCAACAGAGGCGCCAATGGCGTAGGCCGCTTTCTGATCTTCAGTGTTTAACTCAACTTCAGGAGCCTGGGTAGTCTTGTCCTGACAGCCTGTTGCCAAAAGTACAGCCGCTGCCAGAGCAGATATTTTAATAGCCTTCTTCATATCGGTTTCCATGGTTTCTGGCCAGAAGTGACGAATTGGCCAAGACAATCTTGCCTGTATCAGGAGTAAAGTTAAGAAAAACCCAATAATAATGGCACAGCCTTTACGTCAGTTGAACTAAGATAGCGAAATATTTTCAAATGTGCACTGCCATTTGCCGCAGTCGTCTAAAAGGACCATAAATATCCGGGTCAGAGCGTGTCCACTAAAATACCCGGAGCTTTTTGGTTTTGGTCGGTAGAAAACGCGTAAGATTGGCCGCCTTGATACGGCAGCCGCTCATAAACACCTGACAGAAGTCACAGATATCATCAATGTTGGACGAACACTGGACAGACACCCATTCGCTTTTCATATTCACCAGGTACAGCCTGTCCGTATCACAGGCCAGCATCAGAATCTCATCAGGAATAACAGGTACCCGGGAAGTGAGCTGGATCATGATATAGCCCGGGGTTCCGCTGGCCAGCGCCCAATGCATCTCTTTCAAGGTATCGGCCACCTGGTCTTGTATACGGGCTTTTCGTCTAAAGGACTCTTCATCGCTCACAGGTAACCCGAGCAACTGCTCGAACGTCCGCCTGGAAGTGAGGTTTATCTCGTAGTCTGGGTAATAACCAAGGTTGCTCAGGTGGTCAACCAGGCGATCTTCGGTCAGTTGTGGGTTGCGAAAGTTGTTGTCAATCAGGTTGTTCAGCAGCACAACCTGACTGGCAGCCACTTTGAGGATACGCTGCAGACCGAGGCTCTGGGCGGCCGCAAGAAGCTTTTCCTTGTCGCTTTTTAACTCTGCCCCGGTCCCCATATCCCTGGGAGGGTAATCCCGGATAAACTCCTTGATATTGATTTTATCCAGGCCTTCGGCATCCGGTTTTCCTTTCTGGGTTGGCCGGACAAATATGGCCTGGGTAGGCTCAGCGGTCAGGGTAAGGAACTGCAGGTATTTCACCAGTTGGGTACCGCTGGCAAACACCCGGAAAGTCAGGCGTCCAAGGGGATTTCTGGCCAATGGCTTATCGTTAGTACATAGCCATGTCAGACGATCCCCGGACGGGTGACGGAAAATTCGCGATACCGGCGAGACCTGTTGCAGCAACCCCGATTTACTGCTCGGCCGTCGACAGACGAAGGTAAAAAAGAACAGATCCCCGGGGGCCAGCTGATCAAGATGTTGTTGCATCGCGGTAAAGAACGCGTTGGCCTCTGCGGATTTGCCAATATTCATCTGCTTGCCACACACATAGCCTTCTCTGTCGCATATTTCCCGCCATTTTGGCACCACCCCAACGTCCATCATCTCGGTCAGAAAACTGTACCCAGACTCCTTTGCCAGGGCTTCCAGCCCACCGGGTATGGGGAACGCGCTAAACAGCCGTTCAAAGGTGCTGGTCATCTGGTAAAGGTCCAGTTGCTCCGTGGGCTGAAGGACCATTTCTGACGTTGCCGATTGAGCAGAAAAAACCGTCCGGGGTGACAACACTTCCTGAAACTCCTGCGGGATAAAGGCGAAGGCACCCATTTGGGAGAGTGCTTCGCCAACGTTTTTGTCAAGTGCTGATTTTTGTTGCCCGGCTTGTTGTACGTGTTGTTGGTCGAGTTGTTGGTTATTGTTCCACGATAGCCCGGACGGTCCCGCCACTGGTGATTCGGGTCGTTTACTGGTCTCGCCACTATCGACCACCGGGATCTGGATCGGTGCATGGTCCCCCGTTGCTTCCCGGGTTGCTGGTTCAAACATGCTCCAGTCGTAGCGCTTCACCTCTTCGGCAAAGTCAGTATCCTGGTAAAACTTAATATGGGCCGAATTACAGACAGAGCAATGGAGAATATCCCGGAACGCGAGAGAACAGGTTTTGTGGTAGGTACGTTTGCAACAGAGGGATACCATAAAGGGAGGATGCTCAATATATTGGGCACAAAGCTGACAAAACCGGCGGTCGGCAATATCGTCAGATAGCATTTTCAGTTCACTGGCCTGGCTGCTGGTACCCGGGATTGACATACTTGCTGACGGCGCACAGCTTGGGTCCACGACAACTATCCTCCCTCTATTGGCGGTATAACATCGCTTTTCTTGTGTTGGTTAACCTCAAGATGGCAATAATAGTACCGTTATGCCCTACTGGACAGCTTCCCGGGCAGGCATTGTCAACGAAATCATGACAGTGAGCATGATAAAGAGTGCAGAGATCCACAGGCACGTTGCCAGCCCTCCCCATTGAAATGCCCACCCCGACAGCACGGTTCCGGTTAAACGCCCCATGGCGTTGGCCATATAGTAGAAGCCAACATCCATCGATGCGCCTTCTTCCCGGGCAAAAGAGACGATCAGGTAAGAGTGTAGTGATGAGTTGATGGCGAATATGGCGCCAAAAATCAGCAGCCCTGCAATCAGGCTCAACTGTGGATACCACTGGCATGTGATCGCCAGTGCCAGCAATACTGACACTAACAGTAGAGTTGCCGACCAAACTACCAGCGGAAGACGGCTCTGGGTATGCTGGCTCTCAGACCCGGTAATTTTGGGTGCAATACCCTGAACCAGGCCGTAACCAATCACCCAGATGGCCATGAAACTCCCGGTTTCCACATGGCTCCAGCCAAAAACGGCACTCAGGGAGACGGGAAGGGCGATGACAAACCATACGTCCCGGGAGGCAAAGAGAAAAAGCCGGGCAGCAGAGAGCGTGTTGATGGCCCTGCTCCTGGAGAATATCCGGGTGAATTTGGGCTTGCTGCCGGCTTTGCCCATGTCTTTTTGCAGCCATACCAGGCTGCCTGCCAATACCAGGGTCAATATAGCAGCCATGGTAAACATGGCATTCTGAAATCCAATCAGACTCAGCAGGGCACCACCGAGAAAGAAACCGGCACCTTTCAGGGCATTTTTTGAACCGGTCAAAATGGCAATCCAGCGATAGAGTTTTCCAGGCTGCTGGCTGCTGACCAGGGTTTTTATGGAAGTTTTCGCGCTCATCTTGTTCAGGTCCTTGGCAATACCTGAAATAGCCTGGGCAAACATCACCAGGGGTATTGAAAGGACCTGTGCAGGGACTGACAGCATCAGCAAGGCGGTGATCTGCATGAACAGGCCGATATTCATGGTTCTGTTCAGACCGATGCGGGCCCCCAGCCAGCCGCCAATCAGGTTAGTGACTACCCCGAAGAACTCATAAAAGAGAAACAGCATGGCAATTTCCAGACCGGAATAGCCCAGCGAATAGAAGTGGAGGACCACGAGCATGCGCAGGGCGCCATCGGTCAGGGTGAAGTTCCAGTAGTTGAAGGTGATAAGCGCGTAATTTCTTATCTGCTGTTGCCGGAATTGCCTGCTATTTTCAACGTGGGTAGTCTCAGTCATCAGGAATTCTCTCTGCCAACCTTGAGCGCCAGCTCAGCCGTACGACAGGCGTAGCCCATTTCATTATCGTACCAGGCATAGATTTTGACCATGCGCTGGTCAACCACCATCGTGGACAGTGCATCAATGATTGAAGAACGCTGGTCACCACGGTAATCGATGGACACCAGTGGCTTCTCCTCATAACCAAGGATGCCTCTCAGTGAGCCCTCAGCGGCGGATTTCAACAACTGATTAACTTCCTCCACCGAAGTATCCCTGGACACGTCAAACACCATATCGGTGATTGAGGCATTCGCCAGGGGAACCCGGATAGCATGGCCATTCAACCGACCTTTCAGATCAGGAAAAATCTGGGTGATAGCGGTAGCGGAACCCGTGGTTGTCGGGATCAGGGACATGCCGCAGGCACGGGCTCTTCTCAGGTCCTTGTGGGGGGCATCCAGAATCGTCTGGGTATTGGTCAGGTCATGAACGGTGGTGATAGCGCCCCGGTCAATGCCAAGGTTTTCGTGAATGACCTTAACAACAGGGGCTATGCAGTTGGTGGTACAGGATGCGGCTGTGACAATTCGATGCTGGCTGGCATCATAGAGATGGTCATTAACCCCCATCACCACATTCAGAACACCTTCTTCCTTCACAGGCGCGGTGACGACGACTCGTTTAACGCCCTGCTCAAGGTATTGGTTAAGTTTGGCTGTTGCCCGGTGAACGCCTGTGGCATCAATTACCACATCACAATCTGACCAGTTTACGGCACCAATCTCTTTTTCCTGAGAACATTCAATTCCCTGTCCATTGATGAAAATATGCTGGTTGTCGGATGAAATGGTTTCCTGCCAGGTGCCTTGTACGGAGTCAAATTCCAGCAGGTGGGCCAGTGTTGCGCTATTTCCGGCCACGTCATTAATTCTGACGAACTTAATGTCCGGCCAGTGCCATGCGGCTCTGAGCGCCAGTCTGCCAATGCGGCCAAAGCCATTGATACCTACTTTAATCGTCATGTGATACTCCATATTTCAAGAGTTTGTGTCAGAAGGGTGGTTAGGTATTGATTCAAGGCGGTGGATATCCTGCCGGTACTCACTTTTAAGACAGTTTGAGTGGCGCAGGCCATCAACGATTTTGTTCATCCAGCCGGGCAGGTCTTTTGCCACTGAATAGAAAATCCACTGATCTTGACGACGGGTGTTTAGCAAACCGTGATTTCGCATTTGTGCCAGGTGTCTTGATATTTTGGGTTGTGGCTCATCAAGGGCAGCCACCAGTTCATAGACACACAGCTCACCTTGCCGGGCTATCAGTAGCAGACAGCGGAGCCGTATTTCATCCGCCATCATTTTAAAGAACTCATGAGGTAGCATAAAAATTACTTGAATATGTGTATATGCGCATATTCGCATATAAAAAATAAAATGCAATAAGTAATTGTTTTTTCGGAGTGATTAAGCGGTAACTGTGTTTTCAAGAGAAGTTATCATGCAACCTGGGCAGGTGATTTTCCGGAAAGACAAAATTGTGGACGTGCTGATTGGGTTCCGCTGATCGATTTCCCGGGATTTTATGATCAGGAATAATTTCGTCTTAATTTGACACTTACCAAAGCGTATCGGATATGCACAAAAATGTTCGATGGTTGTTAAGTCAACAGCCATCGAAAACCTGGTTTGCTTTCTGCATCAGTTAATCACTACTGTACCCCTCACGAAACAGTGATTCATCAAGCCCGGCTTCTATTTGTGCTTTTGATACGCGAATAGCTTTGTCTCTGTCCATATATTTCATCAGCAGATAAGAAATCACCATGGAGTATACGCTGACAAGGACAACGCCAAAGAGTTGCACTAAAAATTGTTCGACACTGGCACTAACATGATTAACCAGCTCATTGGCAAATACGCCAATAAGTACAGTACCAAGAAAACCGCCTACACCATGGACTCCCCAGACATCCAGTACATCATCCCAACCGGCTTTTCTTGGGATTTTAATCGCGTAATAACAGGTGACACCGGCAATCAAGCCAATGGTAAGAGCAGGTAGCGGCGTCACATAACCTGAGGCTGGCGTGATGGTTGCGAGTCCTGCCACTGCACCTAACAGCGGGTCCAGAAAGGAGAAGTAGCCATTTTCCCGATATGCCATCATCGACCAGGCAACCATTCCTCCGGCGCTGGCCACGCCGGTGTTGGTAAATACAATCGATGTCGTGCCTGCAGCAGCCAGAGTACCGCCAGCATTAAATCCGAACCAGCCAAACAGTAAAATACCTGCGCCAATGGCAACCAGACCCATGTTAAAGGGGCCTTTACTGGTAATTACTTTTCGAGGACCAAGCACCCATAAGGTAGCCAAGCCGGAAAATGCGGATGCTGCGTGAATGACCGTGCCTCCGGCAAAGTCAACAAAGCCCATTTGCGCCAGAAAACCGTTGCCCCAGACCCAGTGAGCTACCGGAAAATACACCAGAATCATCCAGATAATTAAGAACTTGAGCCAGGCCCCTATCGTTATTCTGTTCACGATAGAGCCCGTCATCAGAGGCAGGGTAATAATGGCGAACATTAGCTGATACATAAAAAACATCAGAAAGGGGATGGTAAGTCCATAGTGAGTGTTCACCTCAAATGTGATGTTGTTAAAGGCAAAGTATTGAAACGGATTGCCTATGATACCCAGCACATCATTACCAAACACAAGGCTGAAACCACCAAAGATCCACATCAGGGAGACGATGCCAATAGCAATGAATATTTGCAGCATGATGGTTAGCGAGTGTTTTTTCTCCACTAACCCGCCGTAGAAAAAAGCCAGACCGGGAGTCATCACAAACACCAGGACCGTTGCTATCACCATGAACGCAACATTGCCATGAATTACACCTTCGAACATAAGTCATTCACGCTATTTTGAACGTTGTTTAAGAAGCCACAGGAGGGGCAAGGGAAAGGGGCAGGCAGCTGCCCACCCACTGAAATGATTGAAACTAGGAAGGACTGTAAACACTGAGGTTAAGGTTATTGGCAATATAGCGAATCATTGCCATGGCCCTGACACTGTTGCCAGCCTCGTCCAGTGGCGGTGAAAAGCCGGCAATGGCCATCTTTCCGGGAACGATGGCGACAACACCACCTCCAACGCCGCTCTTGCTCGGCAAACCTACCAGAAATGCCCAGTCTCCAGAGTAATCGTACATACCTTCCATGGTCATTTCGGCAAGGATAGGAGCAACATTTTCAGGGTCAATGACCTTTTCTTTAGTGACCGGGTTTATACCGCCATTGGCTAATGTTCCACCGAGGGTGGCCAGGTCATCACAGCTGACAAGTGTTGAACATTGTCGTGTATAGACTTCACAGGCGTCCATCGGATCGCTGAAACAATTACCTGCTGCATACAATAGCCAGGCAATGGCCCGGTTATGAAAGTTGGTCTCTTGCTCTGAGGTATTAACATCATTCGAGAGTTTCACGTTTTGAGACATCATTTTCCTCTGGAAGTCGAGAATCATCTGCCAGCGAGACTCTTTATCGGAAGCGTCCAGAAAACTGACGGTGGACATGGCGCCGGCATTGACCAGTGGTGTCAGGGGTTTGTCCTGATGTACGGTCAGTGCCATCACCGAGTTGAATGGTAGGCCTGTTGGTTCAGCACCGATTTTTTCCCTGACCTGCTCTGCGCCTTTTTGCTGCATGGCCAATGACATTGAGCACACTTTACTGATGGACTCCAGGGCAAAACAATAATCGTAATCACCACTGTGAATGATGGTTCCGTCACAACAGGAGATGGATACGGCACATAAATCGGAAGGAACACTGGCCAGAAACGGAATATAGTCGGCATTTGCCCCGCCATTACAGGCCTTGCCTGTGTTGAGGGCTTCATCCGCAAGACGTTGCAGTTGAGTGTTGTTGAAGCTCATGACTGTGCTCCTTTTGTTTCGTCTTTCTGTTTCTCTGCCAGATGTGTTGTATGAGTATCAGAGTCACTAGGAATACCCGGGTGCGTGTTTTCAAGTTCCCAGGTAAACGGCGCAAAGTCATTATCTTCGTCCTTCCAGTGAGGCTTCCGGTTGGCATAAATAAAAAAAGGAAGGCAGACAAAAAAGATGGTAAGAGCAATCAGAATCACAACATACGTTGTTGGGCTTCCGACTGAAATCTGACCCGGTGGAATAAAACTGAAGATAAAAGCAATCAGTGATCCGATAAAGCCAATACCGGCAACGATGAACATGCCGTACCTTCCTCCGGGGATACTGTAAGGCCTTGGGCGATTTGGTTGAGAAAAGCGTAGATAGATGGCTGCAGCAAACATCAGAAGGTACATTACCAGGTAAAGAATGACGCAGAGCTGGCTGAGAATTTGATAAGTGGCCTGAACAGAAGGCATAACAACGAACAGTATCGATAGCACAGTGACAAGCCCACCCTGTAATAACATTATATGGGTTGCCATATCATGCTTATTGGTGAACTGCCAAAACCTGGGAAGATACCCTGCCTTTGCAACGGTTAATAAACCTGATGAAGGGCCTGCTACCCAGGTAACAATGCCGGCCAGAACCCCAATGGCAAGACAAACGGCCATAACCGGGGCAAGAAAGCCAATGCCTGCCCAGTGGAACATATCGTAATATGCCACAAGCAGAGACTGGGTCAGGTTAATATCTGCCTGAGGAATAACAAAACCAATCGCCAAAGTACCAAGAATAAATATGGCGACAGTCCCGATAGACGCAACAGCAATGGCCATGGGGTAAGATTTTGAAGCGTTATCAAGCTCTTTTACATGGATCGCATTCATCTCCATGCCAGCGTAGAAAAGAAAAATACTGGCAGCGAGCACAATATTACTGAAGTTGGTGAAATCAGGAAGAACATCACCCCACGTGAGTTCAATATGAATCGGCTCACCACTACCCAGGTAGCTGAACCCCAGGATCACCAGAATGGTGGCAGGAATAATCGTGCCAATCATACCTCCCCATTTGGAAACTTTTGAGAATGCGTCTACCCCTCGAAACGCTATAAATGTAGCCAGCCAGTAAATGGCCAGAACAATCGCCAGTACAAAGAACTTATTGGAAGATAAAGCCTGGTCCCAGGTTTGATCCGGCCCGATAAAAGCCAGGGAGACCGCACCAAAAGTCAATGCTGTGGGAAACCATACACTGACTTCAATAAACAGCATGAACATGGCCAGAAAAGCCAGTTGGGGACCAAAGGCCTCTCCAACCCAGCGGAATACTCCACCTTTTTCGGGCCAGCCAGTGGCCAGTTCTGCAGCGACAAGAGATACCGGTATCAAAAAAAATACAGCTGCAAAAACATAGTAGAAGATCGAACTGAGCCCATACTCAGCTTCTGCGGGTAAGCCGCGAAGGCTCACTACCGCAACGATGTTCATGATGGCCAGCGTAAAAACGGTGAGTTTTTTGGCATTGGCTTTAGGGGGGGTGTCAGCCATAGCTGCTTACCTCATTCCGCATATTGATATTCGGAACTGCCGAAACGGGGAAAAAGTGATGCTATCTCAGTGAGATAGTAATGATTAAGCCAGTGAAGTTTGGTTCGGGAATGGGGATTTTTCAAATTCGATTGGGCTTAATTTAATAGAGCGCTTTGAGAGCCCCTATTACTTGGTTGGAGGTGAAGGGAGGTTTTGAATTACATGAGATAAAGCATTGCCATAAAGACAAAACCTGGCAGGAAAAAGCCAACCAGGGCACCGGATTCTCTGTCTCCCCAATGCTTCTCAGTCACCTTGCCAGCATAGTGGATAATAACAATCCACGAAAACAGGCAGGTGGCTGCGATAATCCAGCTGGTGGGCGTCATTCCATCGATGATTTTCATCAGGTTGAACACGAAAGGTAATCCTCTGCAACATATTCACTGCTTTAGAAGAATAGACCCTTTTTAATGGGATAGGTTCCCTGGGGAGAGGGTATTAATTGAGGGCACAAAAAAGGGGCCGAAGCCCCTTGAAAATAGAGTTGGTATTACATGGCCGGATAGGTGTAAGAAGCCTGAATACCCAGTGGCAGGCCCAGCGCCCAGTAGGCAAGAAGGAAAATAGTCCAGCCGATCAGCATGGCGATGGAGTAGGGCATCATCATGGAAGCCAGAGAGCCGATACCGGAGTTCTTCACATAACGCTGACAGTAAACGACTACCAGAGGGAAGTAAACCATTAACGGAGAAATGATGTTGGAAACAGAATCACCAACACGATAAGCCGCCTGAGACAGTTCCGGAGAGATACCCACTGCCATCAGCATCGGTACCAGGATTGGACCAATCAGTGCCCATTTGGCAGAAGAAGAGCCAATGACCAGGTTAACAGTGGCGGTCAGCAGGATCATACCAATGACCGTAATTTCACCAGGCAGGTTCATGGCCTGCAGAACTTCCGCACCGCTCAGGGCCAATACCGTACCCAGGTTGGACTGGGAGAACGCGTACAGGAACTGCGCACAGAAGAACGACATCACCAGGTAAGAACCCATGGTGGACATGGTGCTGTTCATGGCGATAACGGTGTCTTTAGACTTCTTGAATGTGCCGGACACTTTACCGTAGACAATACCCGGAATGATAAACAGGATGAAAATCAACGGCACGATGGACTGCATCAACGGTGCCGAGAATGCAGTGATTTCGCCGGTCGGAGCGCGCAGTGGCGAAGCCTCGGGAATAACAGCAGCAACCAGCAACGCGATACCGGCCAGCATAGCCAGACCAGCTGCATTGAACGCCTTGCTTTCTTCTGGAGTAAAGGTGCTCAGGTCCGGTGCTTTCTCCGCATCTTCATCGAGAGTGGTCATTGCCTGCAGACGTGGCTCAATAATTTTGTCAGTGACATACCAGCCAATAGCGATGATGACAAAACTGGATGCACCGGTGAAGAACAGGTTGGCCAGCGGGTTCATCTGGAAAGATGGGTCCAGAATCTGCGCAGCAGACTGGGTAAAGCCCTGCAGCAGAGGATCAATGCCAGAAGGGATAAAGTTGGCAGAGAAACCACCGGAGACACCGGCAAATGCTGCCGCGATACCCGCCAACGGATGACGCCCGGCGGCGTGGAAGATAATACCACCCAGAGGAATAACCAGAACGTAACCGGCATCCGCTGCGGTGTGGCTGACAATGGCAACCAGAATCAGCATTGGGGTTAACAGTTTTACCGGGGTTACACTCAGCATCTTCTTGAGGCCAGTGTTGATAAAACCGGATTTTTCAGCCACCCCGATACCCAGCATGGCCACCAGAACGATACCCATGGGCGCAAAGCCGGCAAAATTCTTCACCATACTGGCAAGAAAGGCCGCAAGGGCGGAGCCCGTCAGCAGGTTTTTTACCGCCACAGTTTCACCGTTTGCCGGGTGCACCATGTCCAGGTTCATCTGGGACATCAAGGCAGACAGAACCCAGACAATAACCAGGCCATAAAGGAATAGAAGTGTCGGATCCGGCAGTTTGTTACCTGCCTTTTCAACCGCATTCAGGAAGCGGTTCATCAACTTGGAATCGCCAGATTTCACCTCCGGCATTGGAGGGGCTTCAGTTACACTCATGGATGACTCTTTTCCCTACTGCTATTTATCGAAATGGTGTTTGTGTAAAGACTTTAAAAAATCAAAGATGAGATGCGGAATGATCCAGATCAATTAAATATAATAAAGGAAAGTGAAAGGGTAATATTTAGAGATATTTTCTAATTTGATGGGTGAAATTCGAGAGATATTGCTGGTCTATTTCATACTGCTCTTTCGTTTTTCGAAGTTGAAACTCATCCATTGCTTATCCTTTGTTATTATGGCTTTCTTATCAACCCTTTGGTGTAAAGGGATTAAGCAATTTCACGATAACAGAGATCAGGTCCAGTGTGTTGTATGGGTATCGATATTCGTCATCTGAAGGATGGCTGCAAAATAGAGGACAGTAATAGCTATCGGTCGGCACGCATCAACAGCGAGGGATATTGGTGTACGTTCAGGGATGGAGCGTCTTTCTATCGCCGTTGTATGGATGGCTCAATAGTGTTGGGCGCAGAGGCGAGGCTGTTGCCTTCTAATGAGAGGGAAAAAGTGCTTGGGGAGTACCAGGGATGGATCAGGAATATTGATGCTGATGATGAAGTTATTTGGGCAAGCCAGCAGCTAACCAATAAAGATTATAAAGATGTAGTTGACCTCTATCGTAAAGTCTATCCCGAAGAAGTCACCATTCTCCCGCCAGATCGTTATGGCGATATTGTTATTATGTCGTCGATAGGTTGCCCCAACAGGCAGTGTACGTTCTGTGTCTTCTATAAAGATAAGCCTTATAAGGTTCTTAATGAACAGATGTTTGCTCGGCATCTTTCTGATGTGAAAAAGCTGTATGGCTCAAAAGTAAATTCCTCTCCTGGTGTATTTCTTGGGTCGGCAAATGCAATGGCTCTGTCCCAGAGGCGGCTGATGTACTGCTTAGCGTTAATTAAGGAAAAGCTTGGCACCTTCAAAAGAGAGGTAGGTACATTTGCTGATCCTGATTTCAGTTCAAAACGCACGGAGGCTCAGTGGTGTGAGCTGCGTGAGAGCGGTCTATGTCAATTGGTGATAGGCCTGGAAACAGGTTGGGGTGCGTTAAGAGCCAGGCTGGGGAAATCAGGAGATCTCAATAGATGTAGAAACATGGTTAACTGTGCAAAGCGGGCTGGAATCAATATTGGTTTGACGCTGCTAACCGGAGCGGCACCATGGGAGTTAAGAAAAGAAAACCTGAAACAAACGTTGATTACCCTTGAAAGCCTGGCGCTTTCCGGGGGGGATCTCATATACCTGTCACCGCTCAGCAAAAATGGCTTTGTAGACGATGCCGCTTTAGAAGAGCAAAGCGAAATGAAAGCAGTGATGATGACGATGACTGATGCGAAAGTGGTGCCGTATCAAATGCAGCGTTTTCAATATTTCATGTGAATCGAAGACGATTGTCTTTGAATTTATGTTGGGTGTTGACTTCACCAGCAAACTTCGTAGAATGCGCCGCTCTTCCATGGGCACTCTCCAAAAGAAAGTCCGGATTGCTGATAAGTATTCATCATTAATCAGAAGAAAGGTTTGTAGCAATGGTTGATTGATTGAAAGAAAAACAACCGGTTGACAAATCAAACCGGCGCGGTAAGATGCGCCTCCGCTGAC
>NZ_JAHHPP010000380.1 GCF_024606265.1 Endozoicomonas sp. SESOKO1
ATTGGGTTGTAGCCGTTGCTGCACTGTCGTGAACGGTTGTATGTGTTGGTATTGAGGGTGTGAAGGCACTGGTATGGTCAGCAGTTGATAAGGTGGGTGATGAGACCGTGCTGTCAGTGGTTGAGCCAGGCGGTAGTCCTGTGGTTTCCGGATTGACGTCAGTGGTAGTGGAATCTTCGGATTCGGATAATGGTGTGAGCGGTTTATTAGCAATGTAGTTTGTGCCAGGGTTATTGCTGTTATTCTTATGAGTTCTCAGGCCAGGGAGAGGTGGCGACTTAATGAAATGTGTATCCTGGGTACGATGTTGGAGGCATTCAGTCAATTTCTTTTGCATATTTTTTATCTTGCCTTCCATAATCTTTGTTTCTGCCTGGTTTTTATTAATCAGTTTTTGGACATCTGATTCAGTATTTGTTCGATACGACAGAAATTTCTTTTTGGTTGATTGTTCGGGTAAATCGCTTTGAATGGTTTCAGTAGTGTATGTATTCTGATGAATGGCTCTTGTTGGTGCTATCTGGTTGTTCATTATCTGTTACCTTTGTCCAGGTCAGTTAATATGGAACAGTGTATTACCCATTTTTTATTATTTTTACTGGCAGATGATGTGCTGGTAAATCAGAAACTATTCTTTTTTTGTAACTATTCAGTACCAGTCTCATTACTGGACAATGGCATAACATTTTATTCTGAACAGATCTGAAAAATAGTAATGGTAAACGTTTATTAAACGGCAGAAGATTAATGTAGTCAGGATTATCGACCAGCCAGAGATAATTACTCTTATGTTCTGGAACCATTGTGGTGAAGGTTGATAAAGAAATAATGTTTAAGATAATGGTATATAAATCAGAAAATTCCAGATTGTTATTTTATCGAAACTCGCGGAATTCTCCATCCATAGCTCGGAGAGCTTGGATGGAGATGGATGGGGCCGCGCAGGTGGGGCCGCCTAGGTAGCGAGGCTTGCGTAGAGCAAGCCCCTGTATTACTCTCAAACCACTGCGAAGCCCTGCATAATGGGTCGCATGTAACTCCCGATCAGAAGCCCCCACTATAATCGGTGAGCCGATTTAGTGGAGGGAGTAGGTCACTTATACGTTTCTCGATTATCCGGGTCACGAATACAGATTCTTCCTTGATTTGAAATGTCCGGGAAAGCTCATATTTGGATTAAGAAAACTGAAGGTCCGAAAAGAAATACAGAGTAAGTGGTTTATTGTTTCGCTGAGATCCGTTCCCTGATCATGTTGTAACGCTCCAGTGGCATACCATTTTTGGCCAGCATCATCTCTTTTACCAGGGAGTTGTCTTTGGTCACGATGGTTACGTTATAGCCATCTTTTGTCGAGGTCACTTTGCCCACTTTAACGTTGGGGTTGCCCTGCATGATCAGTCGGGCTTCATTGAGGGTTCTGATTTCGTCTGCCGAGAACTTCCGGCTCATGAACTCTTTGCCGTTTTTGCCCATAATGCCATGTTTGCCATGTTCTCCTTTCATAAATTGGCCGGAGCGGTTACCTTCATCGCAGTGTCTGCCGTCTCTGTCATTGTCACCCCGCCAGGCAAAGGCTGAGGAGGCCGCAAATACAGTCACCAGGGCGGTTGCAATCGCGGTTCCAATCAATGTTGTCTTGTTCATGGTTTTTGTCCTCACTGACATTGGTTTAATGAAACCCTGGTAATCGTTTCGGGTTTCAATGGGTTTATTAAAAACCATGAATTTCCCAGAAATATCTCCAGACTATAGGCGTTTGTCTCAATTTGTATCAATTGTTCGCAGCCTATCCAAAGTAACGGCATTTCAACCTTATAATGACTGGTATTAGGGCCTGTTGATCACTGGTAAGTTTGACGGACTCCTGAACCGGAATCTGGGTGCGGAACACCATGAAAAAACACATTCTTGTGGTTGATGACCACGATGACATTCGCGATCTGTTAGGACGCTATCTGGATCAGCATGGCTACCTTGTTTCTCTGGCTGATGGCGGAACAGCCATGCGTGAAGTTCTTGAACGTGAAGCCATTGACCTTGTGGTTCTGGATATCATGATGCCGGGAGAAGACGGGCTGACGTTATGTCGTTATCTTCAGGAAAATGATGGTCCGCCTGTGATCATGTTGACTGCCATGAGTGAAGAAGCCGATACCATCGTCGGTTTGGAGATGGGGGCGGATGATTATATCTCCAAACCGTTCAGCCCAAGGGAGTTGCTGGCACGAATCAGGGCCGTTTTGCGTCGTCTGGAGCATGTTTCAGCCAGGGAGCCTGCTGCCAGCGATCATTCCATACTGACGTTTAAGGGCTGGAGCCTGGATGTTCATCAGCACCAGCTGACTCGGGAAGATGGCTTGCTGGTGGATTTGAGTGCTGCCGAGTTTCGATTGTTAAAGGTTTTCCTGGAACATTCACGGCAGGTATTGAGCCGGGATCAGCTGATGGACCTCACCAGGGGGCGTGAGGCTTTGCCATTTGACCGGAGTATTGATAACCATATCAGCCGGTTGAGAAAGAAGATTGAGAAAGATCCGAAACATCCAACGCTGATTAAAACCGTCTGGGGTGGGGGATACATGTTTACCGAAGTATCAAAAGCGGTATGAACGACTTATTCCCTGATTCTATTCGCAAGAGGATCAGCAAGCCGGGCGCCTTTAAACGTCTATGGTCGAGTATGGTGACCCAGATGGTTTTGGTCGTTCTGGTCGCCCTTGTTTTTGCCCAGGTGTTCAGCTTTGTCATTCTTGGCAATGCCTACCGCACGGTTCTGTCGGATATCAGTCAGAGGTCACAGTTTCAACAGATAGAATCCCTGGTCTGGTTACTGGAAAATAACCCGGTCACTGATTATTCAGCCATTCTTGCGGCAGCCAGAACCCAAAATGCCTGGTTTACTGTTGATGAACGCAGCGAGCTGACCAGCAAAGATATGAATGTTCACGATAAACGACTGATGCAGCGTTTATTGCACTTAATGGGTAGCCAATACAAAGGGCGTATACTGGTAAAAGTGGACCACTCAAGGGATGAGGGTCTGATAAAAAGCGTTGCTTCCAAAAGCCCGGCCTTCAGAAGCGGGGAGTCAGGGTACCGGAAGTTTTCCAGGTCTTGCAGTGATGGAGATAGCTGTCAGAAACCATGGCATCAGCACCGTCCGATGCCGGATTCCCGGCAGGATGGCAACCGCCGCTATGTCCGGGAAGGGTGGCGTCCCCCGTTGGTAACCAGCCTTCAGGTTTCCGTGCAAATGGTCAATGGTTACTGGCTGAACCTGAAAGCCACGGCTCCTGCAGCACCACCGCTGGCTGCAAAACAAACCGTTATTTTCCTGGTTACGGCCATGGTACTGGTTCTGGCAGCCCTTGCGGTGATGGTGAGGCGTATTACACGGCCCTTGCGCATGCTGGCAAAAGCGTCCACTCGTTTGGGGGTGGGGGAACAGGTAGCGCCTTTACCAGAGAAAGGCCCTGCAGATCTGAAGGAAACCATTCGGGCATTTAACAAGATGAATGATCGTCTGCAGCGGTTTGTGTCGGATCGAACCCGAATGCTGGCGGCATTATCCCATGACCTCAGAACCCCTATCACCAGTATGCGGCTCCGGGTCGAACTGATGCCCCGTAGCAAGGATCGTGACCAGCTTCTGGCCACTCTGGAGGAGATGCAGCAGATGTCCGAGGCCACACTGGCATTTATGCGTCAGGCATCGGACAACGAAGTGACTCGACAGGTGGATCTGAACGCCATGACCGGCAGCCTGTGTGACGATCTTGCTGAGCTTGGGCAGGATGTGAGTTTCCGGGAAGCTGGTGAGGTCATTATCCGCTGTCGTCCAGTGAGCCTTAAGCGGGCACTGAGGAACCTGGTTGAGAACGGCGTTAAATATGGTCAGCGGGTTGACGTGAGTCTGAAGCAGTATCACCGGGCCGGTCAGCATTTTGTGGCTGTGGTGATTCAGGATCATGGGCCGGGTATTCCTGAAGACAAGATGGCGCAGGTGTTTGAGCCCTTTTTCAGACTGGAAGGGTCAAGGAACCGGGATACGGGGGGGATTGGCCTGGGGATGGCTATTGCCCGAAATATTGTCCGCAATCATGGTGGTGAGATCAGTCTCGAAAACCGTCTGCAGGGACTCACGGTTATACTGGAGTTGCCATTGCACCGGGGATAAAAAAACAAACTTCAAGCTGGTGGCCACCGCTCCACCGTTAGGAATTGTCTTTTAATAAGTTCCCGATTTCCGTTCACCCTGTGTGCTGAGCTTGTCGAAGTATCGAAGGGTCGTGCCACCGAACTTCGATACTTCGACAAGCTCAGCACTCAGTCCGAACGGCGTCAGGCAATGAAAATAGGGAAGTTATTTCCAGACAATTCCTTAGCTCCACGCGTTCCTGTCTGATACCTCTCGATCGCATCCGAAAGGCATATGGTTAGCTACTTACGACGGTTTGGTAATTCCTGTCCACTGCCGATAGTAATGGCAATACTTTCGGCCAGTTATTAATCATGCACAATTTTCTGAGATATCCACTTTGCAGTATCCCTTCCGCTGGTGGCATTGACCCCGGTTCTGCCCATCATGCTCCGGTGCCACCATCTGATCAGGCCACTACTAATGCCAAATTTGCCACTCGCCAGGCCGAAGTCATGTCGGGTGTAGAATCAAAAGTCAGCCATCCGGAGGCAATGAGTTATGACCAGGCAGGTACTGCTGCTATCGACGGTAAAGGACTCAGTGACAGGGACATCCAACCTGCCACGGGTGAGTCGCTTCCTTCCGTTAAGGGCGATCAGCTGGATAAACCTGACCAGAGAGAACTGAAGGAAACGCAAGATCAACTTCTCAAACAGGCCGATGAACTGCTTAAGAAAAGTAGTGAAAAAAAGGCGGTAACTGCCTCTCTGAGTGGCTTGAAAAAGTCAATAGCCGAATTGAAAAAGGCTCAGAACGATGGCCCGATGGGGGCTCTTGAGGCACTTCAAAAGACAGAGTTCCCGCCCGCCCTGAAGGTCAAAATTACGCTTGGAAGTGGCGAAAAGTTGAGCCTGATCCCCCCCGGGGAAGAGTTGAAAAATCAGTCTAACCTGGGTGAGCTGATGGAGAAAGCCGTAAAGGTTCTTGAAAGGCATAACAAGGAAAACTTCGCATCATTTGATCAGGCCAGCACTGACCAGGAAATCTCCAATCTGAAACAGCAAGTCTCAGACATCGATCAACAAATCGGGGAAGAGTCCTCGGGTATTAATGACTTCGCCAGGCTGGAAAACAGACGATGCCTGCTTACCATCAATGTTCGGGCCAGAGTTGAGGACGGTTCGGTCAACGCCACGCATATTGATGGTGGTCCGCTAGCCCAACAAACGACAATGGGAAGTCTCATGACAGGGTCTGTGCATAGAGCCACAACTGACCAGCCTCCCCAAACCGGTTCTGAGGCAGGACGGGATAATGACAGGCCTGTCATGCTTGAAGCGACAGCACAGAATCTGAGCGATTCAAGCCCGGCTGACCAGGCTGCTTCCATCAACTCCACGGGTAACGCCGGTGATACAGGCTCCGATGAACTCGACATAGAAGTGACGTACGACAATCCTGTTATAGGGGCGGGCGGGCAAGATACTTCACTTATCCCCGGCATAGTGCAGAGTCCTTCTGAACAAACAGACTCTACACCAGGTACAAGTTCACAGCCCGATGGTATCCGTCAAACCGGCGATAACGGGGAGGATTACAGTGAGCTGGATGGCGTCGCTGAGTTGTTTGCCGAGCCAGATACCGCTGAGGATTC
>NZ_JAHHPP010000381.1 GCF_024606265.1 Endozoicomonas sp. SESOKO1
TTCTTATCAATTGTTGTCTGAGTTGTAGTGGCTGGTGGCTTGATCAATTACGGTGCCAGTGAAGCGGAACGCATTATTGGCAAGCCCAGTCATCAGATTAAGGCGTTGTTGGGCTATCAGCGAGAGCCTGAGTTGCTGCACCGGGATAATATGGTGCTTGCGTCTTGATCGTATAGATACAAAAAAACCGGCAAGCGCCGGTTTTTTTGTATCCTGACAACGTGCAGTGGTTGTCTGTCTCAGCGGGGCTCAGGCAGTTGCCAGGGCCTTGATCTGAGCGTTCAGACGGCTCTTGTGACGAGCAGCCTTGTTCTTGTGGATGATGCCCTTGTCGGCCATACGGTCGATCACAGGTACCGCTGCAGTGAAGGCAGCTTTAGCGGCTTCAACGTCTCTGGTGTCGATCGCCTTGATCACCTTCTTGATAGAAGTACGAACCATGGAACGCAGGCTGGCGTTGTGCTGACGACGGTTTTCAGCCTGACGGGCGCGCTTGCGGGCAGAAGGAGAATTAGCCATTTCGGTGCTCCTGGAAAATCAATTTCGTTCGGGTTGTCTCAGGGCGGCTTTGGGGCACCCTGTATGGAACTTGAGCAGGACAGGTGTTTGCCGCAGTTACTGCCAATGCCCCGGGTAAGACATTGCCAGCCCATATCCCACTTAATCCAGCCCGGTGCTGTAATAAGCCCAGGCTATTTAGCCGCCGAACTATGCCGACTCAGGCCGGTCTTGTCAATACGGCATACTGCCTGCAGGGCTTTAAGTCTGCCGGACTGTGGCGTTTTTGGCAGCTTGGGAGGTGCTGCTTATTATGGATAAATCCAACGATTTTCAGAATAAATGTGGCAATCGCTATTACCTTGGATATGATTGAGCGCTAATTCTTATGCTTTTTAATTCAATTACAACATGAGTGATATTCCGACAGTACCGGCACAAAGGACTGGGAAAACGCCCCTTCAGCAAACAGGCGGCGGAGAAAGTTCGGGATCTTGAACGCCACAAAAAAGGCATCTGCTGACGCGGTTGAGCCAAAATAGCCTGCAACCACCACATCCCTGGCCA
>NZ_JAHHPP010000382.1 GCF_024606265.1 Endozoicomonas sp. SESOKO1
CTTATCCGTAAAGCGTTCACCGACTCGGGCAATACTTTCCAGCTGATACGGTTGGAACAGTTTGCTCCCCAAACCCAGCAGCAACTGCTGGATGACATCGGTCCTCTGATGCAGTGGGTGGATGTCAGGGGGCAGGGGAATGCCATGCGTTTTGATCTGGATATGATTACCGCCCAGACTGCCCTGTACACCAACAAAAGCGGTCTGGAAAAACAGTGGTCTATCGTCACGCAGAAACTGGATCAGCTTCCCCCGCATCTGGCTCAGGTCCAGCAGCAGGGTGACATCATTAACCAGCTCCGGGACCTGGACTGGTGGCATAACGCCAGCTTTGCTGAACTGGAACATGCCCGTACTCGCCTCAGGGGGATCATGTACCTGATGGAGGGTGACGTAACTCCGCCCCCCACAGCGCCCGTGGAAACAGATATCCGTGAAGACCAGGGCAAGTACGAGATCAAACGGCGGGAGACCAATATCAAGTCGGTGGACTTTAAGCTCTACCGTCAGCAGGTTCAGGGCGCACTGGAACCCCTGTTCACCAGTAACCCCGTGTTGATGAAAATCCGTCGGGGGGAACCGGTACAGCCCAAAGAGCTGGATGAGCTGGCAAAACTGGTGCTGGTTCAGAATCCGAATGTGGATATCCGGGTGCTCAAAGAGTTCTACCCCGAAGCCTCTGCCGGGTTGGATCAGATTCTGCGAACCCTGATTGGTATGGAAAGCCAGGCAGTCGCCGAAAAATTTGCCGGTTTTGCCGCCCAGTATAATCTGAGCAGCCAGCAGATTCGCTTTCTGGATATGCTGAAAAACCACATACGGGATTACGGCACCATAGAAATGGCACAACTGTTTGATCAGCCCTTTACCCGTATCCATGGTGAAGGCATTACCGGCCTGTTCCCGGATATGGATCAGGTGATGGCCATTAAAGCCATTGTGGAAGGTGTATCTGTGAAGATGGGACAACCAGCAGCATAGGTTCAACATGTATATGAAAACGGAAGAATTATACAAGTAATCGTAACGTGTATAGAAATTGCCGGTTTTCTATACACGTCAAGAATGCTGTTGATTGACACCAGCACGATTCCAGAGAGGTTCTTTTTTCCACTGTTCAGGGAACCCCATATGGACTTTTGAAGCCTTTGGATTTCTTGATATCAGTTCGCTTAGCCTGACTGACCAGCCACTACCGGGGCTCACTTTGCTTAATAGCGTTTCGATAATGACGAGTTGATAGTACAGCCGTCGTCGTGGATTGATGTTTTGGGTAGGTGATGAGGGTACTTCAATACTGTCCGGAACATATATCCAGTTTGACGGCACTTTTCTTGGCCATGTTGGGCTGGCGCCAAACTCCCTATTCCATACTCTTGCGTGGTGAGCACAGTGGTTGCGCAAATCAGACAGTGATCTAAACCAGGTTTTCAGTACTGGAAATTGGAAACCA
>NZ_JAHHPP010000383.1 GCF_024606265.1 Endozoicomonas sp. SESOKO1
GGCTACCCGTTTGTTGGCAGAAGCCAGGGCATCCGACTCATCCATGGTATTAAAGTGGGCAATTGCTTTTATACGACGGTCAAAGTCCAATGGGCGGGTGGGACGCAATGCCTTGACGGAGTTGATGATCTCAACAGCAATGCCTTCTTCCTGGTAAGTGGCATCAAAACGCTCCAGCATGTAATTGACGACTGTCGTATTAAGGTTATCCAGGGCTGGCAGGGAAATGCCTTGCTCCTGATAGCCAAGCATCGCCTGATCAACCAGCGCTTCCAGGTCAAGGTTAAGCTTCTTCTCAACAATGATCCGCAGAACACCGATGCTGGCACGACGGAGGGCGAATGGATCTTTGCTGCCGGTAGGTAGCTGGTTGATACCAAAAATACCGGTAATGGTGTCCACTTTATCGGCAATGGCAACGGCACAGCCAATCAGTGTTGAGGGAAGCTGGTCACCGGCAAAGCGAGGCATGTACTGTTCATACAGCGTCTTGCTGACTTCGGGGTTTTCACCATCATTGTCGGCATAGTACTGGCCCATGATGCCCTGCAACTCGGGAAACTCCAGAACCATTTCAGAGACCAGGTCAGACTTGCACAGTTGACCGGCACGTTCAGCAAGCTTTGCATCACCACCTTCCGTTTGTGCAATGTAAGACGATAGTCGTGCGATACGTTCAGTCTTGGCAAACACGGAACCCAGTTGTGCCTGGAAGACAATGGGCTTCAGTTTTTCACGACGATCGTCTTGTGTATGTTTACGGTCTGTGTCGTAGAAAAACTTGGCATCAGCAAGACGTGGGCGAATGACTTTCTCATTACCTGCCACAACATGGCGAGGCCCGGCACTGTCAATATTGGCCACGGTAATAAAGTGAGGCAGGAGTTTCCCTTCACTGTTTTCCACGTGGAAATATTTCTGATGTCCCTTCATGGAGGAGATCAGTGCTTCCGATGGAACGGCAAGGAACTCATCATCAAAACGGCCACAAAGGGCTACTGGCCATTCGTTGAGTGCGGTAACCTCATCCAGAAGGTCCGGGTCAATCACTGCATGACCATTAATTGTGCTGGCAATCTGTTCAACCTGTTCACGGATCAGGTGACGACGGGTTGCAAAGTTGGCAATAACCTTGCCCTGCTCACGGAGAACCTGCGCATAGTCTGCTGGGGCAGTGATGATGATTTCCCGGTTAGCGTGGAAGCGGTGACCACGGGTTGTATTGCCGGCTTTCAGGCCGAGGATTTCACAGTCAATAATGTTCGTGCCTGGGGTCTTGG
>NZ_JAHHPP010000384.1 GCF_024606265.1 Endozoicomonas sp. SESOKO1
CTATAAAACCCACCCAAACTGAATATTTAACTATAAAATCAGATAGATAAAATATGACACAAGCAAAGTAATGACTTTATCAATGTCGGGATTACCAACGTGTTCAAACAACTTAATGACGCAACCGCTGAACCTGTGGTGTGGTCAACTTACACGGCAGAAGTATTGTGGGCAGACCCTCATATTGCCAGGCAAATGCTGGCCTATCATTTAAACCCTGATATCAACGCTGCATCCAGATCGTTTGATTTTATCGATGAATCTGTCAGCTGGCTTATTTCAAGCCTTGGCCTGAATCAATCCTCAACAGTCATAGACTTTGGCTGCGGCCCGGGACTGTATACCCAGCGCCTGAAAAAACAGGGGACAGGCACTGTGGTCGGTCTTGATTTCTCTCAAAACTCCCTTGAGTATGCCAGACTGCAAGCGGAGCGGTCGGACCTGGAGATCGAATACCATCTGGGCAATTACCTGGACTACCACGATTCACGGCAGTTTGATTTGATCACCTTAGTGATGTGTGATTTCTGCGCCCTGAGTCCGTCACAACGTTCCGGGTTGCTGGGTAAGTTTAAGTCAATACTGAAACCGAATGGGGTCATTGCCCTGGATGTCTATAGCGCTACACGGTTTGAGAAACAAACCGGGGACGTGATACTGGCCAGAAACGCCATGAACGGTTTCTGGAGTGCGCAGGACTACTGGTGCATTCAGTCTACCTTCTTATATAGACCTGAACTGGTCACCCTGGACAAGTATGTCATTTATGAAGAACAAAGAGAGTGGACAGTCTATAACTGGCTGCAGCACTTTACCCTTGACATGCTGCGCAGTGAGCTTGAGCAACACGGTTTGAAAGTTCAGGCTACCTACAGTGATTTACGCGGCAGGCCCTGGGTTGATGGGGATGAAATGGCAGTGGTTATCGGTCATAAATAAGCCAGCCATTCCATATACATTCCATAAAAATAGGGGCGATGATATCGCCTCTGTTATGTATTCCGAGGACGGGTTAATCCTCAATACTGAACTCAGCAATGGTTCTCAGAGTTTCCAATGCGCCTCGAGTAGTTTCACGGGCATTGTCATTCACCGGCTGGTACCTGCGCTGATAGAGACAATTCAATGCCTGGTCATAAACAGGTCTCATTTCGTCATGAATAATTTTATGGTCCTGATAGGTCAGGTAACGGGTTTCCAGAATGATCCCTTCAGCCTCACCACCCAGTCTGCACATCGCTTCACCTGGCTCAAGCTGCTGAATACCCCGGGAAAACGTATCATAGCTGAATGAACGCCTCAGCCTATTCAAGCGCCAGTATGTCGAGTCACTCACATCATCCAATTCAACCCCATCCACCGTCAGCTTGAACTGGCCGGGCTCATTGGACATGACATTAGGATCAATCCCGGTTCCATAGAAGTTAACCTCTTTAACCACTTCATCGCCAAGATAATGCTTCATGCTTAACAACAATTGATGGTGATCATCCTTATGGTGATCATCCATGGCATTGGCAAGTGCCGACCCCAAAAGCAGGCAAAGACAGATAATTCTTGAAACCACGCTGGTTACCTCAAAGGCAGTTCATAACAACTGGCAATATAGACACATATGACGCACTTAAGTTCTGAGTTCTGGAAAAAAAATCATGTGCGGCACAATAATTGCCAAAATGAAAAAAAACTATGTTATCACCGGTAAATTTCCCAGCCAAACATTCAGATCGTAAACCGGGAATCAACAACGGTAAAAGAGTCTACCGGGATCGAAGAGGCTACAAAAAAGCCGCTTTCAAATGGAAAGCGGCTCTGGGTTACTCATACTGCTTAAACTGCGTCAAACCCGGACAGTCTCGCCCTGCTCAACGGGCCCGGACGCTTTCCCATTACGACGGGGGATACGAATGTCATCCACCATATCCTGCACCGCTTTGGGTGGTGCTTCTGTGGCATGGCAAACCACCAGGGAGACGGCAAAGTTGATCAGCATACCCAGGGTACCAATGCCTTCTGGTGAAACACCAAACCACCACTGCTCAGGAGTTCCCCCCAGGAATTTGAAGTAGATGATATAAGAAGCCGTAAACAGCAGGCCTGTCACCATACCGGCAATAGCCCCTTCACGGTTCATCCGCTTGTAGAAAATACCCAGAAGAATCGCGGGGAAGAATGAAGAAGCCGCCAGACCGAAGGCGAAGGCCACCACCGAGGCTACAAACCCTGGCGGGTAGATGCCTGCCAGACCGGCCACGCCAATAGCGGCAGCAGCAGCAATACGGGCAGCCAGCAATTCCTGCTTATCAGTAATGCCGGGCATCAGATTCCGCTTCAGCAGGTCATGGGAAATGGAGGTAGAGATGACCAGCAGCAAGCCAGCGGCGGTAGAAAGGGCCGCCGCCAGGCCTCCGGCAGCCACCAGTGCAATGACCCAGCCAGGAAGGTTGGCAATTTCAGGGTTGGCCAGCACCATAATGTCGCGATCAACGTACAGTTCATTGGCATTGCCAGTCTGGTTATTGCTGACCAGTCGCTCACCACGGTCACCCCGGGTTTCAATAAACGACGGTTTTCCTTCAATAGGAGCGCCCGGGTGATACTGAATTTTGCCATCGTCGTTTTTATCCACCCAGGCCATCAGACCAGAGTTTTCCCAGTTGGCAAACCACTCAGGCAGCTGCTCATACTCGGCTTCGGAAACGGTCTGCAACAGATTGATACGGGCAAAACTGGCCACTGCCGGCGCTGTGGTATAGAGCACAGCTATAAACAACAGCGCATAACCGGCCGATTTACGGGCGTCACGCACCGTTGGGGTGGTGAAGAAACGTACGATAACGTGGGGCAAGCCCGCAGTACCGACCATCAAAGCCATGGTGATAAAGAACACGTCAATGGTGGACTTCGAACCATCGGTATACTGGGCAAACCCCAGATTCTGAGACAAGCCGTTCAGTTTCTCCAGCACCGAAAGCCCAGTGCCTTCGACGTTACTGCCAAAGCCCAGCTGTGGGATCGGGTTGCCAGTAATCATCATGGAAATAAAGATCGCGGGCACCAGGTAAGCAAAAATCATCACACAGTATTGCGCAACCTGAGTGTAGCTGACACTCCCCGCCCTGGCGGGCGAGGGTTCTTGATCGCTCAAGAACGTTTCT
>NZ_JAHHPP010000039.1 GCF_024606265.1 Endozoicomonas sp. SESOKO1
GGTGAGTAACTCGGGTAATCAGGGCTGTCTGTGGTAGCCCGGGTTACAGTGCTGCTGCCCCGTGTTTCCGGAGGCAGAGATAATGCATCAATTGTTGTATTGTCGCCGCCAGCTGCAGTGGCAGTGAGTAGCGTGGGTGGAGCGACAGTGCTTTCCTTCGGGCAGATTGCCTCGTCACAACCAGAATTGTCCAGCCGGGCGTTGATTGTGGTGTTACAGGCATAGGTGCGAGTAAATGGATGATCAGTGTAGCCAGCGGCTATGCGTGCGTGAGCACCCTTGATGGTACTGTTGCAGGCAGTGGTATCGCTGATGGTTACATCTCCCCTTCGACCTCGATAGCCAGCGCCCACTGCGGCATAACCATATCTTCCGTGAGCTGATATCTGACAATCGATAGCGGTTGTCTGGCTAATCTTATTGTTGGAGTGCGCGTATTCTCCAAACTTGGCCACAGCAATCGCCGCAACAACAGTTGTAGAGCTTTTGCCTTCGGCTTTAATTGTCACATTTCTGGCAGTGGTGTTATGGATCGTGCATCGATAATCGAGAAAGGCAGTGGCAACAGCTGCCCAACGTTTGGAGTACAATTCACTATGTTCGGCCAGAGTATGTTTGATCGTACTACTCTTGCAATTTGCTGTTACGATTCCCGTAGAGGGTCCGTCAAATCTTGAGTCATAAGCATACCCATCTAACTTAAGAATGTTTTTGATAACAGTAGTATTGCTAATATGGCAGCTCGACGCTGAGGCAACAACTACCGCATTCTTTGGGTCAATACTGAACCTTCTCCCGGAAAGTATGGTGTTATTGAAGGCATAGGTATCCTCAATAGTTGTGCCACTCGCACACCCCGCAACACCACCGGCGTGGACATATCGCGTGCTGTCGGTCAGCTGGTTATTGGTAAGTTTCGAGTTTTTGACAGTGACTTTATCCACCATTTTACCAGCCATCAAGCCAGTGCAGGTCTTAATACGCGTATCTTCGTATGGGTTACTTCTCGTGGTGATAGTGCAATTGTCAATCGAATTATTGTCCAGGGTAGCGGGTCCTGTGGCCTTTCCGGTTAATACTCCTACATTATGATATCCATGCTTTTTTCTTGTATATGCACTCATTATCGAGTGCTTGACTTGGTTGCCTTCCAGTCTTGAGCTGCCTTTGATCTCTCCCGCCAGCATTCCAATATTTCCCGAGCCATCTCCTGCTTCCAAATTGAAATGAGAATGTTCCACGGTGTTATTTTTCAACAGCGAGTGTCCGCTGGCTTCACAGGTGACAACGCCCTTACCACCTTGAAAATGGTGGTAATATAATTTATGTACATTGGCTTCTTTGACCATCAGGTTACGTACTATTCCCCCTTCCACCTGAAAAAAGAGGCAGTCTTTCAGCTTGCTAATGCTCTTGCCGTTACCGTTAAACTCACCAGTGAAGCGCGGAATGGGCCTGAGATTACCGGCATCAATATCAGCAATCTGTGCATACTTACCATTGGCTGGATAGGCATCCTTACCATTGGCGCACAGCTCCTGGTTCTTTCCGATTTTGGCCAGGTCAGCATTACTTCGAACAGGAATTTCTGCCCCACTGCAACCCGGCAGTGTTGCCGGACTGGTCGGTGGAGATGTTGGGAAAGTCGAAGGCGAAACAGCTGAACTCGACGATTCTGAAGTTGTTAGCGTTCGCGATAAAGCAGGAGAAATGGTCAATTCCGTCATTGTCGGAGACGAAGACGAAGTGCCGACACTTTCCTGCTGTGTGCTTGATAGCACTGGCGTTAGCGTTGCAGAACTGGCCAATTCTGAAATTGTCGAAGCCGACGACGAAGGAATTGTACTTTCCAGCTTTGAGCTTAATAGCGTTGATGATGGCGTTGCAGAGCTGGTCAATTCTGAAGTTATCGGAGTCGGCGAAGTAGCCATTGAGCTGGCCAGCTGAGAACTTGACGGACTCACCGGGAGCGATGTTTTTGCACTCGTTGGGTAGCTTTGGGAATCAGGGCTGCCTGTGGCAGTCGGGGTTGCCGTGTTGTTGACCGGTCTATCCAGAGGTGAAGATAGAGGTGAAGATAAAAGTCCAGTTGTTGACTGATCGCTGTAAGCTGTGGTGGGAACAACAGTACTTTCAGTGGTTAGCACCGCTGTCGAAGTCGATGACGAAGACTGTGCACTTGATGGCATGGATGATGGCGTCAGACCGGTCGATTGT
>NZ_JAHHPP010000385.1 GCF_024606265.1 Endozoicomonas sp. SESOKO1
CCCTCGACCGCCGGAATCACAATCCGGAGCTCTGCCAACTGAGCTACGCCCACCATCAAGACCTGAACCAGGAAAACAAACTCATCCCTGACCAGACGCGGCTGATTATAAGGAAAGCTGTTCAGCTTGCAAGCATGACCCGATATTTTTTTCTTAGATTTACCACTATACTGCCATGAGCGTCTGCCGAGTCCTGCTGACGTTACGCTTCGAGTTAAGTGGACGGTCAGGCAGAGCAAATGACGTTATTTGAAAGGTAGAAATCCCTCAGTGGACACCACTTCTGGTTTACTGCCTTTGGCAGAGTTAACCGAGAATATCTGGTTAAAGGCCACAGCCATCATAATGATGGCAAGGGCTGCCCAGGTATGAACCGACAGGTCTTCACCATTGATGCCCGCTCCCAGTAAAACGCCAATCATGGGGACCAGATAGTTATTCAGTGAGGCAAATACCGGTCCTGCATCACGAATCAGCAACATATAAAGTAAATACACTACACCCGCGCACAGAGTGCCCAGATAAGTCACAGCCATCAAACTGGACGCCGTTGGCGTAATGTCAGTGACCGGGGCCACGATCATCGCAAAGAGAATGATTTGAACCGAAGCGCTGCCAAGAACATTTCTGGCAATGATCAGTGGATGCTCATTCTCCACCCCCTTCAGCAATAGAAGGCCAACGGCAAAACAGGCTGAAGCAACGATAATTGCGCCCGCTGCCATCAGGTTAATGGTACCGTTACCAGACGTTAGCTCAGGGTAAAACAACATAACCAGGCCGGAGAAACCTAACAATACACTGCCAATACCCGCAAAAGTGATACGTGCCCCTTTGATAATAAGAGGAGCCAGAATCACCGTAAAGAATGGGATGGTTCCCATCAAAATTGCAGCAATCGCTGTATCAAGGTATTGCTGCCCCCAGGCGACCAAAATGAAAGGAATCGTCGCTTCCAGCAGTCCAATCAGGCTGAACTTAAACCATTGGCCACTGTTACTTTTTACATTAATCAACTGGCAAATGGTGACCAGCGTCAGGAAACCAATCAGTGAACGTCCGGCGCCTACCCACACCGGCGAAATATCAGCAACCGCCATTTGCTGAAAAATGAACTGGGATCCCCAGATAACCCCAATACCGAAAAGAAAGAGATAATTTCGTAACATCTGAATATTTCGCACAAACGTGTAGCATCAAAAGTTTCGCGAATTTTATGCGACAGCTATCTATTGATACAATGAAACCTCATCATCCAGCTATGTACCCTATCGATACTTTATGCCAAACCAAGACCTTCGATCCAGGCCTTGCCATCTAAGTTGTACCCGCTATGAGTGACCTGAACCGCATTGATTTGAATTTGTTGAGAGTATTCGATCTGTTGATGCTGGAAGGCAGCGTCAGCCGGGTTGCCCAGAAGCTCCATCTCTCACAGTCGACAATCAGCCATGCCCTTTCCCGACTTAGACGACAATTTAATGATGACCTTTTCATCCCGGTATATGGGGGTATGGCACCCACTGAGCAAGCGAAACTGATATCGCCACTGGTTCGACAGGCAATGCTCCTGCTGGAACAGAGTATTAACAGTACTCCGGTTTTCGAACCGGCCCAGAGCAGAGCCAGGTTTCGTCTTGCCGGTGGCGACTATGTCGAACTCGTCTTACTGCCAGTTCTCATGGAGCGAATAGCCCAACAGGCACCTGAAATTAAATTTGAGATAGAAGGCCTTAAAGCAACGGACTATGCAAGGGAGCTGGAATCTGGTGCGATTGATCTCGTTATTGGCTTTGAAACACTGGGCCGACTGGCAAAATCATTAAAAACCGCCAGTATTATGACCGAACAGCTCGTAGTGATTGCGCCTGAACCCATAGACAATGTCCAGGGAGTCATCGCTGTTGATTCGATTGAATCCTTAAAGTTTATCTATCCATCGAGCTGGGGGCATTCACAGGCACTTCTGGATGAGTGGTGTCAGCAACAGGGGGTTGAACGACATATTGCCATTAAAACATCCGGCTTTGTCGCTGTTCCTGTCCTTATGGAAAAGTTTGGCCTGGTAACTGCCCTGCCTTCTGCCATTGCCCGATATTATCAACAACAATTTGGCTTTATGTACTACCCAATCGCCAGTGGTGAACTGACTTATCGCCATCTGCTGACCTGGCATCCACTCAGGGATAAAGACCCAAGCCTGGTATGGCTAAAGCAGCAGATTATTAAAGCGGCTGAAATTATTGAATCTCAAGATACAGCGCTATAGGCAAAGTCATAATACTCGTTACGGCTTCTGAATATGATGTCCGGGCAGCTGTTTTTGACAGTTGGACAAAGGGGCTAATAACAGTGTCGAGTAATCTATGATTATCTTGGTTAATCTGCTTTTTTATTGCCTTATTCAACGGTTGCTACTACCTTGTTTCTGCCACTGACGAAAACCAAGTTTGTGGCAAATTGGGTACAAAAAGACTAGGCGACCCCGTCGGGGTACTTTACAGCCCGAAGTTAATCCCTACAAAAGAGCTGCGTAAGACTTACTCCGGTAAAGTGGTGGCGTTGACGATGTAGATAAAACCAGATAATCCTGATTATCGTAGGTTTTTAGTAACGGAATGTCCCGTCATCGCCTTTGGCGATGTAAGGGATCAGTTTTTTCTGGTCACAAAAAAATCCCGATAAATTACTTTATCGGGATTATCTGTTTGGTGCCTGGCGATGTCCTACTCTCACATGGGGAAGCCCCACACTACCATCGG
>NZ_JAHHPP010000386.1 GCF_024606265.1 Endozoicomonas sp. SESOKO1
CTTCATGGCCGACAAACCATGGTGTATTTCAGCCCTGCCCTGTCACTGCAGGAAATCATGGGTGACAGTAACAACCATGCCCGCAGCGTCCGCAAGGTAAACCGGATTCTCCGTGTCCATTTCCGCCAGAAAAAAGCGTCGGTCCTGGGGCCGGATCTTTCTCACCGTCGTATGCTGGTCAACAGCCTGATTCATACGCCCAGAATTCAGAAAGCCATTGCTGCAGAAGCTGCAGCCCGGGAAATCACCCTGGCAGAAGCCGAGGCAAAAGCCAGAAAGTATGCCAATGAAATCGCCTCTGATTTCTCCATGCCCGTTATCCGTTTCCTGGATATTATCCTGACCTGGTTCTGGAACAAGCTTTACAGCGGCGTAAAAGTCAATCATGTCGAGCCATTAAAGGCACTGGCACAGAGCCATACGATTGTTTATGTGCCCTGCCATCGAAGCCATATCGATTACCTGCTGCTGTCGTACGTTCTGTTCTATGAAGGTTTACCGCCTCCCCATATTGCGGCGGGCATTAACCTGAATATGCCGGTCGTTGGCACCATTCTGCGTAAGAGCGGTGCCTTTTTCATGCGCAGAACATTCCGTGGCAACCCGCTCTACAGCATGGTATTCCATGAATACATGTACACACTGACCAATAAAGGGTTTGCTACCGAGTATTTCATCGAAGGCGGTCGCTCAAGAACCGGTCGGACCCTGGCGCCAAAAACCGGCATGCTGTCCATCACCGTCCGCAGCTTCCTGCGTGATAATCGCAAGCCTCTGGCCTTTGTACCGGTCTACATCGGTTATGAAAAGCTGCTGGAAATGGCCAGCTATCTGGGCGAACTCAGAGGTGAGGCCAAGAAAAGTGAGTCACCCATGGATATCGTTCGCACACTGGCAGCGCTCAGGAATGAATTTGGTAAGGCATGGATTACCTTTGGTGAGCCAGTAGACCTGGGTTCATTCCTGAGCCTACAGGTACCCAACTGGAAAGAGAGTTCTGGTTCCGATGACAAACCGGACTGGCTGGTAAAAACCACGTCGAATCTGGGAGACATGCTGGCTGGCAGAATCAACTCTGCGGCGGTCATCAATCCGGTAAACCTGGTTGCCATTGCCCTTCTCTCGTCTCCAAGGCATGCTCTGGGTGAAGAGGAGCTGATTCGACAGCTGGATGGCTATACACGTCTTCTGTCCATGGTTCCCTACAGTGACCGGACGGCAATGACCGATCTGGATGCCCGCAGCATGATCCACTATGTGGAAAACCTGCAGCTGGTCCAGAGAAAGACCGATGCGCTTGGCGATATCATCAGCATGGATGAAAAAACAGCCATTTCCATGACGTATTATCGCAATAA
>NZ_JAHHPP010000387.1 GCF_024606265.1 Endozoicomonas sp. SESOKO1
TCCTCGCTACGGGCGCTATTCTCGGTCAGCCTCCTAGCCCGGGCGTAATCCTTTTGTTGGACCCGGGGTATTATTGGGAAGTCCTGGCGCTTCGTTTCCTGCATTTAATCCGGCTGAAAAGTAAACTGTCTGCTTTATTGAACGTCTATTGAAAGACAATCAAGAGTTCAGCCACGGGAAGATCAATAGATCTTATTATCCTCGGCCAATGCAGGCCAAGCTTGTTCATCAAGCCTCTCCAAACGCAGTCGTGGACCTCACAGGCGATTCGGAACTCAGGATCACAGGCATCGGTTCCGGGTAGTAGCACCAGAAAGTCCATGACCTGCGATGTTTCCGAAAACCTCTGGCGCATCGCACCGTCCTAACGTTTCTGTCTGTCAAATTTGCTGCAGAGGGTGCTATAGGTTGCTGTTTTTCTGATTATTAAAATGCCGCCTGAGGTAAGCGTGATGTTCGTACCCATTCTTGCAGCGGCATTTTTATTTTATGGAGTATCAAATGACTGATACCAACAACGTGATGACTTTTGCGGACCTTCCCCTGTCGGAAGCGGTAATCAAGGCCGTTCAGGATGTCGGCTATGAGAGCCCATCACCCATACAGGCACAAAGTATTCCTCACCTCCTGGAAGGTCGTGACCTTCTGGGCCTGGCGCAGACCGGTACGGGAAAAACAGCCGCATTTGCATTGCCATTGCTGTCAGCCGTTGATTTGAAGCAGCGTGATCCCCAGGTTCTGGTATTAACACCGACCCGTGAGCTGGCTATACAGGTGGCAGAAGCCTTTCAACGGTATGCCCGTCATATGAAAGGGTTCCATGTTTTGCCCGTTTATGGTGGCCAGGATATGCGTGGCCAATTGCGCAGCCTGCAGCGTGGGACCCATGTGATTGTCGGCACACCGGGTCGGGTCATGGACCACCTGCGTCGCGAAAGCCTGAAACTGGACAATCTGAAAACCGTTGTCCTGGATGAAGCGGATGAAATGCTGCGTATGGGCTTCGTGGATGATATTGAATGGATCATGGAGCAGACGCCCGCTGACCGTCAGGTGGCATTGTTCTCTGCCACCATGCCTTACCAGATCCGTAAAATTGCAGATACTCACTTAAAAGAGCCTGCGACGGTTGAGATTAAAGCGAAAACCGCCACCGTTGACACCATTACCCAGAAAGTCTGTATGGTCAGCGGTTTCCACAAGCTGGATGCCCTGACCCGTATTCTGGAAGTGGAACCTTTTGATGCCATGATTATTTTCGTGCGCACCAAAACCGCCACGGTTGAACTGGCTGAAAAACTGGAAGCCCGTGGTTTTGCGGCCGCGGCACTGAATGGCGATATGAGTCAGGCACTGCGGGAAAAAGTGGTTGACCGTCTCAAGAAAAAATCCCTGGATATTCTGATTGCTACTGACGTAGCCGCCAGAGGCCTGGATGTCGAGCGCATGAGCCACGTCGTGAACTACGATATCCCTTACGATACGGAAGCCTACGTTCACCGTATTGGCCGTACCGGACGTGCTGGCCGTGAGGGTACCGCTATCCTGTTTGCTACCCATCGTGAGCGAAGAATGCTTCGTGCCATTGAAAGTGCTACACGACAGCGTATTGATACCATGCGTTTGCCTTCCATGAGTGACGTGCGTGATATCCGTATCCGTCAGTTCAAGGAAGATGTCATCAAGGCAATGGACATGGGCGAAGAGCTGGATGTGTTCCGTGAGATTGTTGTTGAGCTTGAGCAGGAAAACGCCCTGAGTTATGAAGATATGGCAGCCGCACTCTGCTTTATGGCCCAGAAAGAACGCCCATTCCCGGATGCCAAAGAACCCGAGCAGCCTCGTCGTGAAGGTCGTGAGCGTGGTGACCGTCCTGAGCGTGGGGACAGGCGTCGTGATGGCGAAAGACGTGGTGAGCGTGGCCGTGAACGCAACAATGATGGCATGGTGCGTTACCGCGTAGAGCTGGGTCGTGACCAGGGCATCAATCCGGGTGACCTGGTGGGGGCCATTGCCAATGAAGGCAAAATCTCCGGACAGAGTATTGGCCATATCCGACTGTTTGATAACTGCTCGTCAGTCTATCTGCCAGAAGGGATGGACAAGAACGTTATTGAAGCCTTGAAAGGGGCCAGGATTCGCAACCGGCCAATGGAGTTGAAACTGTGGACGGGTGATGAGCCTCAATCAGAGCGCCGTGGCCGTCGTGATGGTGGTCGTGGTCGCCAGGAGGGCGGTCGCTACGAAGGTGGCCGCCGTGAAGGTGGTCGTGGTGGTGATCGTCGTCCACGTCGCGATAATAACGGTAATCGTTAATGGTTCTGCGGGCTACTGGTTTTTCAGTAGCCCGGATTAGCGGCTATTTCACCTGAATGGCGTCTTTTTCCCAGGATTTTTCAAATGCCTCCCGGCGGATATCAACCTCCCAGCCGTGGTATGGGTCCCGGATAAGAACCGATGTATCTGTAACCGCATCAACAATAACGAAATGAGCTCCTGTTGCGAAACTCACTGAGACTATTGCTGACCCATCCCGATTGACCGCAAGGGCCAGTTCTTCAAGATTTGCAAACCGGGTTTTAAATGGGAATAAACCCGCTGAAGACAGTGCCTGGGATATAAGGCTGTCACCAAGGTTTGTTGATATCAGGGTGTTTACCGAAAAGGAACGTTTATTATGCTGATACATTAACATCACCGCGGCTGCATAAGCACAGCCTCTGGTTGCCTGTTGTTGAATGATCGGTCTTTCATTAGCGGTATACTTGACTTCAACCGGTTTAGCTCCCTCAATCCCACGGGTAATTTCGGTTCTTACAGGTTGGTACACGTGTAAAATTTCATCATCACTGTAGGAAAGCAGGTAACCGTGTTTTCCAGAAAAAGATATGTTTTTGAGGATATGGTCTTCCGGGAAAAGAAAATGAACAACAAATTCCAGAATAGTCACCGGAATGTTGCACAAAGTATTTCCGGGCTTGAATAGCTCCTCTGGTAAGTTTTTCGAGACTAAATGATTTTTAAAATAGCTATTAGACAGCAGGTCATATCGGCTCATAATATAATCAAAAATATTTTTGAACTGTTTTGATTCTCGATTTCTGCTCCCTTTAAGGGTGTCACAAACTGCCAGGTCTGGGTAAGTCCTCGGATATACAGATTTTGGTATGTTGGCTAATTGAATGAGTTTATCCCTGAGCGCTTGAGTATCTTTATCATAAGGTTTGCTAACGATGCCACCACAAGACTGGGTTTGCTGATATTGCTGGCTGATTGAAGGGGATGTTGCTTCTGGGTCAGGTTGCGGGCTATGTTGTGGGCCAGGTTGTGGGCTGAGTTGAGCGGGCCTTCCTGAAAGCTCTCCAGGGTTAATCCTGATGCTTGGCAGCCCGACGCTTTGTCGCCTTGCTGTTTCAAGGCCAAGGCGATGGAACAGGTCCTGGCGTGAGGATGGTGTACTTCGCTTCGAGGTAGGAGGTATTGCTGGGACAGGCCTGGCAAGGCGTCCATTGGAAGCTATTGCTTCGGAAGCTGTTTTTTCAGAAGCTGTTTTTTCAGAAGCTGTTTTTTTAGAAGCTGTTTTTTTAGAAGCTAATGTTTCGCCTGAACAAACATCACTGTTTCTGTCATTGACGTTTAAGCCCAGGCCAGCAAAACTGGTTTGGAGTTCCTTCAGGGGGCTCATGATAGTTACCTTGATTTTAAATTTATTTACTCATTTGACTGAGTTAACGCCAAAAAGTTTCCAAAGAACCTGAAAGCTTTTTTATTCAAAATTTTTATTTAGACTGGCGGTAATACATGAAACAAAACCGAAAAGAAGTGACAGGCAGACCCTCCCAGCACAAACAGATGCCAGATCGCATGATTGAAGGGCAGCTTTTTCCACAAATAAAAAATCACGCCAACGGTGTAAAGTAACCCACCGGCAACCAGCCAGTATATTCCGCCAGTTGATAAATTATCCGCCAGCTCTCCGGAAGCAATCAGCACCAGCCATCCCATAAGAATGTAGGTACTGATGGACAGTTTTTTGTATCTTGATCCAAACACCACTTTGAAGATGATGCCCAGTGCTGCCAGCGTCCATATCACCGCAAAAAGAATCCAGCCCGTGACGCTTCTCATGCTAACCAGAAGAAAAGGCGTGTAGGTTCCGGCAATCAGCAGATAGATGGAACAGTGATCCAGTATTTTGAAAACTTTCTTGGTTTTCGGGTGCTGAAAGCTGTGGTAAAGCGTGGAGGCAAGGAATAGTAGAATCATGGTGGTGCCGTAGATGCTGAAACTGACCACCCGCCATACATCAGCCTGGTGGGCAGCAAAGGTGACCAGCAGTGTCAGGCCGGCAACACTCAGCAGGGCCCCCAGGCCGTGGGTAATACTATTGGCAATCTCTTCAGCCAGGCTGTAGCCCCGGCTGATAAGTTTGTTTGCTGCTGTAGATTTTGGAGCCATAAATCGGTTGTTTACTCTGTGCCAGTGTTTCTGATCATACTGAATCTTACACCTTAATGCATAGGTATTATGCGCCTCAGTTCCCGGGGTTTACTAACTGTCATGAATGACTGGAAACACGTTTAGGGTCATCTTTAAAGTAGTCAATACACGAGTGATTGATAAAACCGTGTGCAGGGAAGTCCACGTTCGGGTGGATTCCCGGACTGATAAATTAGAATGGCGGCAATACCTGATGATCGACTACTTTATTTCTATCAGCTGCTGATTTTCTGGCTGATCAAAGGGCCATGTTTTGCGGAGGTCAGGCCACTCTGTCCCAGGCAGTCACCCTCTACAGGCTATCGCTGATGGCTTTCCCCCGGGAGGCTCTCGTACTTAAGACGATTCTCGCCAGGATTCTTGCTGCAGTCCCTTAAGTCCAACAGCCTTCAGGTTTATCTTTATTCCCGTAGCTGGAGTATGACATGAAAAGGTTGATCCACTCTTGTATTGTTTTGGCTGCAGGTGCTGCTCTGTTCGGGTGCAGTTCCCACAAGCTGACCAGTGTTGACCCCCAGTTGGTTGAGAAAAAGACCTGGGTATTGACGTCAATGAACGGTCAGGCCGCATCGGGTCCAAGAGTAACCATGGAGCTTCGGCCTGCGACTGCCCAGGATGGACGTATTAGTGGTCAGGCTCAGTGTAACCGCTACTTTGGCAGTTACCAGGTTGCCAACAATAAAATTCACTTTACCCCGATGGGAGGCACCCGGGCCGCCTGCCCGGCACCCTTTATGACCAAGGAGGCAGAGTATCTGGCAGCCTTCCCCAAACTGGATAATATCGCCATAAAAGAGAATGGGCTGATGCTGAATAATCGCAGTGGTGACCAGAAACTGACCTACGTTGCGGAGTCAGCCTATGTGAGTGGCCAGATTGCTGCCAGTGAAGGTACTTTTGCCCCGGGCTCTGAAATTATTGTGGTTCTGCAAGATAGCGCCATGCCCAATGACCCGGCAGGTATCATTGGCATTGAGCGAATCCAGGTAGGCGGGAATGTGGATGTGGTGGATTATATGGTTAACTATGCGCCCGAGCTGGTTAATCCAGACAGCAACTATGAGCTGTTGGCGGAAGTGATCCAGAATGGCCAGGTGATGTTTATTACGGCTGTGAAGCCCTCTGTTCAGCTTAAGTCTGCTCCGGTACAGCAATGATTGGTAAAACTGAATCGGTAACACTGAATCGGTAAAGGTGCATAAAGTGCGCCCTGTTCTGGTGCGCACTTGCTGTTGTCTTCATTACACTCGGCCAGTAAGGTTCGGACTACTTCAAGGCCGAACGCCTGTCACCACAGGTCATTCAGGGTGATTGCCGTCACGCACTCCGGGGCTGTGGTTCGCAACCGCCACAATCTGCCGGGTTTTCTGTTTTACCTTCATCGGTCATATCCACCAGGGTGATGCCGTTCTCAATCAGGTCGATCACATCGGCAGCCACTTCACCGGTGAAGCGGATGCATTGCTCCCGATGTGCCTGGGAGGCAAATTCCACATCCTTGATCAGTTTGCGGCAGCAAGTGCTTTTATTACGCCTGATGAAGCGGTCATGCAACTCGGCGGAAATGGGAAACATATCCTTATCCATCTCGGCACCGGCCTGTTCCCGACCATGGCTGAGCCCGAGCGCCATAACCCCACCGGAGAGTGCGCCACAGAGGCAACCAGCCATCCCCATACCGACTGGGAATCCCGATGCCATTTTGACCATACGGGCGTCAGCGGGTTGCCCTAAATAATCATTAACTGTCGTGAAGACCGCTTCTGAACAGAGGAATTTGTCGTTGCGATAGAGCGTTTCGGCCTCGATGCGAATCTTGTCGCTGGCTTCGGAATAACGTCGCAATCCCTCGGCCCTGCGGTTGGCAATGGCCTGTTCTTTTGCGGGTAGATGGCTGTTGGGTTGGGTTCTTTTCGGGATAGGCATAATAAATTCTCCACAGGATCTTCTCTAAAGGCCCTTCTCTAAGAGATACGGACCCTGTGCTACGTTCAGCAGGCAGCAAGCTGGAGCTTGAATCAGGGGGCAATAAAATTGAGAGCGATTCTCTTTGAAGCGAGGCTCAATTAACACTGACGTAGATCATTAATTGTGCAATTTGCCACAACTAATGGGTAACAATTCTATCCCTTTGGGCCGCTTTTTCGTATATCGTCCCTGCCAGCAGAATTGCTGTCTATTGAACACAGCGACATGAGGTTCCCCTGTGCAAGATCAATCACAAAAGCCAACAACATCAGCAACCCCGGAGTTACACACTCTCGATATGCGGGGGCATCTCTGTCCCCAGCCATTGATAAAAACCCGGCGACTCTGGAAAACACTGGCAGCCGGTGAGCAGTTTCAGGTACTGGTGGATAACGATATAGCCCATCTCAACCTGGTCAGTTTCCTGAACGATCAGGGTGCCGGGCCGAGTGTGCAAAAGGAAGGCGACGATTGCTGGGTCATCGTTGCTTCTCGTGCAGCCGATAGCGCCATATCCAATGCAGCGGCCAGGGCAAAGTCAGCGGCAAACACCGCGCCCGAAGTAAGCCTTGCCGTTGGGCAGCAACCAGCCAACCAGCCAGCCAACTATATCGTCGTGTTGAAAAGTGACTGTATGGGACATGGGGATGATGATCTGGGCCGACTGCTGGTCAAGGGTTATCTCAATACACTGCGTGAGTTAGAGAACAAACCCACGGCCATTATTCTCTACAATGGCGGTGCCTTGATAGCCAATCAGGGCTCTGGCTCAGAGGCAGCACTCAGGACACTCGAAGAGGATGGCGTTGATGTGATCGTTTGTGGAGCCTGTGTCGATTTCTTTGCCATCAAAGAGACGCTGGTGGCAGGGCGTATCTCCAATATGTATGAGATTGCTGACAAGATCGCCAAGACCGGCCATGTCGTTTATCCATGAGCCGTTTATCCATGACCAGCTGTTTAACCTATTTCGATAACAGTGCCACCACTTTCCCCAAACCGGCGGCTGTCGCCCAGGCGATGACCCGCTACCTGCTGGAGGAAGGTGGCAGTTATGGGCGTTCCTCCCATGCCCGTGCATTTCGGGCCAGTACTGTGGTGGAGCGTTGCCGGGAGCGTCTGGCGCAACTGATGGATATCAGCCAGGTTGAGCATCTCTGCTTTACCAACAATGCGACACACGCCGCCAATGTGATTTTGCAAGGCATCGACTTCACCAGCCCTGAGGCAGTTACCAGAGCAGAAGTGTTGATTTCACCTCTGGAGCACAATGCTATTGCACGACCACTGGCGCAGCTGGAAGGATGCGGGCTGATAACTGTTCGACAACTACCGGCTGGTGCTGATGGTGTCGTTCAGCCTGATCTGATTGCTCCGGTTCTGACCGATAACACACGACTGGTGATTATTAATCACCAGAGTAATGTCAACGGCGCTATTCAGCCACTGGCGAAGATCAGGCAGGCGATTGGACAGATACCGTTGATGGTGGATGCCTCTCAATCGCTGGGGAAATTGCCTGTGCGAGTGGATGAATGGGGTATTGATTATCTGATATTTACCGGACACAAGGGGTTGTTTGGCCCACCGGGTACAGGCGGTTTGTTTATTCGCCAGCCCGACACGGTGCAGCCGTTACATCTTGGTGGCACTGGCAGTAATAGCGAGCATCTGGCCATGCCGGAGACCATGCCCGACCGCTTTGAAGCGGGTACACCCAATATGGTTGGTATTTACGGGTTATTAGCGGCACTGGACAATGTGCCCGGGTCGCAACACAGTCGTGGCGACTTTTTTGCGTTAATGGAGGCCATCGAGGCGCTGCCGGGTTATCGTATTCAGCGCACCGAAAACCGCGATGCCCAGGGCGAAGTGATCTCCCTGCTGCACGATTGTATTGATGCGGCGACTCTGTCGTGGAGGCTGGAAAAAGAGTTTGGTATAGAAACCCGTCCGGGACTGCATTGTGCACCACTCGCCCATCAATTCCTGAACTCCTTTCCTGATGGCAGTTGCCGTTTGTCACCGTCACCACTGCATACGACAGCTGATTTTGACTATCTGATCACTGCCCTGGCGGCTATCTCCAGGCAGAGCACCAGAGAGAGCCGCGTATGAAACGATCCTTTTTGCTGCTGCCTTCCATGCGTCTGGCGATCAAGGCAGAGGCGTTTTGCCGAGACAGCAATATTGCCTGCGAAGTTGTACCAGTGCCCCGTCAGATTTCGTCCGAGTGTGGTATGTGCCTTGAGGTGGACAACGGCTTAGCTGAACAGGTACAACGGCAACTGGAGCAGGCTGGTCTGGCTGCGATCCTTGCCAATACGGAATAGAATACGGAATAACAAGAAAGTTGAGAGCGTTTTATGTCTTCGCAATCGTTAACACAGCCGTCAACAGACAGCATTGATCTGCTGAAAACCGTTGAGTATGGCGGCTGCTCTGCCAAGTTGTCACCGACGGAATTAGCCGGGATTTTGACTGAGTTGCAGTTTCCTGGTCACCCTGATCTGCTGGTGGACATCTCCACCCATGATGATGCCGGGGTCTATCGGATCAACGACGAAACAGCGCTGATCTTTACCACCGATTTCTTCCCGCCCGTGTGCAGTGATCCGGTGGAATTTGGTGAGATTGCCGCAGCCAATGCCCTGAGTGATGTGTTTGCCATGGGCGGTAAGCCGCTGATGGTGCTGAATCTGATGATGTACTCTACCAGTGAGTTGCCGGTGAGCGGTTTCGCCCGGATTCTGAAAGGCGGGCAGAACAAGACCATGGAGGCGGGGGCGCTGGTGGTTGGTGGCCACACCATTGAGGATCATCCCCCCAAGTTTGGTCTGGCCGTGATCGGTACAGTCCATCCGGAACGGGTCATCAGCAACAGTCAGGCACAAGTTGGCGATAAACTGATACTGACCAAACCCATTGGCATTGGCGCACTGATCTCTGGCCATCGGGAGCAGATGGCCAGTGCTGGAGCCTATCAGAAGGCACTGGCGCAGATGAAACTGCTCAACAAAACCGCTGCTGAAATCATGGTGAAATACGGCACTCGTTGTGCAACGGATGTTACCGGTTTTGGTCTGCTCGGACATGCCCGTGAAATTGCCAATGGGAGCATGCTGACCTTGCACCTTGATATGCAGCAAGTGCCGCTGTTGGATGAAGCCTATGAGCTGTTTGACGATGGCTGTATACCGGGGGCGGCGTTCCGCAATTTGCAGTATGTCAGTGATGATGCCCGCTTCCGTGAGGGAATGGACTACAACCTGAAGATGCTTTCCTGTGATGCGCAAACTTCCGGTGGGTTGTTAATCTGTGCCCCTGGGGCCTTAGCGAATGACATACTGGCAGAATTGCACGCTTCTGGCCTGCATCCGCAGGCGGCGATTATCGGTGAGGTATTACCGAGAGATGGCGAAGATGTTGCCCTGATTCTGGAGTAAATTGTGGAGTAATGATTGTGGAGTAACCTGTCAACCAGACTGCGGCATTATTTTTGCTGCTGATGACGGCAGAGTTGCCACTGGAATGATATAATTCTCGCCCGCTTTTATTGCCGGACAGGTTCATGGTTAGAATAGGTCGAATGAACCACCTGAAGGTGGTCAATCTTCTGGATTTTGGTGCATTTCTTGAGGGCGGTATGCTGGACGACATCCTGCTGCCAAAACGCTTTGTGCCAGAAGGGTGTCAGGTGGGTGATGAGCTGGATGTTTTTATCTATCTGGACTCTGATGATGCCCCCATTGCCACGACACTCCGCCCCAGGGTTCAGGTCGGGCAATTCGCCTGCCTGAAAGTTACCGATACCAATCGCATTGGTGCATTCCTTGACTGGAATATGCCAAAAGAGCTGCTGGTTCCATTCAGTGAACAGAAAGAGCGCATGGTCAAAGACCAGTTCTATGTGGTTTATGTCTATCAGGAACAGCAGGGTTACCGGATCGTTGCGTCTTCGAAAATAAGCAAATTTCTGGATTCAATCTCATCAAAAACACCACATCGGTACAATAATGGTCAGGCGGTTTCACTGATGATTGGTGACCGGACAGATATTGGTTATACGGCAATTGTCGACAATAAATACCTGGGGGTTATTTTTGACCAGGATATCGACAGGCCAATCCGGATGGGAATGAAGTTTGACGGGTTTATTAAACGGGTCCGGCCTGATCAGAAACTGGATGTATGCCTGAAAAAGCCGGGCTTTGATAAACAGGGAATGAATGACCTGGGCACGGTGATTCTTGCCAGGCTGAAGGCAGAGAATGGCTTTTTGCCTTTCAATGACCGTACTGACCCTGCGGTAGTCAAAAGGGAGTTTTCAGTCAGTAAACGGGTGTTCAAAATGGCGATTGGCGGGCTATACAAAGAACGCCGGATCAGTATTGATGACGATGGTATTCGTCTTTTATAGGCTTTTCTTTTAAACATGGCTTTATAAACACGGCTTTATAAATACAGCTGGTGGAGCGTTAATTGCTCCACCCACGCTCCTCAACGATCCGGCACTTTGCAATCATGGTATCGCGGACGACATTCTGTGAGGGAAGGTGTCGCCTGTTATTGAACACTGGCACAAGGCGTTGGCGGGTGGCTAATGTCCGGGACTTCCAGTAAAATACTACGGTTTTGCATTTCCTCTTGCTCTCGTTCCGAGAGGTCAACGTATCCCAGCTTAACAGGTGATCAAATGGGCAAATTTTATACCCAGACCAATCTTCAGATTGACGACAAGCAGGCCTACCGGGTTTTCGACGGTAAGAAGCAAGCTCGTCTCGGGACTGAAAAGAACCCTGCTGTTCTTACTGTTCAGACTGAAGAGCGCAGGGCTGAGCTGGAAACAGAGTTTCTGGAAAATGGCTGGTTTTGTCAGATTCACGTGGATGAAGAGGCCCCGGAAGATACCTCGGCGTTGCAGTTATTGAAAGATACACCTAAAACGACAGTACTGGAAAAAGTGCCGGGACGAAATGATCCATGCCTCTGTGGCAGCGGGAAAAAATATAAAAAGTGCTGCGGCTGATCGGCAGGAGCCTGTTGAGCTTTTATTGCCAGCCCGCAAAAATTCAACAGGCCATCCCCTTCTGACAAAATAACCTGATAAGTAGAAAAAATTCTAATTCGATCCATTATTAGTGCTGACAGGTTATTTATCGAGTCATCTTGTCGACCTATCTTATTAAGACTCCCACTTTCAAAAGCCACTTTTAGTGGCTTTGGTTTTAACAAACAGGTGGACCGACTATGAAAAGTCAGACGTTGGGTAGCAGCCTTCTGGTTGCCGGTACTTCCATTGGTGCCGGCATGCTGGCGTTGCCCCTGGTGTCAGCACTGACAGGTCTGGGGTGGGGCGTATTCCTGATGTTTTTGATGTGGGGATTATCAACCTATGGCGGGCTGTTGATTGCCGAGGCCTGTCGGGCCTGCCCGGAAGCAGAGAACCTGCATGGCGTCATGGGGCGTTTGATGGGGCCGGTTGGTCAGGGTGTTGCCGTTGTGGCCATGCTGTTTCTCTATTATTCCCTGTGCGCCGCTTATATTTCCGGTGGGGCCAATGTTCTGGGCAGTCTGCTGGCAAAAGAGGGGGTTCATCTGCCTTTTCGAATCACGGCGACGGTGGTGGTGTTGCTGGTTGCCATTCTGGTGGTGACCGGTACCCGGGTCGTTGATGTGGTCAACCGGGTGATGTTTGCACTGATGCTGGTTTTACTGCTTTACATCGTATTTTCGCTATTGCCCGAGGTCAGTTTGAGTAACCTCGGGCTGGAGAGCAGCACCCCGGGCATTCTGTTGGCTGCGCTGCCGGTGTTATATACCTCATTTGGCTATCACTGTGCGGTACCCACTGTTGTTCAGTATGTTCAGGGAAAACCCCGGCGGTTTCGCTATGCACTGATTGGTGGCAGCGCCCTGCCGTTCAGTATTTACGTTGTCTGGATGGCGGTGGTGATTGGTGTGGTTTCCTCTACTGTGGTAGTGACCATGGCACATCGTCCGGATGGGGTAACGTCGCTGATGGATGCCATAGGGAACCATTCCGGTACGTCCAGTTTTGATTATCTGATCAGTGCATTCGCCGCCTTTGCCCTGGGGACGTCATTTCTGGGGGTAGCGCTTGGGCTATTTGACTATTTGGCAGAAGTGTTTGGCCGTTCCCATGGCATTTGGGGGCGCATCGAAACCATTACGCTGACGCTATTGATCCCGCTGCTGGCGGCTATTTTTATGCCGGGAAGTTTTGTCACGGCGCTTGGTTATGCCGCTGTGGCCCTGGTGATTCTGGCGGTATTTATTCCCGTGGCACTGGTCTGGAAGGTTCGTAAGCTGCATATGGAAGAACCCTATCAAGTGGCCGGTGGTATTCCGGCACTGGCCATTGCGATTATTATTGGGCTTTTGGTGATTGTTGCCCAGTTTGGGGTGATAGGTGGTGTATTACCGTCTATTGGCTAAGAGCCTGTCGGACTTAAGACTGTCCTACTGCGGTTGCGATAAATTGGTCTAAAAATTCCTGCTTCTTCGTCAAA
>NZ_JAHHPP010000388.1 GCF_024606265.1 Endozoicomonas sp. SESOKO1
ACATGGAACAGGCCGACCTTTATCAGAAAGAAGGCATCGCCATGGGCAGCGTTAAGCCATTAACCGTGAATGCTGACCCTGAACACTGGTTTGAACTGCAGGAACGTCAGGAGATGCCGCTGGATGCGCTGGATGTCATCCTGATGCGCAAGGACCCTCCCTTTGATATGGAGTTTATTTACAGCACTTACCTGCTGGAACAGGCTCAGGCGGCCGGAACACTGATTGTTAATAACCCCCGCAGTATCCGCGACTGTAACGAAAAGATGTTTGCCACGCTGTTTCCACAATGCACGCCCCCGGTGATGGTTTCCCGCAGCCCAAGGCTGCTGAAAGAGTTCGCGGCAGAACATGGCGACGTGGTACTGAAACCACTGGATGGCATGGGCGGCAGCTCTATTTTTCGCGCGAAGCCAAATGATCCGAACTTAAGCGTAATCATTGAAACCCTGACGGAAATGGGTCAGCGCCAGGCCATGATTCAAAAGTTTATTCCGGATATTACATCCGGTGACAAGCGCATCCTGATGATTGATGGGGAACCCGTTCCCTACTGCCTGGCGCGCATTCCGGCTGCCGGGGAACTCAGGGGCAACCTGGCAGCGGGCGGCACCGGTGAAGGACGCCCCCTGAGTGAACGGGATCTGTGGGTTGCCCGCCAGGTAGGACCGGAACTTCGCAAGAAAGGCCTGATCTTTGTCGGACTGGATGTTATTGGTGACTACCTGACAGAAATCAACGTTACCTCACCGACCTGCATCCGGGAACTGGACAACCAGTTTGCCCTCAACATCGCCGGTCAGCTGATGGATAAGATTGAGGAAAAACTCAAGGCCAGACCCTGACCAGACGATTAATCCCCAGACTGTTTTTTTTCAACGGGATCTTGCATATAGTCTTTAATATCAGGTCTGCCCTGAAAAAAGGGTTCTTGTCGTATTAATCAGGACGCTATGACTCAGCCAGCTACCATCTCTTCAGCAACCATATCGACGGCAGACCGTCTGGGTTTTACCCTGTTTATGGCGGCGGTTCTGCACGTTCTGATCGTACTGGGGGTAACGTTCAGCTTTAAGGACAAGCCTGCACCACCGCCAACGCTGGAAGTGACCCTGGCCAGCTATCAAAGCAAAGAGAAACCAAAACAAGCCGACTACCTGGCCCAGATCAATCAACAGGGCAGTGGGACGCTGGAAGAAAAAGCATTGCCCTCCAGTGACCAGCTGGCACAGTTTCAGGAAGACACAATTAAGGAAGTCCAGCCACAATCACAAACGGCAGCTCAGCCTGAGCAAACCCTGACCCAACAGACAAGGGTAACCACACAGGCAAAGAGCACCCAGAAAGTGGCCACGGCGGATGACAGTGAAAAACCGGAACCCGTAGCGGTCGAAAAAGATAAACCACGCCGGCACATTGACCTGAAAAATGAAATTGCCAGCCTTGAAGCCCAATTCCATCAGCAGCGCCAGGAGTACGCCAGGCGCCCCCGTATCAAGCGGCTGACAGCGGCATCAACATTGCAGGAAGCCGGCGCATTTTATAAAGAGTCCTGGCGGCGAAAGGTTGAGAAAGTTGGCAACATCAACTATCCGGAAAAAGCACGTAAGGACCGGCTCTATGGCGAGCTGCGCCTGATGGTCGCGATCAACCGGGATGGTACGCTGTCAACGGTTGAGATACTGGAATCCTCTGGCTTTCGGGTACTGGATGATGCTGCGGTTCGTATTGTGAGAATGGCGTCCCCCTTTGCCCCATTCGACGACACACTCAAGAGCTATGATATCGTCGAGATCATCCGTACCTGGCGCTTTGAGCCGGGGGATCGACTATTTAGCCAGTAAGCTTTAGTGTATCGAGTGAATATAAGTATCAAGACTTGCCATAAATACGCTTTACCCTAATACTGCCGCTATGAGCAGTGTTCCTTTCCAGAATTTCAAAAGTCACTTCCTGATTGCCATGCCCGGCATGGCGGACCCTTCTTTTGCTGAAACGCTGACTATTATCTGTGAGCACAGCCCGGAAGGTGCCCTGGGTATTGTGGTCAATCGACCAAGCACTCTGCCGATGAGCGAGATATTCCGGCAGATTGGTATTGATCACCACGAGCAGTCAGGCGTGAGTCAGCACGCGGTATACTCTGGAGGCCCGGTGTCCCAGGAGATAGGTTTTGTCCTGAACTCCGGAGAGTCCTGCTGGAATGCCAGCCTGGAGATATGCCCGGGACTGCAACTGGCCACATCAACCGATGTACTGGTGGCAATGGCAGAAGGCAAAGGCCCAAAGCAGGCGCTGGTTGCCCTTGGTTATGCCGGCTGGGGAGCAGGTCAGCTGGAAAAGGAAATTTCCGAGAATGCCTGGCTGACCTGCGAGGCGCATCCATCCATTGTTTTCGATATACCTTACCACCTGAGGCTCAGTGCAGCAGCCAGCACACTGGGTGTTAATATCAACCTGATTTCTGACCAGGTTGGCCATGCATAGGCTCTTTTGACTAAAAATTGATGACCGATAAGAAATTACGTACCGTACTGGGTTTTGACTTTGGCACCCGTAACATCGGCGTTGCTGCTGGACAGACCATTACCCGAACCGCCTCGGCCCTACCATCGTTGAAAGCAAGAGATGGCATCCCGGACTGGGCTCAGGTTGAAGCGCTTATCAACGAATGGAAGCCTGATGCCATTGTCGTCGGCATTCCATTGAATATGGATGGCTCAGAGTCAGACATGTCACGACGCGCCAGAAAGTTTGGTAACCGGATTCATGGACGCTTCAACCTGCCATTTTATCCAGCGGATGAACGACTAACGTCTTTTGAAGCCAAAGAATGGGCCGACAAGCTTGGCCATAAAGGGCATTACGGATCAAACCCGGTGGATGCCATGGCCGCCCAGATTATCCTGGAAGCCTGGCTGAATGATCCCCGGAATGAGCACCTGATGGGTACCTCTTAGGAATTGTCCCGGAATAATTTGCACATTTGTTTCCTTCGTGGTTTTGTCTTTTACTTCCCGAAGCAGGGAGTAGGCGTTTAATGTCTACCTTAAGGTCAAACACTATCCAAATTGGGATAATCTTACATTTTTCACTGTCTATAAATACAGTACAATATTTTCAACTGGCAAATCATCGGAGACATAATGCTAACTTCAATTGAACTTTGTGCTGGAGGTGGTGGACAGGCTATTGGCTTGGAGATGGCAGGGTTTGAACATCTGGCCTTAGTTGAAAACGATCATCATGCTTGTGAAACCTTAAGGCTTAACCGCCATGAATGGAATGTAGTTGAGGGCTGCTTACGAGCATTTGACGCAAAACCTTTTAAGGGACAAGTGGATTTAATCGCTGGCGGTGTTCCCTGCCCACCGTTTAGTCATGCCGGGAAGCAGCTTGGTACTGATGATGAAAGAAATCTGTTTGATGAAGCGCTAAGGATAGTAGAAGAGTCAAAACCAAAAGCAGTAATGCTCGAAAATGTGAGGGGACTTCTAGACCCTAAATTTGATGAGTACCGCAGGCATATCTCCAGCCATCTTGAAAACCTTGGTTATTGGTCAGATTGGAAACTGTTAAACGCATCGGACTACGGCGTCTGCCAGCTTAGACCCAGGGTTATAATGGTTGCGTTGAGAACAGATTATAAACAGTTCTTCAAATGGCCAACCCCAAATAGCAACAACATGACTGTTGGAACTTTACTCGAAGATCTCATGGGAGCAAATGGTTGGCCTCATGTGAAAAGCTGGGTGAAAAAAGCAAATTCAATTGCCCCTACTTTGGTTGGAGGATCAAAAAAACATGGTGGCCCTGATCTTGGCCCCACCAGAGCAAAAAAAGCCTGGGCTGAGCTATCAGTAAATGGTCACAACGTAATGTATGAAGCTCCTGATGCTAATTTTGTTGGTAAAACAGGCCTTGAGAATATGCCATATCTCTCTCTGAGAATGGCCGCAAGAATCCAGGGTTTCCCTGACAGCTGGCAGTTTTTTGGTACAAAAACCCATGCATACCGTCAGATTGGCAACGCCTTCCCACCACCTGTTGCCGCAGCCGTAGGTACACAAATAAAGCTTGCACTGCTCAAGCAGACAAAACCCGAAAAAGTGATTAAACACGACCAACAACAACTAGCTATTGGTTTTTGAAGTAAAATTCCAGAGCCTTAATTACCAATTCATTTTTCATTTGCACTCGTTGCATATACCCTGCCAGTTCGAAAACTCATGCGATCCACCTCTTATCAAAGGTACTTTGTGATCCGCTTGAAGCCCCCTGACACCCGGACCAGTCTCTTTTCCACAAATAGAACATTGATAATCACAGCTATTGAAAAGCTCTTTTTTTTGCTTTTCAGAAAGATATTGCCGTGTGTTACCTTGACTGATTTTTGTTGAATTTAATCTCCAACAATGCTCTCCATCATAATGCCTGGTTTCAATATCACAACCAAGCTCATCTCTCAGCTCACGCGCTCTCCTGTCAAAATACTTTTGTCCGGTTAGTTCAAGAAGATATGAACTCTTTACCCAAGTACCCGGAAATGACTGGCCATCCCCCCACAAGCTAACAAGAATTTTTCTTTTGGCCCCACTTAGTAGCCTTCTGGCAGGCAAAGCATCAATGTACTCATCCAATGTCATTTAGCAATATCTCACCTTATATACGACATCAGACTGTATCACGGAATTTCATATTTACCATTGTGCAAAATCAGTTATGAAATATCCGGGCTAAAGATGGGCGCCTGAACATGGTCACCTAAAACGCATCACGATCCTTGGCCTTTTCACGGGCGACATCACGAGTGATCAGTCCCTTTTTCATCAGGTCCATCAGACACTGGTCCAGGGTTTGCATGCCAAGCCCGCCACCGGTCTGGATGGCCGAGTACATCTGGGCAACCTTATCTTCCCGAATCAGGTTTCGGATACCGGCGGTGCCGAGCATAATCTCATGGGCAGCTACACGGCCTCCGCCGTTTTTCTTCAACAGGGTTTGCGAGATTACCGCCTGGAGTGATTCCGAGAGCATGGAACGCACCATGGACTTTTCTTCCGCCGGGAATACATCAACGATACGGTCAATGGTCTTTGCCGCCGAGGTGGTGTGCAACGTACCGAACACCAGGTGGCCGGTTTCAGCAGCCGTCATGGCCAGGCGGATGGTTTCCAGGTCACGCATTTCACCGACCAGGATAATATCCGGATCTTCACGCAACGCAGAGCGCAGGGCACTGCTGAAGCTATGGGTATCCCGGTGCACTTCCCGCTGGTTGACCAGGCACTTTTTCGGGGTGTGGATAAATTCGATGGGGTCTTCAATGGTCAGGATATGCTGGTATTTGGTGTCATTAATGTAATCCATCATGGCGGCCAGCGTGGTACTCTTGCCAGAGCCGGTAGGGCCAGTCACCAGCACTAACCCCCTGGGTTTATCCGCAATGGTTTTAAATACCTGGCCCATGCCCAGGTCATCCATGGTCAGTACTTTACTGGGGATTGCCCTGAACACCGCCCCTGCCCCCCTGTTCTGGTTGAAAGCATTAACACGGAAACGGGCAACGCCAGGGACATCAAACGAGAAGTCCGCTTCCAGGTGTTCTTCCAGATCTTTACGCTGTTTGTCGTTCATGATGTCATAGATCAGCCCATGAACTTCCTTCTGGTCCATGGGCGGCAGATTGATCCGGCGGACATCGCCATCGATGCGAATAATCGGCGGCAGCCCTGCTGATAAATGCAGATCCGAAGCCCCCTGTTTATAGCTGAACGCCAATAGTTCAGTAATATCCATTTATTATCCCCCTTGCACCAGGAAGCAGGTAAACTAGCTGATTTATTATCCCGGTAATGTACAACCTGATGACCTTATTACAAAACCGCTTTCAACGGGTTTATAACCGAATTCATCAAGCTGAGCAGGCCTGCGATCGCAACGGGCAAGTGCAACTGCTGGCCGTCAGCAAAACCAAACCTGCCTCTATGGTGCGTGAAGCATGGCATCTGGGTCAAAGGCATTTTGGTGAAAGCTACCTTCAGGAAGCCCTGGGCAAAATGAATGAGCTCAATGACCTTGCGGACATCCACTGGCATTTCATCGGTCCCATCCAGTCCAACAAAACCCGGGATATCAGCAGCCACTTTGACTGGGTTCACAGTGTTGACCGCCTGAAAATCGCGCAACGGCTGAATGATCAACGCCCCCGGGAACTTCCCCCATTAAATATCTGCCTGCAAGTGAATATCAGCGGGGAAGGGACAAAATCCGGAATCAGCCTGAGTGAGCTGCCATCACTGGTGCAATCCATTGCCCGTCTACCCAACCTGAACCTGCGTGGGCTTATGGCTATTCCAGCCCCTGAAATGGATCCTGACCGACAGCGCGAGCCTTTCCGGGCAATGACCAATGCGTTGCATACCCTGAATGCTGAGTTCTCGCTGACCATGGATACCTTGTCGATGGGCATGACGGATGATCTTGAGTCCGCTATTCAGGAGGGTTCAACCATGGTTCGTGTAGGGACTGCGCTGTTTGGCTCCAGACTCGCTCATCAACAGGAGCCTCAAACGGATAACAACCCATGACTGAGTCAACCTTTGCTTTTATCGGTGCTGGTAATATGGCCAGCGCTATTATCGGTGGCCTGATCAGTAATGGCTGGCCAACCTATCAGCTGATTGCTACTGCAAAAACGGCAGCAACGCTGTCCGATATCCGCGAAAAATTTAATATTGAAACCACCGTGGACAACCACCAGGCCGTCAGCAAGGCTGACGTCATTATGCTTTGTGTGAAGCCACAGGTGATGAAAGCGGTTCTGACGGACTTAACTCCGTCCATAAAACCGGATGCACTGATCATCTCCGTCGCTGCCGGCATAACCATGGAAAGCTTGCAGAACTGGGGAGGAGAACACCGCGCAATCGTTCGCAGTATGCCGAACACACCTTCTGCGCTGCAATGTGGTGCCAGCGGTCTGTTCGCCAACAACAATGTCAGTACTGCCCAGAAAGTGCTGACTGATGATATTTTTAAGGCCATTGGTATTGCCAGGTGGGTTGACCGGGAGTCGTTAATTGATGCGGTCATTGCTGTTTCCGGCAGTGGCCCGGCCTACTATTTCCTGCTGATGGAGATTATGGAACAGGTCGGTACCCGTCTTGGCCTTGATGCAGAAACATCAAGACAGCTGACCCTGCAAACGGCCCTTGGGGCGGCCAGAATGGCGACGGAAAGTGATGTTGATGCCGCCGAACTTCGTCGTCGCATTACCTCTCCCAACGGAACCACGGAACAGGCCATAAAGACGTTTCAGGAACAGGGGTTGCCTGAGCTGGTAGAGAAGGCAATGAATGCTGCCGTCAACCGGTCGATAGAGCTGGCAGAAGCCCTGAAGGACTGATTTTCAGCCTGTTGACGTACGGTGATAAGCCTTTATTGTATTAACATTTATTGATTGAAAAACAGGGTAACCAATACACTCTATGTCTGCACTTTCTTCGAGTCTCAGCTTCCTGATCCAAACTCTGGGTGGTTTGTATATCATGGCTGTGTTGATTCGCTTCCTGCTTCAGCTGGTTCGAGCCGACTTTTATAACCCTATTTCCCAGGCCATCGTGAAGGCAACATCGCCACTACTCAACCCTGTCCGCAAGATCATTCCCGGTTATGGCGGTGTGGATATGGCCTCTCTGGTGCTGGCACTGATACTTCAGATCGTCCTGCTCTATGTATTGCTATTGATGGGAGGGTACTCGCTGGCGACCATTCCTTTCCCCAGCGTCCTGATCAGTAGCCTGATTAAACTGTGCATCGAGTTTCTGAATATTTATATGTTCAGCCTGATTATTATCGCCATTGCCAGCTGGGTAGCACCGAACAGCTATAACCCGGGACTGATGCTACTGTTCCAGATTACCGAGCCGCTCACCAGTCGTATACGCAAAGTGATTCCCCCCCTTGGCGGGCTGGATTTTTCCCTGATGATCATGGTGATCATTATTATCACGCTGAAAAATTTCCTTGGAGCGCTTGCTTAAGCGAACTTTACTGCTTCGATGATACTCTCTGGCAAGGCAAGGAGAGTAGAGAAGCAGTCTGTTTTTTCCGGCGTCAGGATAATCGCCCTTTATTATCAGGTTTAACCGGACGTCCATAATTAGACCGTATCAATGATCACATTGAATTCCATCAGCCTGTTAAGGTCTGGCAAGCTCCTTCTGGAGAATGCATCAACAATCATCCATTCCGGTCAGCACGTTGGCCTTGTGGGTGCCAATGGGTGTGGCAAATCAAGCCTGCTTGCGTTGCTTACCGGAGATTTGCAACCGGATAAAGGTGAGCTCGCGTTTGATAAGGGGCGTGGACTGGCCCATATGGCCCAGGAAATTGATGTCCTGGACCGCAATGCGGTGGACTATGTATTGGATGGTGATGTTGAGCTGCGCCGGATAGAGCAGGCAATTACTGAAGCAGAAACCGCAGGAAAGCACGAAAAACTGGCCGATCTCCATGAGCAGCTGCTGAGCGCTGATGGCTACACCGCCCGTTCCCGGGCAGAACAGCTGTTGCATGGACTGGGCTTCAATCACGAGGTACTGAAAAAAAGTGTCCGCGACTTTTCCGGTGGCTGGCGGATGCGCCTGAATCTGGCAAAAACGCTGATGTGCCCGTCCGACATCATGCTACTTGATGAACCCACCAACCATTTGGATCTTGATGCCATTGTCTGGCTGGAAAACTTTCTCAGGCGATACCCGGGAACGTTGCTGGTTATTTCCCATGACCGGGATTTTCTCGATGCCATTACCGATCATACGCTCCACATAGAACATCAGACACTGTTCCAGTACCGTGGCAACTATTCGGCTTTTGAGCACCTTCGCGCACAGCGATTGCAACAGCAGCAGGCTGCCTTTGAGAAGCAGCAGAAGCTGCGGGCTCATATGGAAAAATTTGTTGAGCGTTTCCGGGCCAAGGCGACCAAGGCCAAGCAGGCACAAAGTCGTCTGAAGGCGCTGGCAAGGCTTGAGGAAATTTCAGCGGCCCATGTGGATTCACCATTCTCTTTTACCTTTCCGGAAGCCGATAAGATGTCAGCACCGTTACTGGTGCTGGATTCGGCAGAACTCGGTTACGGTGATAAGCCGTTATTAAAACTGGGCATCAACATTCAACCTGGCAGTCGGATCGGGCTGCTTGGCGCCAATGGTGCGGGTAAATCAACCCTGATCAGAACGCTCGCCAGGGAATTGCCACTGATTTCGGGCAAAGTTCATCAGGGAGAGCACTTAAGGATTGGCTATTTCGCCCAGCACCAGCTGGAGAGCCTGGATTTCAATGCCAGCCCTTTGCTGCATCTGCAAAGGCTTTCGCCAGAGGCCAGAGAGCAGGATTTGAGAAACTTTCTGGGCGGGTTTGGTTTTCATGGGGATAAGGCCCTTGAGTCGATTCAAGGGTTTTCCGGTGGTGAGAAAGCCAGACTGGCCCTGGCGATCATCGGTTGGCAAAAACCAAACCTGCTGTTGCTTGATGAGCCAACCAACCATCTTGATCTGGATATGCGTCTGGCCCTGACCATGGCCTTACAGTCATTCGAAGGGGCAGTGATTCTGGTTTCCCATGATCGCAACCTGATCCGCAGCACGACAGATGAACTCTATCTGGTTCATGATGGCCGAATGGAAGCATATTCAGGTGATCTTGATGACTACAGCCAATGGCTGGTTCAGCTGCGCTCCAGGGAACGCAATGAATCCCGTAGCAGCAGTGAGAACGCAGGAGACATCACCAGTTCTTCACAACAGAAAAAAGACATACGACGACAGGAGGCTGAACGGCGTAAAGCCCTGAGGCCTTTGAGGCAAAAAGCGGAGCAACTGGAAAGTCAGCTGGAAGACCTGCAATCCTCATTGGCGCAAGTTGAAGAACAGCTCTCAGACCCTTTGATCTACGAAGAAACGGCTAAAGAGAAACTGAAAGAACTGCTGACGCGGCAAACGGGACTTAAGCAGCAGACTTCAGAAGTAGAAGAGGCATGGATGGAAGCTCTGGAAGCCATCGAAAACGCCGAGACTGCCTTATAAAACGGCTGATAAATCGTGGGGCATGGATGCCCCATAATTTATGCGACAGCTTCGTGCTCGCTGGTTTCTTCCTCATTGACAATATCCAGTTTACCCAACAGGGCAGTCACACGCTCACCCCATGCGGAGAGTTCCTGCTTAAGCTGGATATTCTCTTCTTCAAGTCGGGTATTAGCAGACCTGAGGTCTTCTACTTCCATTCTTGACAGTTCCAGTTTGTCAATCAGGTTCTGGAGTCTTGATTCAAGTTGGCCTAGGGATTCAATAGACATAACGACATTTGCACCGAGAGGTCTGTGAAAAGTATTCAATAGTTTGCACTATTGCGGAAAGTTACGATAGCACGTTTTTATCGGTTTTGATCGCGGTTTTGATCGCGAGAGTTTGCTGCCATTAAGAATACTTCAGTAAAGCCTGACTATACTAGGTTTAATTCAAGATTATCGTTGAATTTATCGGTATCAGTACGATGCATTTTAAAGCAGAGCAATCTGTTGCCTTGTGGGCTCATTCCGAATGAAGCGTCATTGCAGGATAGTCCTTCATAGGAAGACAAGTACCCAGAAGCCTGTTGCTTCGGGAGTTCCAAATGAGCAAGACTTCTCAGCCCTGTGCCAGAATTATTTCAGCCTTGAATGTTGAAGATGAGGCGATTCGGGCATTCTATATTTCCCTGGTCAACAATCAAAGTGTTGATCAATACATTAATGAACGACACCTTCACTTTTGCTCACGACAGGTTGAGGGCTACTTTTTGAGCCATGTCCTGGCGTTGACGGAACTGGCTTTGGAGTTACCTGTCGTCAGAACCTAATCACCCGCGGTTAGCCAGGCAATCGTCAGATAATCAACCCCGGATAAGCTGACAAAAAAAAATGAAGGCGATAAACTGCCGACAGTTTCTGTAGCTCTCTTTGTTTCTGTGAGAGCGTTCTTTACTGATTAATAACAAGCCTTAAGAGCCATAGTGAACGACTTTCGGTAAGGTCAAGATGACTTTACTGCGGATCGGGAATGTGTAGAAAGGCACCTTCAGGGCGCTGTGCTATGACCAACAAAAAAGAAATAGGAAGTTTATGCCTGAATTGATGCCTGCCGATTCGGTTGGGCTCGTGGAGCCCAAAGTCATACCGTTTGATCAGTCACTGTCGTTGAACTGTGGCGAGCGGCTGGAAGGGTTTCAGCTGATGGTTGAAACCTATGGTGAACTGAACCACTCCCGCTCCAATGCTGTACTGATCTGCCACGCCCTCAGTGGGCACCATCATGCCGCAGGCTATCACAGTATGGCCGATCGTAAGCCCGGCTGGTGGGATAACTTTATTGGCCCGGGGAAACCGATCGATACCCGCCGGTTCTTTGTTGTCGCTCTCAATAACCTGGGGGGATGCCACGGCAGTACTGGCCCGACCAGTATCAATCCTGAAACAGGCAAACCTTATGGCCCGGACTTTCCAATGGTCACTGTCGCAGACTGGGTTAACAGCCAGGTCATGCTGGCGGACCATCTGGGCATTGCGCAATGGGCGGCGGTGATCGGCGGAAGCCTGGGCGGGATGCAGGCACTGCAATGGAGCATTGCCTACCCCGAAAGACTTCGCCATGCCGTCATCATTGCTTCAGCGGCCAGACTGTCTGCCCAGAATATTGCCTTTAATGAAGTAGCCCGGCAGGCCATCCTGTCCGATGATCAGTTTTCCGGTGGCCGTTACCTGGAAGAGAATAACATACCCCGCAAGGGTTTGGGGCTTGCCCGCATGGTGGGCCATATCACTTATCTGTCTGACGATGCCATGGGGGCGAAATTCGGTCGTGAGCTGAAAAATGCAGGTTTCAGTTACGATTATAATGTTGAATTCCAGATAGAAAGTTACCTCCGTTATCAGGGCGAGAGCTTTTCCGGAAGTTTTGATGCCAACACCTATCTGTTAATGACCCGGGCACTGGATTACTTTGATCCGGCCAGTGATTATGAAAACAGCCTGCCGGATGCACTCAGCCGGGCAACCGCCAGTTTCTTTCTCGCTTCATTCTCAACTGACTGGCGTTTCTCACCAGAACGCTCAAGGGAGATTGTTGATGCACTGACCGGGGTGGATAAGGATGTTACTTACCTTGAAGTGGCGGCTCCCCAGGGGCACGATGCTTTTCTGATCAATATTCCCCGCTACGTGCGTGGTTTGTCGGCCTATTTGAACCGGGTGGCGCAGGAGTGCTTATGAGTCGGGGGGATGTTGGGATTATCAGGAACTGGGTTGCCCCGGGCAGCCGGATTCTTGACCTGGCCTGTGGTGATGGACAGCTGTTGCATGAGCTGCAGCGGGACAAGCAGGTGAGAGGCTATGGCCTGGAAATTAATGCCCCGGATATTGAAGCCTGCATTGAGCGTGGGGTAAACGTCATTGAACAGAATCTGGATCGCGGTTTGGGGAACTTCAGGGATGGCAGTTTTGATACCGTAATTATGACCCAGGCGCTTCAGGTGATGCACTTTCCACACCTGGTGCTGGAGGAGATGCTCAGGGTTGGGCGGGAATGTATTGTCACCTTCCCTAACTTCGGACACTGGCGTTGCCGCCTTTATCTTACAGCCTATGGCCGCATGCCGGTCTCGAAGTTTATGCCTTATACCTGGTATGACACACCCAATATTCACTTTTGTACCTTCAGGGACTTTGAAGCGCTGTGCCAGGCAAAAAACTACCGGGTATTGAACCGAATGGTTGTGGATCAATCGTATAAAAGCGGGTTGGCGAGCCGTGCCTGGCCAAATCTGATGGGTGAAGTGGCTATTTATCACTTAACAACCGGAGATACTGCATAATGGCGATCCTGCACTATTTAACGTCAATGGCTCAGCTTTTGATGGCATGTCGGCGCTTGATGGCATGTCGGCGCTTGATGCCATGCCCGGCCTTGCTGATGCTGGGAGTTATTGGGATGGTTAATCCTGTGATGGCTGAAAGTCAGATTCCAGAAGCCCGGGTGATGAACCAGGACCCCATTCAGATGGGCAACTATCAGGTTTATTTCAGTGCTTTCAATAGTACATTTATACCCCCTGGTATTGCAGGGCAATATAATCTCCGTCGGGGTGACCGGTACGGTATCGTCAATATTGCCATTCGTGATGTGTCATCCGATGAGCTGGGCACCGCAGTCACCGGAAGGATCAGTGGCCATACGATGAACCTGCTGACCCAGAAAAACAGCCTGAAATTTTCTGAGGTCAAGGAAGGCAGCGCAATTTACTATCTGGCCGACTTTAAGTTTTCCGATGAAGAGCTGCTAAAATTTGCCATAGATGTTAAGCCTCAGGGCAGCTCCCGAAGTGAGACACTTCGCTTTGAGCAGATCTTTTACCATTAAAATGTCGTTTGTCAGTTCTGGTTGTGTTGCTGGTTCTGTGCAGCGACATTTTAACCAGGGGTCATATGTTGAATTGTGAGAAACAGTATGAATGAGGGGATTCGCAAGGTTGTGCTTGCCAGTGGTAATCAGGGCAAGCTGGCGGAGTTTCGGACGATGTTCGAGCCTCTGGGGATTCTGATGCGGTCCCAGAGTGAGTTTGGCATTGGCACCACCCTTCCGGAAGCGGAAGAGACGGGCCTGACCTTTATTGAAAATGCCATTATCAAGGCCCGTTATGCGGCGGGGGTATCAGGCCTTCCGGTCATTGCCGATGACTCGGGCCTTGAGGTTGACTACCTCAACGGAGCACCGGGCGTCTATTCTGCCCGCTATGCCGGGCCGGATGCTTCCGCTGCTGATAATAACCAGAAGCTGCTGCATCGGTTACAGGGGCTTAAGTCTGCCGAGCGAACCGCACGGTTTCACTGTGTGCTGGTTTACCTCCGCCATGAACATGACCCTACCCCGGTCATTGCCCATGGTCAGTGGGAAGGCTATATCATCGAGGAGGCCCTTGGCGACCACGGTTTTGGCTATGACCCACTGTTTCTGGTGCCTGCGGAGCATCGTACGGCAGCGGAACTGCCCTCGGAGCTAAAGAATCAGCTGAGCCATCGAGCCCAGGCATTGCAGCAGTTGGTTGCCCGCCTCAAGGAGATAAAACACTGAAGCCAGGTTGCCTGCTTCAGTGCTGTTAACATGCTTAAGCTTCCTCCTCTCAGCCTCTATGTTCATGTGCCATGGTGCGTGAAGAAGTGTCCTTACTGTGATTTCAACTCCCACAGGATCACTGGCGATATACCTGAAGAGTCCTACATCAACGCCTTGCTGCATGATGTTGACAACGAACTGGCCGGCATCCAGGGGCGCCCAATCCATTCAATTTTTATTGGTGGCGGCACACCCAGCCTGCTGACGGCAGACGCTTATCAAAAGCTGTTTAAAGGCCTTCAGGCGCGGGTAAGGTTCTCAGATGATATTGAGATCACCATGGAAGCCAACCCGGGCACCTACGAGCACGATCGCTTTCAGGCTTATCTGGATGCCGGGGTAAACCGGCTTTCATTAGGGGTTCAGAGCTTTCAGGATGAGAAGCTCGCCGCCCTGGGACGTATTCATTGTGCCGATGAAGCCCGACAGGCCATTGCCTCCATCACCAGCCATGGTTTCAGCAATATCAATATCGATTTGATGCATGGTTTACCGGGGCAATCGCCTGAGGATGCACTGTACGACCTGAAACAGGCCATTGGCCTTAAGCCGGCACATATCTCCTGGTATCAGCTGACCATTGAGCCAAATACAGTTTTCTACTCCAAAACACCGCCATTACCGCCGGATGATACCCTCTGGGATATTCAGGAAGCAGGGCAGGCCTTACTGGCATCGGCGGGATTCCAGCAGTATGAAATTTCTGCCTTCAGCCAGCCCGGGCGACGCTCAAAACATAACCTGAACTACTGGCAGTTTGGTGATTATCTCGGTATTGGCGCTGGTGCCCATGGCAAGTTGACCAATGCATCTACCGGACAGATTTATCGTAACTGGAAAACCCGGATGCCTGCTGATTATCTGGCCGCTGACAATTATATTGCCCACGCCTTTGAGGCAGGGCGACGAGTGCTTGAAGCCGATGAACTGCCCATTGAGTTTATGATGAATGTACTGCGACTGCATGACGGCGTCGATGTACAGCTCTATGGTGAGCGGACAGGCCAGGCATTGAGCGATATCCTCGAGAAGCTGCAACTTGCCCGGCAAAAAGCGTTGCTGGAACCTTTTGCATCTGCGAACAGGATCAAGCCCACACCGACAGGCAGGCTTTTTCTGAATGATTTGCTGGAATTGTTTGCATAAGTGATTCGCCGCATATTCAGACAGGTTCAGGTCAGGTGGGTTCTGCGGGGCGCGTCTTTTGAAAACGTAGTAATACAATACCTGCCTCTAATTTGACAATCTTGCCACGATCAACCTTTATCGCTTTTGCTGCTTCCATAAAATCACGGACACACTGCTTTACTTTCTTTCTGAATTCCGGGATATCAGCCGTGGTCAGGCTGGCCAAATTGTCTGCCCGGTATTGACGGGCCAGTGTATCCAGATTTTCCTGGCTATTGCGTAAGGCCTGGCCAGCACTCCATGTTGATGCCACTCCCCAGGAGAGTTCCTTGTGAACATCCGCTAAAGCCGCTCGGAGACGTTCAAGACCTTCACCGACATTGATTATCGCGCACTTAATACACTTATCCACTATTGTTTCCAGCGTTGATACAACATTTTCAGGCGTATGCCGCACATGGTAGGTTGATTGAAAAGTTCTGCGTTGAGAGTTCAGTTTACTTTCAGCGAGGTGCCTGTCACTACCGGACGTAGAAGGTTGATCCAACGTTAGCCTGGAGAGCCTTTCCACAAAAAGCCCGGATTCCTTTTTCAATGGCCTGGCAACCAATGGCTGGGCAGCGCCTGAAAAAAATTCTTTACCACTGGCTTCCCGTTTTGCCTGCCAGTCAGCTCTTCTCTGGTTCACTCGTTGCTCCATCTCCTGCTCCATTTTCACAAAACTATCAGCCTCCGAAGGCCCGGATCGGGTTGGTAGCTCGCCACCACTTACCGTTGTTTCCCGAATCGTTGTTTCCCGGAAAACAGTTCTTGGGCTACCGGGGTCTGTCTGGCCTGATGCGAAGGATGACGTACGACCATTTACTGTTGTTTCCCGAATTGTTGTTTCCCGGAAAACGGTTCTTGAACAACCGGGACTTGCCTGGCCTGATGGGGACAATGACGTACGACCATGGGTGTTGGATTCTGTTCTGCCTGATGAGGAATGACTTTTGAAATGGCCAGGGTAAATGGCCGATTTTTCAGTCGTTATGTTATGCGACTTTAAATCTTTCGGATATGGTGTCGTTGAATCATGGTGCCGGGTAGCTGTTGGCAGCTGTTTATCTACTTTAACTTTCCTGCACTTTTGAGGCTGAGCTGGACGAGGCTGATCTGGACGAAGCTGCCCTGAAGCTTCCCGGGCCGCAAGATTCCGGACGGGTCGAAACGGGTTTGGACGCAATGGATCAGCCATATTAAATACCCATTAAGTTAATTTAACGGGTATATAGATGTTTATTCTATCGGATAGTTTTAGATCGAGTGGAACCTTCGGCTCAACCTGAAATTGAGAACCGCTATAACCCTATCCATATCAGGGTGATATCTTACCATTGGCGTTTATCGCCTGGCTTCATATGATCAATCTGAGATATGCAATATGGGCAGGTTCCACAGGGCCATTTACCGGGTGCGCTTGAATAACAAGTCCCAAACCCCGTGCCCTAAGCGATGACCACGCTTTTCAAACTTGGTGAGCGGACGGAAATCCGGTCTTGGTGAATAACCGTTATCTGAGGCCATATTCTCGAAACCTTCTGCCGAGGTCATCACTTCCAGCATCTGTTCGGCATAATTTTCCCAGTCAGTGGCCAGGTGAATAATGCCACCTATTTCCAGCTTGGGGCGGATGGATTCAATAAAAGCGGGTTGGATCAGGCGGCGTTTATGGTGACGCTTCTTGTGCCATGGGTCCGGGAAGTAAATCTGTACCCGTGACAGGCTACCATCGGGTACGCACTGCTTCAGCACTTGAACCGCATCGTCGCAATAGGTTCTCAGGTTGTGGATACCCGCCAGACGGGCTTCATTAAGCAGGCTGCCGACACCCGGGCGATGTACTTCAATACCAATAAACTGCTTATCGCTCTCCTGTGCAGCCATGGTGACCAGGGAGTGTCCCATGCCATAGCCAATTTCCAGAACCCGTGGTGCTTCATCCGTGAAAGCATTAAGGAAGCCTTCAGACCCCTGTTCCAGAGTCAGTCCCCAATCCTGCCAGCACTCATCCCAGCCTCTTTGCTGGCCCGTAGTCATACGACCGGCACGAAGCACAAAACTTTTGATTTGACGCTGGTGCAGCGTTTCCTGTTGTGGGCCTTCAGTCTCATCGACCGGTTTCACAGTATCGTTCATGGACATCTGAGTTGGTAGAAAATGATCGGCGTAAGATACTGCTCAGAGCGTAAAATGCAAATTTCAGGTACGGGAATAATCTCTGGCGGCAAAAACGGCCAATAGCAACCAGCCAAGAATGAATGAAACGCCACCAAGTGGGGTAATCATCCCCAGCCAGCGGATACCGCTTAAACTCAAAAGGTAAAGGCTTCCGGAAAACAGGACAATGCCCACAGTAAAGAGACCAGCGCTCCACTTCAGCTTTTTTGAGCCGGGATAATTTATTCCCAGCAAGGCAACGAACACCAGTGCCAGGCTGTGGTAGAACTGATAGTCTGCGGCGGTCTGGAACGTATCCATCGCTTGCCCAGAGAGAACGCCCTCCAGCGCATGTGCGCCAAAAGCGCTCAGTGCCACTGCTGTCATACCACTGACGGCACCAGCCAACAGGGCATTCATGATTTAAACACCCCCGGCAGATCAGTTGCACGGTCAGCCGCTAACAACAGGCCTTCCTGGAAATAGCGTGAGCTGGTTTCAAACTCATCAAGGTGCCCCAGCAGGTGACCCAGTTCGTTATACACATCAACACTTTTGCGCAGCCTGAGGCTGGCTTCAAGATATTCCCGGGCCTTACCCCAGAGTTCATTGCGCAGTGCCAGGCGACCCAGCGCCAGCAGTAGCTCAGGGTCATTGGTGCGCTGGCTGAGTAGTGATTCCGCAAACAGCAGCTGTTTTTTCAGGTCTCTGCCAAGCGTCTTGCCATAAAGGCGGATCAATTGCTCGCTGTAACAGTGATTGAGGTTTTCCCGCAGCAGCAGCTCGGTTTTTTCCCCGGCACCCAACCGTACCAGACAGTCACAGTAACGATAGAGGATAGCCGGGTCCTTCCGCTGACGGTGGCTCAGGCTGGACCAGATATCATCAGCCGGCTTGGTTTTCTCCTCCGCAGAAAAGCGGTTTCGGCCATAGTTATAAGCCTGTTCGAAGAGGGCCTTGAATGCCTGTTGTTCCAGTTGCTGGTATTCGTCCTCCTTGATCACTTTTTGCTTACGCAGCCTGGGCAGCAGTTTTTCCAGCGATTGCCAGTCATTCAGACGGATATATACCTGCTTGAGCATTTTCAGAATATAGCCGTGACGTGGATACTTCTTGTGCAGATGCGTCAATGTGGCCAGCGCCTGTTCCAGGTGGTTACTGGCCAGCTGGAGTTGTGCCTGCGTGATACCAATCGCCATTTCTGCACCCGGCGCTTTGCTGTCAGCCCGT
>NZ_JAHHPP010000389.1 GCF_024606265.1 Endozoicomonas sp. SESOKO1
TAAAGATATAGATCAGCATTAGCTGTCACGAAAAAAAGAATAGCTAAAATTAAAAATAGTATTCTTTCAATGCTAGCAATACTCATGGGATTAAAAATGCAAGATCATTATAAAGTGCTAGGCCTTACACCAGATGTCGAAGATGCAGTAATAAAAGCAGCATATAGAGCATTATGTAAAAAATATCATCCAGATAAATATTCTGGTGATAAAATGCATGCAACAGAGTTAATGAAGAAAATCAATGTTGCATATGAAACACTTTCACACCCAAAGAAGAGAGAAGAATATGATAACAGCTGGGGGAAAAGTAGTGATTATGAAACAAATACCTTTAAAGATGAATATAATGCAGATGAAGAGATAGAAAATGAATGGAATTTTGCAACAGAGTATTACCCAAAATTACTAGAATTACATAATCATCTATGTAAAATATCTTTGCCATTGGGGTATGCCTTTAAACTGTTAATAATTGATTCAAAAGAGTTTGGAAATCCAAATATTATAGCTGCAAAACTCGAACATCAGTTCCTAGAAAAGTACTTTGGTACAAAAAAGGTTATACAAAATACTGCTCTTAAATACATACTAAACGATAACAGAATAGCAGCAAGAGAGCTGAATAAGGCTGTTAAAGTTTTTGGTGAGAGTTTGGATGAACATGTGGTCTTAAATAAAATAAAGAAAAAGTTCCCATTCAAAAACAGAAATAACAAAGCCGATAATAAATATCAAGAAGCACAAAGTTCACCCAACGGAATGGATAAAGGGCTAAATGCATTTATTATTTCTCTGGGTATCCTTTTTTTCATTGTTGCTGTATTACCATTAGCTGTTAAATGAGCCAACAACTAAAACTTAGGCTTCAGGCTTCATCCTTTCACCCGATGCACCGCGGAGAAATCCATAGTAGGTGTTAGCTAGCAGTACAATAATTTAAGCTCTTCATTTTAAAATCATTAGATTATTTTGTGAGTACGAGCAGTCTGAAAAGCACTCAAGTTCACATCCCTTTCTCCTCTTTGCCAGTAACGTGCCACAAAAATGAAAACACAGAAAATCCAAAAGTATGACAGTATAAAGTATGATCTAACAATCCATTCGTATAATGCCCAAAGTATAAATGCTTCAAATGCAGCTCCTATTAGAATCCATGGCTTGTAAGCTGCCAGTTTTGCGTGATGTACTACGCCCAGTGTGCCCACAATGTATGAGTTAAATGCTAATAATGATATGAATGTGTCGTTTGATATCCACAGCAAGGTTAAACTTAGCAGAAAACTAATTAATACATACCTCTCCATAGCTCGATATACCGGATATCTTAATGTTTTCTGAGCTAGCCGATACCTTTCCCATCGGGAGGTACTTCCTATGAATTGGCTCAATACAACTTCATTATTAATTGATTTCAAGCATTTGCTCCGTTTACTTAAATGGACACAATTAATTTGATGTCGGCAATATTCACAAATGCTAAAAAAGTAATAGGTGATTTTAGTTAACAGCACCTACATTTTTAAACAAAAATGGCACCACCCTTTTTCCAGGTGGTGTTATTTTAATTCAGTCCAGTATATTTAACAGATTATCTGTGTGTTTATTTCTTAATCGAAGCATTTCCTTAAATTCATTTGGATCAAGAAATTGTCGAATCAGGCTGCCCTGGTGTTGTTGATCCATCGTTGATTCCGGATAAATAAACGTAACCAGCCGGGATATCCAGAACCTGAAGGCTGCCAGTTGCAATATTAATGGCCAGGCTTTTTTCTCATCCTCTGTAAAAGGACGAACCTGTGCATAGGCATCCATCAATACTTTGGTACGCTGATCATCCAGTTCAAGACTATCGGTAATACACCAGTCGTTTACTGTAACGGCCAGGTCATAGATCAGCCAGTCATTACAGGCCTGGTAGAAGTCGATCACGGCGGAGATTCTGCCCTGATCAAACAATACATTATTGTGAAACAGGTCTCCGTGGATTAGCCCTTTGGGTAATTCATCAAACACTTCCAGTGCATTGGACAGGATCTCCCATTGCTCAGCCATGAAGTTGGCATCATCCTGATCGAGTAATGGGATCAGTCTTTTTTGCTGTTCATCCAGCCAAGAAAGACCGCGCTGATTATCCTGATAAAGAGAAGACCCCTGTCCTGCCCTGTGGATTTTCGCTAGCATCGTACCAATTTGCTGGCATTGGTCCAGAGAGAGGTTTCCGGGATCAGGATGCTCCCCGGCAAAGCACTGCACGATCAGTGCAGGTTTTCCTTTTACCGACTGAAGAGCAACGCCATTCTTATCTCGAATAGGGTTGGGCACAGGCAAGCCGAAAGCTTTAAGCTCATCCGTATAATTGATGAAAAATGGCAATGTGTCCGCTGGCAGGTACTCAAAGAGCGTTAATACATAACGTCGCAGATCGCCGTTATCATCAACATCCAGAAAGTAGTTGGTGTTCTCAACGCCACTTTCAATGCCTTTGAAGGACGTCAAGACACCCAGGTCATAACGAGTCAGAAGCTGCTCAATATCCTGCTGTGTCAAATGGGTATAAACAGACATGAAGTCCCTGTTCTGGAATGGTTAGATCTATGGTTCTGTATTTGCTCAGTGCCACTCAAAAATGGTCCATGAAGGCACTAACAGGATACGTTTTGTTGGATCAATGGGGTTGCCTTCATTATCGGAGGCAATAAGGTAGTAAGGTTTACCCACCTTGGGAATGACCTGAATCGCATAAAGCTGGCCACCAACCCGGTACTCTTTATAGGTCCTGGAGTCACCGGCACGAATCACTACCGATGTGTCATCCCGGTCCTCCAGCGCTTCCGGGCGCAGGTGCCTGGGAATTTTTTTAATGGCTTCATCAGTAAACACAATCGCTCTGTGGCTATGGGATGAATCCGTACTGGCGGTTGTCTGCTCCGGCGTTGAACCTTCCGGACTGTGAGCAGCACAGCCAAAAAGAAACAAGGGTAAGAAAACCAGACCCAACTGCGCTCTTTTTATGGAAGGTTTCATCAGGAGCCTCATGATAATTGCGGTGGAAACCATTAAACTGCCAGGAAGCATTCTATACCCAGTTACCAATAATCGTAAGTGAGTCCGTAATCCATGTCAGAACAAGCCAGTACGCCGCCACTCATACTCGTCGATGGCTCATCTTACCTTTATCGTGCTTTTCATGCTTCTGAGCGAGCCAATCTGCGAACGGCTGATGGTCGCCCAACGGGTGCTATCCGGGTCATGACGAATATGCTGCGCAGCCTGATGCGCCAGTATCAGGATAGCCATGTAGCGGTCATTTTTGATGCCCGTGGAAAAAACTTCCGCCATGAAATGTACAGCGAGTACAAAGCAACGCGAAAGCCCATGCCGGATGACCTGCGTTCGCAAATAGACCCCATACATCAAATTGTCCGGGCACTTGGCCTGCCTCTGTTAATGGTTGAAGGCGTTGAGGCGGATGATGTGATTGGTACGCTGGCCAGAGAAGCAACCGAGAAAAAGATCAACACCATCATTTCGACGGGAGATAAAGATATCGCCCAGCTGGTTACCAAGCATGTGTCGCTGATTGATACCATGAATGATGCGTATACCGATCAACAGGGTGTTGAGAGTAAGTTTGGTATTCCTGCCAGCTTGATTATTGACTATCTGGCATTGATGGGTGACAGCAGTGATAACATCCCGGGTATGCCGGGTGTTGGCCAGAAAACCGCTCTGGCTTTGCTCAATGGCATCGGCAGCATCGATGAGATTGCCCGGCGGCTGGATGAAGTGGCTGCACTTGGGTTCCGGGGGAGCAAGAACTTTGCTGAAAAATTTGCCGAACATAAGGAGATTGTACTTTTATCCCGAGAACTGGCCACCATCAAAACCGATGTTGAGTTGCCGGTGTCTATTGATAACCTGGAAATGCAACCCATTGATAAAGAGCAACTGTTAACGCTGTTTACAGAGTACGAATTCAGGACCTTGATTGCGGAATTAGAGAAAGAGGGCTCTGTTACTGGTAGCAATGAATCCGGTGAAAAAGCATCAGGCGCTACCGGTGAGTACTCAGTGGTTACGGATAAAGAGGAATTCCTTGCCTGGATAAAACAGCTTGAAGCCGCAGAACTGTTTGCGTTCGATACAGAAACCACCAGCCTGGATTATATGGTGGCTGAACTGGTGGGTGTTTCGTTTGCCAGTGAGACCGGCAAGGCGGCTTATGTGCCCGTTGCCCATGATTATCTGGGGGCACCTGTCCAGCTGGAGAGAGACTGGGTACTGGAAACGCTTAAGCCTTTGCTGGAAGACCCGACGAAGCAGAAAGTCGGTCAGAACTTTAAGTACGACGAAAGCGTACTGGCTCGCTATGGCATTCAAATACAAGGGGCCGCTTTTGATACCATGCTTGAGTCCTACTGTTTGAACTCCATCGCCACACGTCACAATATGGATGCCCTTGCAGAGCATTACCTGAATCATAAAACCATCAAGTATGAAGATATCGCTGGCAAAGGTGCTAAACAACTGACGTTTAACCAGATTGAGCTTGAGAAAGCAGGTCCCTACGCGGCAGAAGATGCGGATATCACTTTACGGCTTCATCAGGCTATCTGGGAGCAGTTACAGTCTGAGTCTTCATTGACGGAGGTTTTCCGGGAAATAGAAATGCCACTGGTAGATATTCTTTCCCGTATTGAGCGTCATGGAGCCCTGGTTGATGGTCTGTTGCTCAAACAGCAGAGCCTGGAGATTGGCCAACGTCTCAAAGAGTTGGAGCAAGCGGCCCACGATGCGGCAGGGCAGACATTTAACTTATCATCGCCAAAACAGTTGCAGGAACTTCTGTTTGATAAGCTGCAACTGCCGGTTATCAAGAAAACGCCAAAGGGGCAGCCATCAACTGCCGAAGAGGTATTGCAGGAGCTGGCCCTGGATTATGAACTTCCCAGGCTGATTCTTGAGCATCGGGGCTTAAGCAAGCTCAAGTCTACTTATACCGAAAAACTTCCGCAGATGATTAATGCGGCAACAGGTCGTATCCATACTTCTTATCATCAGGCAGTAACGGCTACCGGACGACTGTCCTCCTCGGATCCAAACCTGCAGAACATCCCCGTTAGAACACCGGAAGGCCGTCGGGTACGACAGGCATTTATTGCTCCGGAAGGTTACCAGCTGGTGGCTGCCGATTACTCCCAGATTGAGCTGAGAATCATGGCGCACCTTTCTGGCGATAAAGGCTTGCTGGATGCTTTTGCCCATGGGCTTGATATCCATAAGGCAACGGCTGCTGAAGTATTTGGTGTGCCACTTGATGAGGTAACGGGCGACCAGCGACGAAGTGCCAAAGCCATTAACTTTGGCCTGATCTACGGCATGTCTTCGTTCGGACTCGCAAAACAGCTGGGAGTATCGAGGAAATCGGCCCAGGAATATATCGACCTGTACTTTGCACGATACCCGGGCGTTTTAAAGTACATGGAAACGACCAAAAACTTTGCTCGGGAAAAAGGCTATGTGGAGACAATATTTGGTCGTCGTCTGTATCTGCCGGAAATCAATGCCAGAAATGGTATGCGCCGACAGGGGGCTGAGCGGACAGCGATCAATGCGCCTATGCAAGGTACGGCCGCCGATATTATCAAGAAGGCGATGATCAGGGTTGATCAGTGGCTGAAAGCGTCGGGGCTTAATGCCCGTGTCATTATGCAGGTTCACGATGAGCTGGTGCTTGAAGTTGCCGATGAGTGTGTTGAGGCTGTCGTTGAAGGGATAAAAGTACAGATGGCCAATGCTGCCCAGCTCAGTGTTCCCCTGTTGGTCGAAGCGGGTATTGGGGATAACTGGGATGAAGCCCACTGACCACTTTATATGCATTAAGGAAGCTCAGCCTCCGGGTTTGTAAGTTTTTTGTAAGCAGCGGAACTTTATTACCATATTGCTTGTCTCATATAGTGAGACTCTTCTGAGTTGTTCCTTGTGTGTGTTAAGTGTTAGCTATGTTGAAACGGTATATGTTTCCCCACATTTATCGTTTAAAGCCAGTGTCCTTTATCAGGATGCTGGCTTTTCTTTATCCAACATACTTTATGTTCAAATTTTTCACTTTTTAGTGAACTTTTTGGAATTTTGCTTGTCTCACCGTGTGAGGGTGAGAAAGACTGTATTTCAGTACTGATTTTTTACCACTCACGGTGTATTTTGTGTTGACAGAAACTTAAGTTCGAGGCTGCTCTCCTGTAGCCAAAGCTATATAGTCAGTATTCTTCCCCCGGATACTGTCTTTTTTTTGCTGAATTTTTATGTAATAGGGTTAAAGAATAGGCTTTAGTGGCCGTTAAAGAGGGGTAGGGTAGTTGATTCCTTCCATAGGAAACCAGGCTACTGAGTCATCAGGATCACCAGCATACCCTTAGCTGTGTACTATGTAGATGTTGCTGAAAAAATAGAGACATTATGAAACGGTCATCCTCCCCTGATGACCGTTTTTTTTGAGGCGGTATTTTTACTGGCCATTCAGTTAATTTAAATATATAGGCATTTTTACTCGCAATAGAGGGTTCCGTCGCATCAATACCCGTAAAGAATAACCCTTAACATGCTGAGCTGATTACCTCTCTATTTCCTGCCGTATGGATGAAACCTCTATCAAAGTAACCAGTCTCTGACGTTACCTTATCTGTACCATACTCTTCAGGGAGGCTCTGAACCTTTGCGCCAACCAACCATTTCTGGATAGCCTCAATGCGGATGGCTTCTCTCTCACCATGTGAAACTTTACGACCATCGGCCTTACTCATGGTTACCTAAAAACTGAGGCCCCATATTAAGAAATTTGGTGATGTAAAGTATTGACTCTAAACAATAAGTATTATTTCGTACAGGCGTTAATGCAACAGAGCCATTATGCGGATGATACAAATGTTGGGGGAGTGGTACGTATTTAACAAAAAACAATACAGTTTACAGTCCGCATGCCAAGAAGCTCCATCCCTGAAGCTTCCAGAAGGATGCGAATTGACTATGCTAGCAAAAAAATCATTAAATCCATCAAAAAAACGTACGGCACTGGCCGCTTTTGTATTGGCTCCACTTTTTACGACGGGGTTGTTTTCTGTTCCCGGGTATGCCTCTGATGAAGACCGTAGTGTCAGAGTCTATTATGTGAACGAACTGTCAAAAGAGATTACTTACGAAAATAGTATAGGGCATCCGTCTCTATTTGTTGGTAATGATAGTGATAGAGATGGCATAGGTAATGGCGACGCAAGTGGTTATAGCGTTTATGTAGGAGTTGATACCACCCCTGAATTTAAGGTTACAAAGGCAATAACAGGCGCGTCTTCAGATACTTTGGATGTAATCAATAATAAGGTGGTTGTAAAAAACAGTATCTTTCTTTCCACGCTTCAAACATCCGTAGTCGGTGGTAATGCCTTCGGAACAAATAACTCAACAGATAATCTCGTAGAGATTTATGGCTCCATAATTAACAAAGATGTTATAGGTGGAGTGTCTCTAGATGGCCTGGCAAAAAACAATACGGTCTTAGTTGATAACACCAAGATTGAATCTCATGTTTTGGGTTCTAAGTCTGAACGTAATAGCGTGTCCAATAGCGCGGTTACTATTCAGAATGGATCTACTGTGATCGGAAATATTTATGGTGGTCAGTCGCTAACAAAGGGTTTTGCAAAAGACAACATAGTTACTGTTGATGGCAGTACTGTAAATGGCAAAATTGTAGGAGGGTTTGCAGCAGAGGGAAATGCTACTGGCAACATAGTTATTGTTGATGGCAGTACTGTCAATGGTGATATTGCAGGAGGATTTGCAGCAGGGGGAGATGCTACTGATAATACCGTCATCATCAAAAATACATCTACTGTGCGCGGAAGTATTTATGGTGGTTATAATTCTTCTACGGGCGACAGCAGCCAATCCACAGGCAACACTCTCCAGCTCCATCAAAAACTGTCAATGGGTGCAGGGCAAAAAATCACCGGTTTTAATCATTATGAATTCTACTTAAGCAATGATCTTAAAAATGGAGATACATTTCTAACAGTAGGTGAAAATAATCCTGTTGACGTATCTAATTCCACATTCTCCATAGAATCCATCGCGGCTGGTTCTACCTTGGGCAAAGGTGACTCTTTTGATTTAATTAGCAACTCAATCGGCGGGGAGCATCTGGATGGCAAAGAAGATGAAATAGAAGTAGAAGTTGGTATTACACAATCAGACAAGCTTGATATTACTTATTCTGTCTCTAATAAAGTCAGTGTTAATATAACTGATCGCATCAATATTGGTGAGCTTGATAAAGCTCACGCCGTCACCGCTGGCGCTGATGCCGCTTTCATGGGAAACATGGAGGCTACCTTCTTTGCTGCCACACAGGGTATGAACGCTTTCATCAACCAGGCTTCTCTCGGGGAGATCACTCCATTCATCGCCTCCGGTCATCGCTCTACCTCCTACGACGAGAACCGTCAGGATCTTGATATCGATGGGCAGAATTTCATGCTTGGCCTCGGGTTCTCAAAAGAAATCGGTAACGGCAACCTGCATCTTGCCCTTTTCGGCGAAACCGGTCAGCAGGATTACGACTCTTTCCAGAATGCCGTGAAAAGCCAGGGCGAGAACGACTACTCCGGCGGTGGTATCATCTCTCGTTATTCCTTTGAGAATGGACTCTTTGTTGAAGGCCTTGTTCGTATGGGTGAAATGGATACCTCTTACCAGTCTGATTTCGGCGGTACCGGGGCTATCGATTATGACTACTCCTCCGATTACCTTGGCGCCTACATCGGAGCCGGTAAGGAGTTTCCCGTTAACCGCACCCTCACAGCAACGGTTAAAGGGCGATATATCTATTCCTCCATCGATGGCGGGGAAACTGTCCTCAAGGGCGACGAAACCCGCTTTGATGATGCCGAGGCCCATACCGTTCGTATAGGTGGCTACCTGACCCATGACATGGGTAATGGTTTTAGTCCCTATGGTGGCCTGATGCTGGAGAGTACCTTCAACAGTGACCTGAATGCTGTTGCCAATGGCATGGAGTTGGAAACCATTGACCCTAATGGCTTTACCACTACCGCGCAGGCCGGTGTTCAATTTCAGAAACCCAACAGCCCATGGGCATTTGATGCCAATGTATCGGGCTATAATGGGGTGCGCGACGGTTATTCTGCCAACGTTGTTGTGAAACTTGTTTTCTAAAGGACAAAAGAGAAATATGATCCAGTTGCCAGGGCGAGCTCCCTGGTACTTTCGCCGATCCGAGCCGTGAGGCTGCATGAATAGGTTCTGTTGCATCTATTTTCAAAGCGCCTATGAGGCAATGAGAGAGAGCTCCTGTATTGCCACTGACAGCATGGCAAGGTTTTGCTCCCTGGCAGACTGTATTTCCCGGATCGTCGCTTTCCAGCGATCAATTAGCCCGGCATTTTTTTCCAGCCATCGTTTAAGGCGCTCTTCCGGCTTTCCCTGCGAATGGGTCAGCACATGAATACAGTTATCATTGAGGGTTCGATCCAACTGATCTTTCAGGGATGATTGTGCTTTGCGTTGCCAGAGGTCGTTGACCGGCAATTGACGAATACGTTCTCTTAACCAGGGCAGGCAAAGATAGTCTTCAAGGGCAAAAAAGATAGAAGCCACATCAGTAACGATAAATTGATATTCATTAGCCACACTGACCATAAACAGAACGTAATAAAGGTATCGAAGGCCCGCGCAGGTTTCTGCGAGTGCTTGCGGCAGCTGTGCTTCCTGCAGCCAGGTCACCCGGCCGCCCAGCCATGCACAATCTTCCTCTCCCAACAGCTCGGCCAGTTGCCCACTGACGGCACTGACGCCTGGTTTGTAGTTACTGATGAGAGACTCAATGTCCATAGAGCCACCATGATTCTTCAGCAGCCAGATACAGGCTTTTTCGATATGCTGCTGTACCCGGAACAGTTCTACTCGCTGAATGTCATCTTTTACATCAAACCCCAAACCTTCAAACTGATCCCAGATGGATGGGATGGAAAAGATCTCTTTTATTGCCATAAATGCCCGGACACAATTCAGCTCCGAATGTCTGGTTTCCTGATGAATATACTCAATAAAGGTTGCTCCCATTCTGTTGCCAACCTCGTTACTGAGATGGGTAGCCAGTATTTCCGTTTTTAACGGATGATTTCTGATCTGATCTGGGAACTGGTTACGAAGCTGTGATGGAAAATAGTCCGGCAGTTTTGCTGCCAGTACCGGATCATCACCAACATTGGCTGAGACAAGGGATTCAAACAGCTCCAGCTTGGTGTGGGACAAAAGAATGGCTATTTCCGGTCGGGTCAGGCCTTCACCGGCTTTCACTCTGGCTTTAAGTTCTGTATCGGATGGCAGGCCGTCCTGGGCCCGGTTAAGACGCCCTTTCTTTTCGAGCTTCCGGATCAGGAAGCGATGGTCATTGAATAACAGGACATTTTGTTGCAGGCTCAGGCTTAGCCTCTGGCTCTGTAAAAAGTTATGCCTGAGCACCAGTCTGGCAACCTCATCAGTCATACTGGCCAGTAAACTATTGCGCTGCTTCAGGGTTATATCACCATCATCAACCATCTGATTCAGCAGAATCTTTATGTTTACTTCATGGTCTGAGCTGTCGACCCCACCGGAGTTGTCTACAGCGTCGGTATTGATCAGCCCCCCTCTCCTTGAGAATTCAATTCTGGCCAGCTGAGTCAGGCCCAGATTTCCGCCCTCCCCAACCGCGCTGGTATTCAGTTCGCTGGCACTGATCCTGACATTATCATTGGACCGGTCCCCTGCATCGGTATTGCTTTCACTGCTGGCTCTTATGTAAGTACCAATGCCGCCATTCCACAACAGATCAGCCGGCGCTTTCAGAATCGTTTGAATAAGTTCAGCGGGCGACAGGGTGGTTTTATCCGTTGCCAGCACAGTTCTGGCCTGCTTACTCAAATGAATGCTTTTCAGCTGGCGGCTGAATACGCCGCCACCTTCCGATAGTTTGTTGCGGTCATAATCATCCCAGGATGACCGGAGTAGATTAAACAGGCGCTGTCGCTCACTGAAGCTGGCTGAAATGTCCGGGTCCGGATCGATAAAGATATGCTGGTGGTTAAAGGCAGCAATCAGGCGAATATGGTTGGACAGCAGCATGCCATTACCAAATACGTCACCGGACATGTCGCCAATGCCGATGACCGTAAAATCCTGAGTCTGGGTATCGATTTCACGCTCTTTAAAAATCCTTTTTACCGACTCCCAGGCACCCCGGGCAGTGATTCCCATTTTTTTATGGTCATAGCCCAGGCTGCCACCAGAGGCAAAAGCATCTCGCAGCCAGAACCCATAGGACTCTGATACATCGTTGGCAATATCGGAAAAGCGGGCAGTGCCTTTATCGGCTGCAACCACAAGGTAAGGGTCATCATCATCGTAGCGTATGACATTGTCAGGAGGGATTATGTTTCCGCCATGAAGGTTATCGGTAAGATCCAGAAGTCCGGAAATAAACGCCCGATAGCAGGCAACCCCTTCCGCCTGTATTTCTTCCCTTGAGCCATTTGCCGGGAGATGCTTGGTGACAAAGCCTCCTTTCGCCCCGTGAGGAACAATGATGGCATTTTTAATCATCTGGGCCTTGACCAGCCCCAGAATCTCAGTACGAAAATCCTCCATCCGGTCTGACCATCTCAGCCCTCCCCGGGCAATCTTCCCACAGCGCATATGAATGCCTTCAAAGCGTGGTGAGTAGACAAATATTTCAAACATCGGTCTTGGGTGGGGTGAGGTTGGAATCTTGTCCGGTTGCAGTTTGAATGACAGATAACCTTTTGGCTCCCCCTGTTTCTGATAGGCACTGGTTCTCAACATGGCCTCAATAACGCTCAGAAAGTGACGCAGGATCCGATCTTCATCGAGGTTTGTGACGCTATCCAGCAGCTGGTAAATCCTTTCAGAGCAGGCATTGGCCATTTCATGGCGATCACCCTGAAAATCCGGATCAAAACGAATGCTGAACAGGTCAACAATTTCACGAATCACCGCCGGGTTGCTGTTCAGTACTTTCTGCATATAGCTCTGGCTGAACGGTACTTGAAGTTGCATCAGGTATTTGGACAGGGCCCTGATAAGCACAATCTGCTCCCAGTTCAAACTCGCTGAAACCACCAGCCCGTTGAATCCGTCATTCTCCATTTCTCCTTTCCAGGTGCGAATGAATACTTCCCGGAACTGCTCCCGCAGACGGGTATCTTCAAGGTTGGCGTGATTTGACGTTGAGCTGTCAACGTCCGGTGAGTTTATATTGGCCGTCAAGGCGTTATCATGGCCAGCGGGCTCAATACTGAAATCAAGCACCCAGGCACTTTCCTGCTGACAGGGGCTGATGGCGTAAGGTCTTGCACTGTGTACCCGGACGCCCATTTTCTCAAGAATGGGAAGAACATCCGAGAGAGCCAGGAGAGGCCCTTTACCAAGTACACGAAAGTGCCACCGATAATGGTCGGTAACCGGACGGTACAGACTGGTTCTTATCTGATGACTGTCTTTTAATGACTCCAGACGTCGAATATCGGCTACCGCCTGGCGGGGAGTAGCATCCTCCCGGTAGGCGGCGGGAAATGCCTGCAGATAATACTGCGCCATCCGGTTGCCAGAGGCCTCTCCCAATGCCTCTTTTAACGCCTGCTGCAGGTGATCTGTCCAGCTCAGCATCGCTTCATGAATCATGGCTTCCAGCCGTTCAACATCAATATTCTGCTGGCTGGCATGACGACAATGCACCGTAAATTGCAATTGCGCCATTGGGTTTTCCGATAGCTGGACATTAACGTCGATACTGTTGCCACTCAACTCACTGAGCAGGATCTGTTGCATCTGCAAGCGAAGTTCAGTGTTAAAGTTATCTCTGGATACATAAACCAGCACAGTAATAAAGCGGTCATAGGTGTCGGGACGGAGGAATACTCTCAATTGTCGTAATTCATGGCAGTCAAGAATCCCGTTAATGACGGTCTTAAGTTGTTCAAAACTTGCCTGCAGCAGCTCGTCCCTTGGATAGTTATGAATGATGTGGCGCAGGGCGTTCCCTCGATGGCTGTTTATCGGGCAGCTGTTGTTTTTTAGCAGCTCTGCCACTTTTTTTCGTATCAGCGGAATGTCATCCAGCGGAACGTTGTAGGCTGTTGACGAAAACAGCCCGAAAAAACGCCATTCACCGATGACTGCACCGGAATCGTTAAATTGCTTGATCCCGATATAGTCCAGGTGAGCGGGTCGATGAACCGTTGAGCGGCTGATGGACTTGGTGATAACCAGCAACTCTGGCGCCTGGATTTGTGAGGCGATATAAGGCGATAGCTCCTGCTCTACCGGATGATGCTCGGGACCTTCCCGGAAAGTCCCCAGACCGGTTTTGCTGTTGGTGCGCAGGGTTAATTTATTCGGCTTCTGGATGATTTCGTAATAGCGAAAGCCGATGAACAGAAAATTTTCTTTTTTCAGCCAGTTCAGAAAAGCCAGTGCTTCTTTCAGTTCAACGTCCCGCAGTGGCACAGAATGGGTCTGGCACCATTGGATAGCATCATCCAGCCTGGTTTGCATTGCCTCCCAGTCAGACACGACTTTATGAACATCCTCAACGATACCCCGGATGCCGGAAGCTACTTTCTCCAGATCGAGGCGCTCTGGTTGCCGGTCTATTTCAACCCGAATGACGGCTTCGTTAATTTTTGCCTGTCGAGTGCTGATGGCGTTTAGCTGACCTGCACTGTCCCTTTCCGACCGAAGGGTAGGGTGATTCAGGCTGTAAACTTTTATTTTCTGACGATCAAGTTCCATCAACACAGAGGACACCAGAAATGGCATATCATCCGTGATGATTTCAATAATGCTGTGTGTGGAGTGCCAGTGGTGGGTTTCCGGTTCCGGGTTGTAGGCGCGGATTTTGATTTGCCCGGGCCGCCTTTTCTGTAGAAATTGCCACAGGCAGAGTAATGCGCCATAGCCATCATCGGTATTTATCCGGATCAGGTCTTTGCTGGCAACGCCACGGTAATAGGCATCAGCAAGCGCCTGTATTTGCTCGTACTCTTTGTTTGACATGCGCTTTGCCAAAAGCGATTGAACCTGATTAACGATGACGGCTCGAAAATCGGTAAAACGGTTCATGGTATTCCTCTGTCATTAGGGCCTGTTGACGTTTCGATGAGGAAGGCAAACTGTCCGCAGGGCAGGTTCCCCCACTTGAGTTGCCGGGTTATGCCACGACTGTCGATGCTCATGCGCCAGGTAAGTTGATAATCGTGTGACCGCAGGGATAACTTTTGGTGACACCGATTAAAAGCTCTGTATAAAATGACTGTCGCTCTTTTGCCAGGGAGCCGGTTAAACGGTGTCTGGTTGCATTATCAATGTCAGTCTGGCTTTGCTGGCAATTTTCTCGTTAAGCTTCTCGTCAAGATAGCCGAGAAATGATGCAAATGCCTTGGGACTGCTGATTTTGCGGGGGGCTAAGCATAATCCACAGCCCTCATGAAATTTGCAAGTGGCGTCCAATTCTGGTATAAAGCCCGATCTTTGTATGAGGGTAGCTGCTGACGAGTCTTGAAGGTCTCTTGACTCTGTAACCATGGGCAGATCTGCCCGAAGCAGACACTGGAATTCAGTTAAGTTTTCCGGCCTCATGGCTGGTGATTTTGGTTTAAGAGACGGTTTGAGAGGCCATCCACATGTCCAAGGTTTGTCAGGTTACCGGCAAGCGCCCGGTTACCGGGAACAATGTTTCCCACGCTCAGAACAAAACCCGTCGTCGCTTCGTGCCTAACCTGCACCACAAGCGCTTCTGGGTTGAAAGTGAAAAGCGCTTTGTGCGCCTGCGTGTTTCTGCAAAAGGCATGCGTATTATCGACAAGAAAGGCATTGATGCCGTTCTGGCTGATCTGCGCGCCAGCGGTCAATCTTTTTAAGTCGAGATAGCTAACTTAGCAGGAGCATAAATCATGGCTAAAGGTATTCGTGAGAAAATCAAGCTGGTTTCCAGCGCAGGCACTGGTCACTACTACACCACCACCAAGAACAAGCGTAATACGCCTGACAAGCTGGTGTTCAAGAAGTATGACCCGGTTGTTCGCCAGCACGTTGAGTACAAGGAATACAAGATCAAGTAAGTCTTGTTTGCTTTGCTCTGGTCCGTATCGGGCAAACTGATGCGGACTGCCACTCCCTTCTGTTGCACTTCTCTCTATTTAAACTGCTGTCCGGGTTCTAAACGAACCACCTCCTCATTTTCACTTAGGATCTGAGTGCTCTCACTACTGTCGCATTCCGGTTGCACTGTTATAATGCGCGCCATTCAAGAACATCAGCTGTAGGTCATGATGAAACCGGAACTCCTTTCGCCAGCGGGAACACTGAAGAATATGCACTTTGCCTTTGCCTATGGTGCAGACGCTGTTTATGCTGGCCAGCCCCGCTATAGCCTGAGAGTCCGCAATAACGACTTTAAACTGGACAACCTGCAAAAAGGCATTGATGAAGCTCACGCCCTGGGCAAAAAACTGTATCTGGCCAGCAACATTGCGCCTCATAACAGTAAGGTGAAAACCTATCTCCGGGATATGGAGCCGGTTATTGCCATGAGGCCTGATGCCCTGATCATGTCCGATCCGGGTTTGATTATGATGGTGCGTGAAACCTGGCCGGATATGCCAGTCCACCTCTCGGTTCAGGCCAACGCGGTGAACTTTGCCACGGTAAAATTCTGGGCCAGGCAGGGGGTTGAGCGGATTATTCTGTCCCGTGAGTTATCCCTGGAGGAGATTCAGGAGATTCGGGAAGAGTGCCCTGATACGGAGATTGAGGTGTTTGTTCATGGCTCCCTCTGTATCGCATACTCGGGCCGCTGCCTGCTCTCCGGTTACATCAACAAAAGAGACCCGAATCAGGGAACCTGCACCAATGCCTGTCGCTGGCAATATCAGGCCCATGAGGCAAAAGAGACTGAAAGCGGTGATGTGATTCCAGTCAGTGGCAATCCTGATACGGTGACTCCAACCCTGGGGACTGGCGAAACATCTGACTCGATTTTCCTGCTGCAGGAAAAAGGGCGTCCGGACCAGTATATGCCTGCGTTTGAAGATGAGCATGGCACTTATATCATGAACTCCAAAGATCTCAGGGCTGTCCAGCATGTTCGTCGCTTGACGGAGATGGGCATTCACTCCCTCAAGATCGAAGGGCGGACCAAGTCTTTTTATTATGTCGCCAGAACCGCCCAGGTATACCGTCAAGCCATTGATGATGCCGCAGCGGGTAATCCTTTTGATATGGGCATGATGGACGCTCTGGAGAATCTGGCCAACAGAGGTTATACCGAAGGCTTTTACCGTCGCCATGTGCACGATGAGTATCAGAATTATGAAACCGGTAACTCCCGGGAAAGCAAGCAGCAGTTTGTTGGTGAAATTGTTGAGTTTGACGATCAGCAGCTGACGGTGGATGTGAAAAACCGCTTTGAGCTGGGTGATACCATGGAGCTGATGACCCCTGCAGGCAACCATGTTTTCAATCTGGAGCATTTGGAAAACCGGCGTGGTGAACGTATTGATGTTGCACCGGGGTCTGGCCACTTTGTAAAAATTCCAAAACCTGAAGGTGTTTTGCCAAATAGCCACTTACTGCTGGTTCGTCATTTGCCTCAGGAGGCTTAGTCCGGGAATAGACTACCCGGCAGCAGATTGGTATAAAATCAGTTTTTAAGCCCGCTACGACGGGCATACAGCGAACAGGACCCTCCCGATGCATCAGTACCAGAAAGAATTCCTGGATTTTGCCATTGAGCAACAAGTGCTCCGCTTTGGTGAGTTCACCTTGAAGTCCGGAAGAAAATCCCCCTACTTCTTTAATGCCGGGTTATTCCATAGTGGTGAAGCCATCAGCAAACTCGGCCAGTTTTATGCATCAGCAATTGTTAATGCCGGGCTTGAATTTGACATACTGTTTGGACCCGCCTACAAAGGCATCCCCCTGGCCACGGCCACCGCTGTCGCACTGTTCGAAAAGCATAACCGAAATGTACCGTGGTGTTTCAATCGCAAGGAGGCCAAAGATCATGGTGAAGGAGGCTATATTGTCGGTGCGCCCCTGGCAGGACGAGTAGCGATTATTGACGATGTTATCACGGCAGGCACAGCGATTCGCGAAGTCATGACCATTATCGAGCAAACGGACGCTACGCCCGCAGCCGTTGTGGTCGCCATGGACCGTCAGGAAAAAGGACAGGGAGAGCCTTCAGCACCAGGAGAGTCTTCAACGCTAAAAGAGCTTTCTGCCATCCAGGAAGTGGAACGTGATTTCGATATTCCGGTTTTGAGCATTGTTTCCCTGACCGACTTACTGGAATATAGTGAGAATCATCCAGATATTCGTCAATACGCACCGGAAATCAAGGCCTACAGAGATACCTACGGAGTATAAAACTTAAACAGGCATTCCTGCTCTTGACAAGAATCTTGACAGGAATCTTGACAGGAATGCTGTCTGCGACCGTAGCCAGTCTGGCTGCGGCACAGGGTCTACACAAATATAAAAACATGATTAGAAATGGCTCAAAAAGTAGTTCAGTGAAATTTTTTTGAGCCAAACAAAAAAACAGACTCTGCCGGGGGAGGCGCACGTGATCAGCTTTAAGTTAAATGGACAAACCGTAAACGTAGACGCACCGGGAGATACCCCCTTGCTCTGGGTGGTCCGTGAACATTTAACCCTGAAGGGTACAAAATTCGGTTGCGGTATGGGCCTGTGCGGTGCCTGTAGCATGTTGATCGATGGTGTGAGCTCCCGAACCTGCATCATGCCCGTTCAAGCCGTGGCCAATCGAAATATCACCACCATTGAAGGCATTGGTAACCCACAAATGATGTCCACTTTGCAGAACGCCTGGGTTGAAACCGACGTTCCACAATGTGGCTATTGCCAAAGTGGCCAAATCATCAGTGCTACCGCATTACTGAGCCAGAACAACAACCCCAGTGACAACGATATCGACATCGCCATGAGCGGCAACTTATGCCGCTGCGGCACTTATCCTAATGTGAAAAAAGCCATCAAAAGGGCAGCGGCAGATTTAAGAAAAGGCAAAGGTCGTTTACAGGTCGTTCAGGTATTTGACCCAACGGCAAATGCATCACCGGAGACACAGGGGGTGCAATCATGAGTGTCACTGAACAAAAAGAGCTGCTAACGAAAAACAAACAAACACTGGAAAACAGCTCACGCCGTAACTTTCTCAAAAACCTGGGTATTGTCGGTGGCGGTTTAGTGGTTGGAATTCCACTGACGGGTTGTGCCAGTGTTCAACTCCCCAATACCATGGACAGTGATTTGCAACCCAATGCATTGCTGCAAATTACCGCCAATAACGATATTTATTTTTACCTTCCCCGTTCTGAGATGGGTCAGGGCGTGTACACAGGCCTGACCACCGTACTGGCGGAAGAACTCGACGTGCATCCGGGTAAAATCAAGGTTAAAAACGTTGGCGCTCACGACGAATATGCAAACCCGGAATATGGGCTGCAGCTGACCGGTGGCAGTAACAGCATTCGTACGCATTTCATTCCGTTGCGCCAAATGGCTGCCAATGTTCGTATGGTTATTCGACAGGCGGCCGCACAAGAACTGCAACTGCCACTGGACCAAATCCAAACGGATGACGGCATGATTGTCGCCAATGGTAAAAAGTGGCCTTACGGTGCATTCAGTGAAGTGGCTGCTCATTTGAGTCTTCCTGAAGAAACACCGATCAAGAAAAAATCTGACTTCAAATACATTGGCAAACACTCTAAACGTTTGGATAGCGTAGCAAAAAGCACAGGCTCCGCAGAATTTGGCTTGGATGTCGAGTTTGCAGGCCTGCACCGGGCCGCATTAAAACGCTGCCCCGTATTGGGTGGCACCGTGAAAAGCTTTGATGATAGCAAAGCGAAAAGCATGCCCGGAGTCAAAGCCGTTGTCAGTATCTTTAACGGTGTGGCCGTGGTGGCGGATCATTACTATCAGGCAAAAGCGGCCTTGCCTGTGCTGGACGTACAATGGGAATTACCGGAAACCCTCTCTGACTTTTCCAGTGACTCCACGGAAGCAGGTAACGGTAAACAACTATTCAAGGACGCGTTGGATAGCGATGAAGCAGATAATGCATACCAGGAAGGTAACGGTCGCGAGGCATTAACAACGTCCGACACGGTTGTATCCGCAGAATATTGGGCCCCCTACCTGGCCCACGCCACCATGGAACCGATGAATTGCACGGCAAAATTCACCGGTGACCAATTAGAAATCTGGACAGGCTGCCAAAACCCGGGTGTTGCCGCCAAGTTAGCGGCTTTTTATGGTGATGTAGCAAAAGAGGACGTCACCGTTCACAGTACGTTCCTGGGGGGCGGATTCGGACGTCGTATAGCAAACGACTATGTTGCAGAAGCCGTTTCCATAGCCAAAGCATCAGGTCTGGCGGTGCAATTGATCTGGAGCCGGGAAGACGATACAAAACACGATTATTATCGTCCTGCGACCATGGCTGAATTTCAGATTGGCCTGGATAAAAACGGTAATATTGACAGCTGGAACGTTAAGCGTTCCGGTCCAAACATCCTGCCCTATACCATGGATGAAGTAGCCGATGCCATGATGCCGGGGTTCCTGCCTGATGGCATGGTTGACTGGATCAGTAAAGCGGGTTTCAGCCTGTTTGACGGCTGGACGGTAGATCCTACTTCCGTAGAAGGCTTATTCGAAGATTACGATGCCAACCATAAATCCGCTGACCACGTAACGGTTGATCCGGGACTACCGGTAGGTTTCTGGCGCAGTGTTGGTCACTCATTCAGTGGCTTCTTTAAAGAAAGCATGATGGATGAAGTGGCCATTTTGCAACAACAGGATCCTGTCGCCTATCGCCTGAAACACTTAAAACATAATCCACGGCTGGCGAACACGCTAAAACTGGCAGCCGAAAAGGCGGGATGGGGAAAACCTTTACCAAAAGGTCACTATCACGGCGTAGCCGTTCATAGTTCATTCTTGTCTTACGTGACTGAAATCGCAGAAGTATCGGTGAACAACGGTCAAATCAACGTTCACAAGGTGACCTGTGTGGTGGATTGCGGTTTGGCGGTTAACCCTGAAATCGTTATCCAGCAAATGGAAAGTGGCATTCTGTTTGGCTTAACCGCTGCCCTTTACGGTGAGATCACCGTTAAAGACGGTGCAGTGGTGCAAAGTAACTTCCATGATTACCCGATGCTGCGAATGCATGAATCACCAGACATTGAGGTGGTCATTGTAGAGAGTGATGAAGCGCCAACGGGTGTCGGTGAACCCGGTTTACCGCCCATTGCTGGTGCCGTGGGCAATGCCATCTTTGCCGCAACGGGCAGGCGTTTAAGAAGCCTGCCTCTTAAACTGAGTTAATTTGAGAGCTTCGTCCTTTAACGCCGTAGGCTGGTGCTCAAAGGCTGTCTGTGGGACGAAGCCCGGCTTATGAGCAAAGGTTCAATTAAAGCACTATGCAAGGTTCACAATTAGAAGTATTAACCGGTTGCTTAACCTGCCTTGAACAAGGCGAGAAGATTACGCTCGTCAGTGTGGCTAAAACCTGGGGTACCTCCCCCCGCCCTGCAGGTTCCCTTTTTGCGGTGAGCTCTTCCGGGCGCTTTTTTGGCAGTGTCAGCGGTGGATGTGTTGAAGAAGATTTGATTGAACAGCTAGCCCAACACCCGGTCAGATCAGTACAAAGAATCATCTACGGGGAAACTGACGAAGAGCGTCACCGCTTTGCCTTACCTTGCGGGGGTGCCTTAGAACTGATGGCGGAACCGCTCAATGACATTGAAGACGTTAACTTTCTGATTGATCACATTAAAATCAGAAAAACCTGTTTAAGAAAAGTAAACCTTGAAACGGGTCAAATCAGTTATCTTCCCTGGCAGCAGCAAACACCCGGGCTGTCACCAACCCACTGGCAAAACGTATTTGGCCCGACCTGGCGATTAGTGGTGATTGGTGCCGGTGAAACTGGCCAGTATCTGGCGAAATTTGCCCAAGGCCTTGGGTTAGAAGTGTTGGTTAGCGATCCCAGGCCGGATTACCGGAGCAACTGGCCCTTAAAAGGCTTACCGCTATTAGCAGGTTTTCCTGACGATATCATTGACGATTTAAACGTGGATGTTCGTACAGCCATTGTCGCCGTGGCCCATGACCCGAAAGTAGATGACATGGCATTACTCACCGCATTAAAAAGCAATGCCTTCTATGTTGGTGCCCTCGGCTCAAAACTCAATAACCAGCAACGTCGCGCCCGCCTCAGGGAACATTTTGATTTCAGTGAAGCTGAAGTTAACCGACTCCACGGCCCGGTTGGATTAAATATCGGCAGTAAATCCCCAGCTGAAATTGCGCTGTCTATTCTTGCTGAAATCACTGCCATTAAAAATGGCATACTGCCCGGCAAGGCACTGGAAAAGAAAGAAGATCAAATCAGTCAGGCCGCTGCCAGTGACATCAGCTAGTGCAGAAAAGCGCTAATACCCATACAGCCACACTCCTCGTGCCCCAACCGCCATGCACCATGAAACCCAGAGATCATGGTGCATGGCGGTTGGTTCGGGTGTCGGCTTTTATGCCCTCTGAGTGTCTCAGGAGCCAACGCTGAGAGCCCCCTTTACGGGTTTGCGACAGCCTCTCTTCCCGGAAGCCTGGGAGTTGTCTGTGTATGTATAACAGAGCCTGGTTGCACCAGTGCCTGAGCGTTGTCAGACAGAAAAATCAGCCGTTACCGAAAAGCCGCTTCAGAAAGGATTAGCCACTGATCAGCCCAGTTTTCACTGGGCTTGCGCTTGAATTCACTACGAACATACTGGGCAATCCGACCCTCGGCAGAAGCCAGCATCAGATTTGCCGTTACGCTCACGGTCATGCGGGTTCTCACACCCTCCTTGATTTCCGCTTCACGCAATGTCTGCTTGAGTTGTGTCTCCATACGGTCAAACAGCTGAACCACACGCTGGCGAAGCCGCTCAGTCTCGCCAGCCAATGCATCGCCGGTCAGGATACGGGTCAACCCGGGGTTTTTCTCACAGAAGCCAATCAGCAACCGCAAGATCTTTTCACACCGTGCTGCCACATGAGGCTCTTCTGAAAGAATCAGCGAGATTCGGGAAAACAGCGCCTCCTCAATAAACTCGATCAGCCCTTCAAACATTTTTGCCTTGCTGGGGTAATGGCGGTACAGGGCTGCTTCTGAAACACCCACCTCTTTGGCCAGGGCCGATGTGGTAATCCGGGTACCCGGGGCCGTCTCCAGCATATGAGCCAGGGCTTCCAGAATCTGCTGTTTGCGGGAAATTTTCTGAGACATATCCATTATGAGTACTAAACACTAACTCCGGTTATCAGGGTGCCCACTCCCCGGTCAGTCAACAGTTCAAGCAGAACGGCATGGGGCACCCGGCCGTCAATGATGTGCGCTGTTTTTACACCGCACTTCACGGCATTAAGCGCGCATTGTATCTTGGGAAGCATGCCGCCATAAATAGTTCCGTCGGCAATTAATGCTTCGACCTGCCCTGAGTTCAACCCGGTTAGCAGGTTGCCGTTTTTATCCAGCAGGCCAGCCGTGTTGGTCAGCAGCAACAGCTTTTCCGCCACCAGCTCCTCAGCTAATCGTCCGGCGACAAGATCGGCATTGATATTATAGGAGGCACCGGCACCATCCACCCCAATAGGTGCAACCACCGGAATAAAGTCTGAGTCTTGCAACATGGTGATGATGTCGGTATCGATGGATTCCACTTCGCCCACCTGACCAATATCAATAATCTCCCTCGCCGTCATTTCCGGTGTCATCCCGGTCACCTTCAACCGTTTGGCACGGATAAACCGACCATCCTTACCGGTAATACCGATAGCCCGCCCGCCATTGTTATTGATCAGTGTGACTATTTCCTTATTCACCAGTCCGCCCAGTACCATCTGAACGACATCCATGGTATTTGAATCGGTGACTCTCATTCCCTGTACAAACCGGCTTTCGATGTTCAGCCGTTTGAGCATGTCACCAATCTGGGGGCCACCCCCATGGACCACCACAGGATTAATACCCACCGCCTTCAGCAAGACCACGCCCTGGGCAAAGCTGTTTTTCAGTTCGTCGTTTTCCATGGCATTGCCACCGTATTTAACGACGACGGTCTTACCGGCATAGCGTTGCAAATAGGGCAGTGCCTCGGTCAGGACCGTAGCGATTTCCTGAGAGGATAAAGCAGGCTTATCCATTACGTCTCCTGCAGTTTTCTTACTGATTGAGCATGGTGCTATTGTTTATGGATGGAGGCATGGCACAACCAGCCATGCCTTTGATAAAAAAGCAGTTATCAGTGGGTTCCGGAGTGCCCAAAGCCTCCGGCACCACGGTCACTCTCGTCAAAACTTGCCACAATCTCCAGTCGGGCCTGAACCACGGGAACCAGGATTAACTGGGCAATCCGCTCGCCTGGCTGAACCGTAAACGTGGTATTTCCCCGGTTCCAGCAGGAGACCATCAGCTGTCCCTGGTAGTCAGAATCAATCAGTCCAACAAGATTACCCAGAACAATGCCATGCTTATGACCCAGGCCGGAGCGGGGAAGGATCATCGCTGCCAGGGACGGGTCTTCGATATGTATCGCCATACCGGTAGGCAGCAACTGGGTTTGACCCGGCTCCAGGGTCATCGGTTGATCAAGGCAGGCTCGCAGATCAATACCCGCAGAACCTTCTGTGGCGTATTCCGGCAATGGAAACTCTGTGCCCAGCCGCGGGTCCAGAATACGGGTTTTCAGTGTTCTCATGTCGTTTAATTCCCTGTGTATTTACCGTGAAATGTCTTTCAAGGCTGTTCATTAGTCTCTGTTGCAGACTGCAGGTTTTTCCACTTCCTGAAACGGCGGGCAACAATTTGCAGCAGCTTGCGGGACACTACTTTTTTCGATGCTCTTGGTAATGGCTCTTCCAGCGATTCACCGATAACGGTGACTTCATTGCTGTCGCTGCTGAAGCCAATCTCCCGGTCACCCACATCATTGGCCACCACCAGGTTCATCTTCTTCCGCCGCATCTTATCCGCAGCGTAACCCAATACATTGTGAGTCTCTGCGGCAAAGCCAACGACAAAGGGTGGTGTGTCCAGAGCGGTGACCGAAGCAATAATGTCAGGATTGCGCACCAGTTTAATCTCAAGGATTTCACTGCCATTTTCAGGGTCTTTTTTGATCTTTTCCCTGGCAACCTCTGCAGGACGATAGTCACTGACAGCAGCACAACCGATAAAGATATCAATCCCTTCCATTTGATCATGAACCGCCTGGTGCATATCCCTGGCGCTGACCACATCAATCCGCCTGACCCGATCCGGTGTATCCAGATTAACGGGGCCACTGACCAGGGTTACCCTTGCCCCTGATGCTACCGCCGCTTCGGCAATGGCAAAGCCCATTTTTCCGGAACTGTGGTTGGAAATATACCGAACCGGATCAATATCCTCGCGGGTGCCACCAGCAGTGATCATGATATTCACCCCGGTGAGAATATCATGGCTGAACAGCCCCGATGTTTTTTCCACAATCAGCTCAGGATCCAGCATCCTGCCCGGACCGATATCGCCACAGGCCTGACTGCCATCACCCGGGCCAAACAAATGGATATTCCGCTCCAGCAACTCTTCGCAATTGCGCTGAGTCACACTGTCACGCCACATCCCCTGATTCATGGCAGGCGCCAGGCAAATAGTGGCGCTGGTGGCCAGGCACAGGGTGGTTAACAGATCATCGGCATGGCCACCGGCCAGCCGTGCAATAAAGTCTGCAGTGGCAGGGGCAACCAGAACCACATCCGCCCAGCGGGCCAGTTCGATATGTCCCATGGCCGCTTCCGCCCTGGTATCGAGCAAATCCAGATGAACCGGGTTGTGAGACAGTGCCTGCAGGGTTAACGGGGTAATAAACTCACAGGCGGCACTGGTCATGACCACACGGACATCCGCTCCCAGTTTGGTCAGCAGACGAATCAGCTCTGCACTTTTATAGGCAGCAATGCCACCGGTAACACCAAGAACAATGCGTTTGTTGCTTAGCTGTTGCATAGGTTGCAAATTTCCTCAGGGAATTAAACCGGCAATTTTTTGTCTGAGTAGTCAGGAACCGTATAAAACACAATGGGCTACTCACCATAAATCCGCTCCATCATAGCAGTGAATAGCTGACGGTATAACCACCATAAAAGCCCGGAGTCATCATTTGCTGCCAAGAGAAAAGATACTGGCCATGGGCCCTTCAGCACTCACTGAGGCGGAGCTGTTGGCGCTGCTGTTAAGAACGGGCTGCCAGGGTATGAACGTGATGGAACTGGCCAGCCACCTGCTGGAACAGTTTGGCGGCCTGGAAAAACTGCTGACCACCCGCCAGCAGCATCTTATGTCTGTTAAAGGCCTTGGGCCTGCCAAAGCCACTCAGCTCAGCGCCATCCTGGAGCTTTGTCGAAGGGTACTTCGCGCGAAGGTAGCGTCTTCAGATGTTATTACCAGCCCGGAGTCCACCCGGGAATATCTGCAGCTTCACTTCCAGGGGCTTCAGCGGGAGCAGTTTGGCTGTCTTTTTCTGGATACCCGGCACCGTGTTATTACGCTGGAAACACTCTTTCAGGGCACCCTGAACGCGGCCACCGTTCATCCCAGGGAGGTGGTGAAGCAGGCGCTGGCGTTGAATGCTGCATCACTGATTCTGTGTCATAACCACCCATCGGGTGATCCTGAGCCAAGCCAGGCTGACATTCGCATTACCCAACGGTTGAAAGAGGCACTGCAACTGGTGGATATCCAGGTTCTGGATCATATGATTGTGGGGCAGGGAGAGATACTGTCCATGGCGGAACGTGGATTGGTTTAATGACAGGTTAACATTCTGGGAAAAATTCAGCTGACCGTTAATTCCAAACACTCTAATTAAGACACAACAATTTGAATTTCATCTGACAGTTAAATCAGCAAATAAAAAAAATCAGTCTGCAATAGCATTGATAAATATTTTTCGGTTTTATTTGACTGTAGGTGTCTCTGTAACGTTTCCAACCAGGATTCGGTAAGCCACAAAGATTAAAAATCTCTATCACTAACAGCCCTTACTTACCAATTAGTGTTAATCATTCTGATTTAAATGTCAGTAATACTTGCTTTCTAGTCATTAATAAAACATCTCCCAACCATGACAATTCATTGAGTTTGATTCTAATCAGAATCAGTAAAAAAATTTTCAAAAAATTACAGGTTATCCTAAAGGAGAGATAACTATGGATGGTTGTACAAATTTTTATCAAACAATCCCGGTAACCAATTCGTATACAGCAATCACATCAGAAACAAAAACAAATCCTCATTCACCCGAAAGTACTTTCTTTCAATGTAAAGAACCGGGTTTCCAGTTCGGGCAAAAACCAATCAGTAAGATGGTCATACGTCAGTTACCTTATGACGTAACACCGATGATACCTTCTGATAACGACCCTGAATCTGTCGCACAAAAAAATAACAAACCGCTGGCATGGGTCAGGGGAATGCTTATTCACCGGGAAGGAGATATGGAAAGCTCAAACATGACGGCTTTTGGCTTACATAAAATAGTAAAGTCGGATAAGTCTTATATCTCAAGTTCAAAGTCAGGGCTTATCGAAACTCAAGAGACTGATGGTGTAATAGCTCTTGAAAATCAAGTGTTGATGAATCAACACAATCAAGCACCAAAACATATTCAACTAAAGGCTGAATGGCAAAAAGAGGCCTATGATGATGGTGGCCAGGAAAATTTACTTGGGGGTAATGTTTGCTTTAAAGTTGATGGAGATACTAAACAGGTTGGCATACCAATCATTGAAGCTGATAGCAAAAGTCTGCTTTACTACGGCGCATTACTGATTGATGATGGTCAGGCTGTTAGTTTCCCAAATAAAGAATACCCCATCTGGAAAATGCAGCTTGGTAGCAATTACGTCAATGGCTATCTGATGACCGAAAAGGGCAAAGGTTTTTATCTGGAATGGCATACCGACAGACCACATTGGCACCAGCCACTCACTGAAGATGCAGGCGGGTACTACATATTAGGTAAAAAGATTCAAACTGAAGATGGGTCTGAGGCCTATAATTTGACCGGCTTTAAAATCCCTCTTGGCAAAGCGGTCTATTCAATGCAAGGGGCAATCCACTGTGATGCAGCCCTTACCGGTAAAAACTGGCTTGTTGGCTTCGCGGACTCAGATAATTTTTCTACGGCCCTGGTAAGAAACACCAGAAATGAAATGGTTAAGCTATAACCACAACCCATTCAGTAAACTAATCCATCACCCCGCCCCAATCGGCGAGGTGATGGATTGATAAGCCGTTGCCCTCAGCAATTCTTACTCGTTTTCTTCAAACTCATTGTCAAAACAAGGCTCAGGCGCAAGAAACCACTCATCCAGTTTCATAGAGAGCTGATCAACACCGGTTTTCTTCAGCGAAGAGAATAACTGAACGCTCACCAGTGGGAACCGGGACAGATCCTTTCTGAGTGCATTCAAAACCTGTTTGGCAGCCCCCTGTTTCAGCTTGTCTGCCTTGGTAAGCAGAATATGAAGAGGTAGGTTTGCACTCACACTCCAGTTAAGCATCATCTGATCAAACTCTTTCATCGGATGACGAATATCCATCAACAGCACCAGGCCAACCAGCGCCTCACGACGCTCCAGATAATCGGTCATATGATGCTGCCACTCTTTCTTCATGGCTTCAGGCACTTTGGCATAACCATAGCCCGGAAGGTCCACCAGAAAGACACCTTCCTGCACTTCAAAGAAGTTGATGAGCTGGGTTCTGCCGGGCGTCTTACTGGTACGCGCCAGCTTGTTGGAACCGGTAAGCGCATTCAGCGCGCTGGACTTGCCGGCATTAGAGCGGCCCGCAAAGGCCACTTCACGACCTTCATTCTCCGGACACTGGCTCAGCTTGGCCGCACTCTTGTAAAAAGAGGCCTGGCGGTAATTTAATGAAGATCTGGTATCACTCATGGGGTTTCATCTATTCCAGTAATCTTTGCTGATTTCCAATGAGCCGGTAATAAATAAGCACTGGACTCAATAAATCACGTAAAAGAGGTCAGAAAGAAGGATGATGGGAGCCTGTCAGACTTGGTCGCGGTAATGAGGAAAGCCTGGATTTGGAGTAATCTTTATGCTGATTTGAGATGAATAGTGATTCTATCCAACGAAACACAGCATAAAAAATGGTCAAATCCGTCTTTTCCGCATCAGGGTTATGTCAAGTCCAACAGGCTCCCAGGTATCACTTCCAGCGGACCAATACAGAATCTGCCTGTACCGGTCGCCGGTTGAGTAGTTTATACTATCGTCGTTCTAGGCACATGCCGTCATGTCACCTGAGGCTGAAGCAGCCGGAAAGCAGACGCGAATCTCCGCACAGGGCTGTTTCGCTAAACAATAAAAGCTGTCAGGTCTGACGAATAATAACAGCCATTTGAGGCAAACGCCGTAACTGGGTCAGGTAATGAAAAAAGTCATTCTCACTCTGATAATTTCTTTGGGGGTAACGGGCGTAGCCTTTGCCAAAGGGGATGCCGCCGCAGGCAAGAGCAAAGCGACAACCTGCGCTGCCTGCCATGGCGCTAGAGGGATCAGCCTTGCTCCGAACTGGCCAAACCTTGCGGGTCAGGGTGAGCGTTACCTGATCAAACAGATCACTGAAATCAAGGACGGTGAGCGCGCTGTTCCAGAGATGATGCCCTTTGTCAGTGCCCTGACCCAACAGGACATTGCTGACCTGGCCGCTTTCTATGCCAGCCAGCCAGCGCCACAGGGAGCAACAGATGCAAAGTACGTCTCAGTGGGTGAAGCGCTCTATCGTGGTGGAGACGCCAAAAAAGGCATTCCAGCCTGTTCCAGCTGCCACTCTCCCACAGGCAAGGGTAACTTTCTTGCAGGGTTCCCCCAGCTTGCGGGCCAGAAAGCAGAGTACACCGCTAAACAGCTTCATGACCTTCGTGAAGGTCACCGAACCAATGACGGTGACACCAAAATCATGAGAACGATTGCTGAGAAGATGAGCAATAAAGAAATCGAAGCCGTTTCCCACTACATCAGCGGTCTTCGTTGACCGTTTCTCATCCCTGATGACTCCTAGGAGCCTGTCCGAGAAGTCTGGTTTAAACAGGCTTCTGTCGTATTTATCTATCAAAAACAGGCTGACCAGCCTGCTTGATCAGACTTCCTTTTCGTCAGATGCTGACGTAATGTGTCGTAAATAAAACGCCATACCCCTGAATAACAATGAAAAACAGAGGACTCCCGAATGACAAAAAACAAGAAGGGTATATTGGGTATTGCTGTATTCCTGGGATTGGCCCTGGTCGCAGCGAGCTATCTGTTCAATGGCGCCCAACCGGATAAGGAAGCGACAGTTACCCGCAATACGTCCGTTGATCAGCCCCGCTCCACCGGAGGCTCAGCAAGCAGCGATACCGTATCAACATCATCTCCAGTGGTTACTCAATCCGGCCCCCCCCAATTATTTCAGCCTGGTCAGCACTATCGGGTATTATCCAGCCCAGTAAAAACAGATGCCAAACCGGAGAAGGTCGAGGTGGTCTCCATTTTCTGGTATGGATGCCCCCACTGTTACGCACTTGAACCGAAGATCGAACAGTGGCAACAAACCTTGTCTTCAGATGTTGAGTTCATTCGAACCCCGGGTTTCTTCGGCCCAAACCTTTGGCAGACTCATGCCAGGCTTTACTATACTGTCCGCAATATGGGGCTGGAAGAAAAGGTTCATGCTGGCATTTTCAGTGAAATACAGAACCGCCGAAACCAGCTCAGGGACAGTGAACAGATGGCCGAGTTCCTGAATCGTGAGTATGGTATTGAGCCAGCGACGTTTAATAAAGCGTTCAAGGCGTTCGGTGTGAACCATCAGCTGCAAAAAGCTTTCTCGAAACTGAAAGGTTATGAGCTGTCTGGCGTACCCGCCATTGTTATCGATGGGCGATATGTGGTTGAACCCGGACTGGCAGGATCACTGGGTAATATGCCGGTTATTGCCGATTACCTGATCCGGAAAGTTAAACAGGATCGAAAAGGATAGAGTCAGGCTCAATTGCAGAAGCGGTAAAAGGTCGAACGTCCGGACTTTCAACCGCTTTATTTGGTAAATCATCGATAATTCTTTGCAGGAAATTGAACAAAAGGCCTGTAATATCTGTCAATCCTTCCCGTATCCATTTCTGACGGTAAAATACTATGTCCATTCGAACGCTTACAGGTGCCATTCGACGACGCTTGCACCGGCAGCGCTGTCAGTACCGTTCCGGGCATATTCATCACTCGGCACCGGGAGGAACCCCCTGTCAGCTGAACAAGAATACCCTCAAACTGCTCAGTTTTAATATTCAGGTGGGCATTAATACCCAGCAATACCGGCACTACCTGACCCGCAGCTGGCAACATATTCTTCCCCACGCCAACCGCCTGGCCACCCTGGACCGGATTGCCGGTGTCCTTCCTGACTTCGATGTGGTTGCCTTGCAGGAAGCGGACGGTGGAAGTATTCGAAGTAACTTTATCAACCAGACAGAATATCTGGCCCTCAAAGGACACTTCCCTTACTGGTATCACCAGATCAACCGAAACCTTGGCAAGCTGGCACAACACAGTAATGGCTTGCTCAGCCGGTTTGAACCCGTATCGCTGGAAGACCATAAGCTGCCCGGACTGATTCCCGGCCGGGGTGCGATTGTCGCCCGCTTTGGCAACCCCGCAGAGCCACTTACGGTGGTGATGATGCATCTGGCACTGAGCAAGAGGGCAAGAAATATCCAGCTTTCCTATATCCGGGATGTTGTACAGCACAATCAGCATGTGGTGCTGATGGGTGATATGAACACCCATGCGGATCAATTACTCAATGACTCACCGCTGAAAGAGACATCACTTCACGCCGCACACTGGGGGCAAAATACCTTTCCCAGCTGGCAGCCAAAACGTTCTCTGGATCATATTCTGATAAGCCCTTCCCTGATTGTTCATCGTTTTGGCGTTATCAATACCCCTATCACGGACCATTTGCCGGTATCTGTGGAAATCCAGATTCCTGATTCTGTATTGATCAAGGCATGATTTTGCTAAACGAAACAGACACTGACTGAAGAGTCTTGTCAGGCTCTGCTGTCAGACTATATACGAGGGGTTAAAACAAGGCAGGAAAAAATAAAAAAGGCCCGATATCAAGGGGGAAGTAAGAAGGGAGATATCGGGCCTTGAAAAAACCATCACTGTTTCAGTGACAGGACGTCATTCCTGGTGACCAATATTACCTGACACACATTATTTGCCTATCAGTAAAAAACCCGTGCCGGATACGTAATGAATCCTTGCCTGCTGCGGAATTAACCAACTTCCCGATTACCTTCGGCAGACCTTATAAAATCGATATAATGTGGCAACGCTGTTGTCTGGCTGTTTTTATTGACCTTATCTGCAGACCATTAATTGTATAAGTTATCAACGGAGACTCAAAGATGAGCCATATCAAGCTGGGTGTTTTCGGCTCAGCATTTGATCCCCCCACACTTGGACATCTGGATGTCTTACAACAGGCAGCGACCTGCCATGACTGCATCCTGCTTGCTCCCAGCGCATTTCATGCTTTCGACAAGAATCCTCTGCCATTCGGCCTTCGTCTGCAAATGCTGCAGTGCTTCATTGATGAAGCCAATGCTGGCTGCCCTCTGGAGGTTTGTGATCTGGAAGCAGAACTGCTGGAACTGAACCCCGGCAGACCCGTATACACTTTCGACCTGATGGAAGCCTTAACCAGTAAATACCAGGATAAAGCCATGCTTTCATTTATCAGGGGGCCGGATAATGCCAGGCCTGAAACCTGGAGCCGATTTTATAAATCGACAGAAATTGAGGAAAAGTGGCCTATCTTTACCGCTACGGAACGGATTGCCATCCGAAGCAGCGATGTCCGCAGCATTCTTGAATCCGCAAAAATAGCCGATGACCTTCAGCAGGGGCTGAATATGCTGCTACCTTCTGTTCAGGCTTTTATTATCAATAACAACTTATACCAGACAGGGAACCCATGAAGCTTTCAGGTCTTGATGCCAGTGATGTACAGGTTCATGAACAGGCAAACGTTTATTCCGGCTTTCTGAAACTCTTTAAATACACGATCACTCATGGACTCTTTAAGGGGGGAGTCAGTCATCCCCTGATCCGTGAAGCCACCGTTAGGCCTCCCTCTGTTGGTGTCATTTTATTTGACCCGGTTCATGACCAGGTGGTTATGGTGGAGCAATTCCGCATGGGGCCTTTTTTAAGTAACGAAGACCCCTGGTTGCTGGAAGTGGTTGCCGGCATCAGCGAGCCCGGTGAAACGCTGGAAGAAGTTGCCCGTCGTGAAGTGGAGGAAGAAACCGGTTATCAGATTACCTCATTAATACCGCTGTCTGATGTCTATCTCAGCCCCGGTGCAAGTAACGAAAAACTCAAGCTTTTCTGTGGCCTGGTAGACGCCACGGATGCTGGCGGTATTTTTGGCGTTGCGGATGAAGGTGAGGACATCAGGGTTCATGTTCTTTCCTTCCTGGAAGCTTATGATATGGTGAAAGATGGAAGGATTGCCAACGCTCCGGCGGTCATTGCACTGCAGTGGCTCAAGCTGCATCACCATGAGTTATGCCAACATGAAAAATTATGCCAGTATGAAAAATAAAGCCTTCCCAAACCGGTTCCGGCAACGGTATGCCTTCATCTTCCTCCTGAGCGTGCTTTGCGTGACACTGACAGGATGCCAGATTTTTGCCAGTAAAATCGCCAGGCAGTATCACGACGGCATCCCCGGCAATACTCATCTGGCAATGCTGCCTTTTATCAACCATATCGAAGTTCCCGAAGAAGAAGTCGTTCAACTCAAACGCATTCTGAAAGTTCAGCTGGCTGCAGCAGGAGTAACCAATACCACGGCTTTTCAAAAGCCAAAAACCACGCTGACACCCAGCTATCTTTCCGATATTTATGAGCTGGAGCAGGCTCAACTCTGGGCAAAACATAGAAAAATTACCATGTCGATAATGGGTGAGGTGCTTGAGTGGCAATATGATGAACAGAACCGCTTTTCAACGGCATTGCAGCTGAAAGTCTTCCACATCGACTCTGGTGAGGTAATATGGAGTATCAATGGTTTTGGTGAAGGGCGCCCGGATGAAGCCGCTTATGACGTCAACCGAAAGCTAATTACTGATCTTGTTGCTGCAATGCCGGTTCAAAAGCCAAAGTAACGGATATAATGATTCATTAAACTCGAGAGAAAAGGATATGCTCTACGTACTTAGGGATGATAACCATCAGGTGTGTGCCGTTTCCGATAAACCCCTGTCAAATGAGTGGGAACAGGCGGCGATGGATGACGAAAGCCTGAAGCTCTTTCTGCAAAATAATCCACAAATCAGCACAGGTATCATGGAGTCCTCCGATGCCGACTTTATTCGTGTACTTGAGGATGTGATTGATCTGTTAATTGATAAGCAGATCATTCAGTTCACTGAGTTTCCTGATGTCGTTCAGGCAAAGCTGCTCAATCGCCGCAGATATCGTGAAAGCCTCAGGAGTAATACAGATACTACGCGGCTTCTGGAAGACGGTGATGACGGCATCTTTTAATAAGGATCTGTCGTAATCAGAGCCAGAAGCATTGGCTTTCCGGTTTATGCTCAATGCCTGGCTCGGATGTTCGCAGACTATTTTTCAGCCGAAACCATTCCCGGAGCTGTCATTCGGGCGTTGACTGTTGGCCAGTTCTCAGGCCAGCGGCTCTGTGTTCTGTGTTTCCATGGATACACTGGGAACCATCAGCTTTGTTTCATCAATCCTTTCTGGAAACAATCTCCCATCCAGATGATCAATTTCATGCAGCATAAAGCAAGCTATGATTTCATAGCGCCTGATACTTATAATTGCTTCTCAATTTACACTGTTTAAGCATCATGACCAGAACTTATCGTTTACTTATTTCCTGCCCGGATGCCACAGGCATCGTAGCAACCGTCAGTGACTTTATCGCCAGACACGGTGGCTGGATCGTTGAAGCCAATCATCACTCTGATCCAGTGACCGGGCGCTTTTACATGCGCAATGAAATTAAAGCAGAAAGTCTGCCTTTTTCTGTGGATGAATTTAAGGAGCACTTCACACCTGTCGCTGAAAAACTGAGCCTGGACTGGCGCATTAATGACTCGGGGACGCCCCAGCGGCTGGCCCTGCTGGCCAGTAAAGAGGCTCACTGCCTGTCTGACCTCCTCTATCGCTGGCGCAGTGGCGACCTGAAAATGGAAATTCCCTGTGTCATCTCCAATCATGAAGCTTTGCGAAGCTATGTGGAGTGGCATGGTATTCCCTATCACCATATACCTGTGGATAAAGATGATAAGGCACCTGCCTTTGAGAAAATGACATCAGTTCTGGAACAGTACAGTGTTGATACGGTTGTACTTGCACGTTATATGCAAATTCTGCCTCCACAACTGTGTGAGCAGTATGCCAACCGTGTCATTAATATCCACCACAGCTTTCTGCCTTCCTTTGTGGGTGCCAAACCTTACCATCAGGCTTATGAGCGAGGCGTTAAGCTGGTAGGTGCCACTTGCCACTATGTGACAGAAATCCTCGATGCTGGCCCGATCATCGAACAGGATGTGATCAGGGTTGGGCATCACCATCTGCCAGAAGATATGGTTCGTTTAGGAAAGGATGTTGAGAAAAGTGTACTGGCCCGTGGATTAAGATATCACATCGAAGACCGGGTTATTGTTGATGGCAGGAAGACCATTATTTTAGGATAGTTCTTGTAAGACAGCTCTTGTAAAAAGTTCTTATGGAAAAGAGTACACGATGGCCATCACTCTGTGGATAAACTGTTAAAGTCTGTGAATAAGCTATGAATACGCAGGGTATAACCAATCCATACTATCGATATCGCTCAGGGAAGAGTCATGACATTAAAGCCCTGCCCCTGTTGTCGGGGTCAAGCCATATTTGCCGACCTCCTCATCGGCAAAGGCAGTCAAAGCGTTAAAATGTGGCAGGTCAGCTGCACGGGTTGTGGTTTATCCACAGAGATGGATGAGGATAAAAGATATACAGCAACACGCTGGAATCTTCGTCAGGAGTACGCCAGTCTGAAAATGTGGATAACATTGCTGGCAGCGCTGCTGCCAGTGTCGGTCATTATCAGCCTGTTGCTTGGGAACCTGATGGGTATCAGCCTGATCAGCTGAGCTTATCATTTTTCTTCACAGCACCCTGAATACAGCTGGTGATGTTATCCACAAGCTGATTGATAAACTGCGCATAGCTTTCAGGCCCTGATTGAATATTTTCTGCTAATGGGTCAAGCACACCAACTTTGACTGAAAGTCCTTCTGTCAGCCGCTTTATGTAAGCAGGCTGGAACTGTGGCTCCCGAAAAATGCATGTGACACCCGCTTTGCCCAACTGCCCTTTCAGGCCCACCAGGTGCCGAGCCCCGGGCTGCTGCTCGGGGTTCAGTGTGAAATAGCCGGCCACTTCCAACCCATACTGCTCTTGTAAATAGCCATAGGCGTTATGAAAAACGAAAAATGGCTGCTTCCCTGACTGCTCTACTTTTTGACCGTTTCGCGAATCCGTCTGGTCCATGCTTTTCAGGAAACGATCAAGATTGCTCTGATAACGGGACTGGTTAACCTTGTCCACAGAAACCAGCACACGGGCCATCTCTCTGGCAATAACCCTGGCGTTATCGGTACTCAACCAGATATGAGGGTCATAGTCACCATGATCATGATGCTCCCCGTGCTCATGGATATGATGCTCATCCTCTTCACTGCTGAGCAGGCGGATCCCATGAATGTCCATCATGGATACGGCTTTTACCCCCTTTGTCGAAGCCAGCATTTTTGGCAGGAAAGTCTCCATTGCAGGACCTACCCAGAAAATAACATCAGCACTGCGCAACTTACGGGCATCAGAAGGCTTAAGGCTATGGCTATGGGGTGAGCTTCCCGGAGGCAGCAATACCTCAGTATGAGTCACCCCTTCCGTCACCGCCTGGGCAATCAGCTGCAATGGCTTGATGCTGGCCAGAACTTTTGGTGATTCTGCACTCGCACAAAAGCTGGCAGTCATTAGCATCACTGTTATCAGCAACTGTTTAATGGGGACAAACTGCATACGAAAAATGCTCTTTTGGAAAGCGTTATAATATAACACTTAAATCTAAATAGGTATCAGGATGAATGGTCTACACTGAAGGCGATTAATTTTGCCCCAAAGGCTAATGGCATGAGCAAGCTTCAAACTTAAAGGGTTCTGTTGTCATACAATCAGCCTCTCTGGATTATCCCTTGGGTTATCTCAATATTATCGGGGAATATTCATGCCATACTGGACAAAACTTCCATGTAAGTATTCGAGCCTGATTCCGTTTTGTAATGGCCCCACTCTGGCTACCAGAAGTGGTGATATCGGATTCTATGTAACGGTCTCTGGTGATGACAGCTTCGTATTTGAGCACACTGTGATTGTTGGTCGCAGTAACAATTTGCTGGTTCACTCGAACAAGGTGCTGGGAGTGTACACAAGTAATCTGAACAAACACAGGCAAGCCGTGTTTTTTCGTTTCAAGGGAGACCCTCTCACTGCTTTAGGGGCCTGCGATATCGCTCACCTTTGGTCTCGTGGGCATCGCCACTCGGGTGTTCAGGATTTTGAAGGAACAACACAGCAACGAGTTGGATTCTCCAGTGCTCACTGGAAAGGATATCGTTCAGCTATCGCAGGGCTTGGCTCGTGTGCTTTTGGAGACGCAGCCAGAAGGCGATTGGAGAAGTACCAAAACAGATCACAACTCACGCCCAAAAATGTGATCTGTTCAGAAATGGCTATTCTGCTCTATCAACTATTCGTTATTGAAGAAGACGAGAGTAAAGGTTTCATCAAACTTGATGCCAAGCATGCCCTTCCCGGAACCCTGGCTTTATATCTTTTTGAGAGTCCTTTTTGGAATCTCGCTGGCCGGGGAAAATAATAGATGCATTAACAAAGGGGAAACAAACCTCTACCCGGGAGTAAGCAAAGGCTCGTAGTTATTTGAAGTGGTTAGATGCCTTCCCAGTAATCTTCACCAAAAATGGCACTGAGTCGCTTATCTTCTTCCCGATCCTCAAGTGCCCTGCGGATTTGCAGGGAACGCCTGGAACCTTTCTGCTCAAGTTCAGGACGGATCAGGTGCTCATCCAGGATGAACTCTTTTTCGGCTTTCTTTCCTTTTGCCATAACCGCATCCTCTTGTATTTGTTATTGAATGATGCCTGATTACGGTTACCAAAATACTAAATTACTGGTCATATGACAACAACACATGTCGTATAAAAATGTAAGATAAATCTTACAAATAACCCATAACACAGGCACTCATGCCGCAGTTTCGTTAAACTCTCACTGTTCTGGTAAATACTCTCCCCATCACAAGGGGCATCAAATTCTGACTGAAAGATTTTTATGGACGTAACCTCAATACTTGATTCACTGAATGATGCACAGCGCAGTGCTGTCGCAGCGCCCGTCAGTTCTATGCTGGTACTGGCCGGTGCCGGCAGTGGCAAAACCCGCGTTCTTGTTCACCGGATAGCCTGGCTGGTTCAGGCTGAAGCCATGTCACCCTATTCAGTGATGGCCGTCACCTTCACCAACAAGGCAGCGGCAGAGATGCGCTCACGTATTGAGGAGCTGCTGGGCATCGCCCCCAGAGGCATGTGGGTGGGTACTTTTCACGGCCTTTCCCATCGTCTGCTCAGGGCACACTGGAAAGAAACAGGACTACCCGAAAACTTTCAGATTCTGGACAGTGATGATCAGCTGCGTGTGCTCAAGCGGATCATGAAAGCCATGCAACTGGATGAACAAAAGTGGCCTCCACGTCAGGCCCAGTGGTATATCAACAGCAAAAAAGATGAAGGACTTCGTCCCGATTACATCGACCCCGGTTATGACCCATTCGAACGAACCATGGTTGATGTTTATCGACGTTACCATGAGTATTGCGAACAAGCGGGAGTCGTCGACTTCGGTGAGCTACTGCTGCGGACCCATGAGCTGCTACTGAAGCGAGCCGATATTCTCCAGCATTACCGCGAACGTTTCCGATATATTCTGGTGGATGAGTTTCAGGATACCAACGCCGTACAGTATGCCTGGCTGCGATTGCTGGCGGGAGACCAGGACAAACTGATGGTGGTGGGTGATGATGACCAGTCCATTTACGGTTGGCGCGGTGCCCGGATTGAGAATATACGTCAGTTCACACACGATTTCCCCAATGCCCAGACCATCAAACTGGAACAGAATTACCGTTCTACCGGCAATATTCTTCAGGCCGCCAATGCCGTTATTGCCAATAACCCGGACCGTTTGGGAAAAGAGCTTCGTACCGATGGCGAACAAGGTGAGCCAGTGCATCTGTATGCCGGGTTTAACGAAATGGACGAAGCCCGGTTTATTACCGACCGAATTAAAGAAGGGATCAACAACGGCATGGCCCGCAGCGATATTGCCGTCCTTTATCGATCCAATGCGCAGTCCCGTATTCTTGAAGAAGCCATGCTCAGGGCGGCCATCCCTTATCGGATCTACGGTGGCCAGCGCTTCTTTGAACGGGCAGAAATCAAAAACGCCCTGGCCTATCTCCGCCTTGTCAGTTCGCCAAATGATGACACCTCCCTGGAGCGGGTAATCAATATTCCCACCCGGGGCATTGGTGAGAAAACCGTAGAAAAGCTCAGGGAGGCTGCCCGGAGTCAGGGGATTTCACTCTGGCAGGCCCTGAAAAACCTGGTGGCATCATCGGCAGTTGGCGGCAAGGCGGGTAAATCCATGGCCGCTTTTGTGGAACTGATCGAGTCCATGGGTCATGGGGCTGAAACAATGGACCTGGGTGAACTGTCCGATCATGTGGTCACCATGAGCGGGCTGATTGACCACCACAGCAAAGAGAAAGGTGAGAAAGGTCAGGCCCGGGTGGAAAACCTGGAGGAACTGGTGAATGCCTGTCGTCAGTTTGATATGGATGAGCTATTCCCTGATGAAGAGCAGGAAAGCACCGAAGCCATGACGCCACTGGATGCCTTCCTGGCTCACGCCGCACTGGAAGCGGGCACCAGTCAGGCCGATCAGTTCCAGGACAGTGTGCAGATGATGACGCTGCACTCTGCCAAGGGTCTGGAGTTCCCACTGGTCTTTCTGGCCGGTATGGAAGAGGGGTTATTCCCCCATAAAATGTCCCTGGAGGAAGGCAACCTGGAGGAAGAGCGTCGGCTTTGTTATGTCGGCATAACCCGTGCCATGAAAATCCTGTATCTGACCTATGCCGAAAGCCGACGCCTGTATGGCAGTGAAACCATGAACCGTCCCTCCCGCTTTATTCGGGAGATTCCCGGTGAACTGCTTCAGGAAGTGCGCCTTGGTGGCACCATTACCCGGCCAGTGACCCGCATGGCACCGGCTTCACCCGATCATGGCCTGTCACTGGGCCAGCGCGTCCATCACAACGTGTTTGGTGAGGGTGTGGTGATCAATTACGAAGGTGATGGCAACCAGGCCCGGGTGCAGGTCAATTTTGATTCTGAAGGCGCTAAATGGTTGATGATGGCCTATGCCAACCTTTCCCCCATCTGAGGCGGTGTCATCACAACGTTTGAGCCAACCGGCAAACTTCTCACGGCAACAAACCCCATTTTCTCCAGAGCTGGAATCAGGGCACTGACCTGATCATCCAGCCCGGTGTGCATAAACAGGTTATTCGATATTGTTTCTGCACTGAGCCCGACCGGTTCCAACAAGCTCACCACCCTGCGGGCAATGGCAGAACCTGAGTCGATCCAGTGAATGTCTGCCGATACCTGTTGCAACGCCGTTCTCAGTAAAGGGAAGTGGGTACAGCCAAGTACCACCACATCCGGCACCGGTTCTCCGGTGAAAAAAGGGGCAAGAATCCGGTGCAGATCGTGCTCTGAGACCGGCTCACCCCGAAGGTACTGCTCAGCCATCTGCACCAATTCGCTGGAACCGACTCGAATCACCTGACAGTCCCCGGCAAAATCATTAATCAGCTGATCTGTATAGCTGCGGGCAATGGTGCCGGGTGTCGCCAGAAGACCGATGCACCGTTTTTTCGAGTACTCGCTGGCCGTCTTGATGGCTGGCACCACACCAACAACGGGAAAATCCAGCTCTTCACGGACCCTGGGCAGCGAGATGGTACTGGCGGTATTGCAGGCAATAACGGCAAGAGAGGGATCAAACTGTTCAGCTAAGGCATTAAGGCAGAGGCTGGTACGCTCAATCACTTCCTGCTCAGGCTTTGGACCGTAGGGGAATCCCTGGATATCAGAACAGTAAACCACCGGAGCATAAGGTAACGCCTGCCTGATTTCCTGATAGATACTGAGACCGCCAACACCGGAATCAAAAATAACGATGGGGTTTTCCCTTTTATTCACGGCTGATTTCACAAAGAAGCTTCCACAAAAACTGGCGACATAGTGTTTTCAATCTCCATTAAAGACGCAATAAGCGTTATTCCCCATTGATGAAGATACAGCAGATCCACGGGATTGAAAAAAGAGCGATGGAAATTTCCCTGTTTCCATAGTACATAAAGAGCCTGTAAACCGCTTTGAATCCTGTCACTGGAGTAACGCTATGAATCACAGGGCTTTTCAGGATCAACTGGCGCAGTTCCCGGTTAATGCTGCGGATATCCTGCACCAGTTGATTCATCAGCGGGGCCGCCTTGAGCCAGAACAGGTGAATGAACTTAAGGGCTTAATGGAGTTGTCATCGGAACAGCTTCTGAAAGCGCTGCTGCCACTGGCTGCATCCATGAGCACCTGCCCGATTTCCAGTTTTTCCGTAGGCGCCATTGTTGAAGGCTTTCGCCCGGAAGGACAAGGCCCTGTCTATCTGGGCGCAAACCTGGAAATAGCAGGGCAGCCGCTGAAAATGGCCATTCACGCCGAACAGGCCGCTATCAGCAATGCATGGCACCAGGGAGAAACCCGGCTGCGCCGCCTGATGGTCAATGAAGCCCCCTGTGGTCACTGCCGACAGTTTATGAACGAACTCAATGAGATCGACCAGATGGATATTACGGTCAGTCAGCTCGATAGTGATCAACAGCGGCAATATAGCCTCTCAAACCTGCTGCCAGACGCCTTTGGCCCCGGAGACCTGAAACAGGGCACCCGACTGATGGGAGCATCGCTGCTCTCCCTCGAAAGCCCGGATCCTGCAGACAAGCTGGTCAATGCGGCAACTGAAGCTGCCTGCAGGAGTTATGCACCTTATTCCGGCTGTCACTCAGGCGTAGCTCTTCTTATAGAAAATGGCGATATTATTTCTGGTAGATATGCCGAAAACGTAGCCTTCAATCCGGGAATGACGGCCGTGGAAGCGGCGCTGGCTAATCTCCGCCTGTCCAGCCTTGCCGAGGCTCCAGGCAAGATTATTGACGCTGTTATGGTTGAAAAACAGGCCTCTGTCTCTCATCAGGCCATGACGGCCTCAATCATTAGTCATATGGGGGCAGAGTTACGCTATTTCGTTGTATAAACTTAAGGGAACTCATGAAACAAGATTGCGCAAGGAGGCCAGATTGTGAGTCCAGGTTACCGAATTAATTCATCATCCTCTCCCCATCTTGACTATGGTCAGGGCAATAATGACAGCCCAGGTGAAAATGAAGGCAGTGCCAACACTTCCTCTGCTGGCCACAAGTCTTACATTGACCGCTCAGGCTCAAGAAAGGGCGAGGACAAATCGCTGGAAATGCGTAAAGCCCGCAAAAAAAATAAACGTAGAAAGAAAAAAATTGCTGAGCGAAATACCAGGGAGTTTACTGACGATCAAACCGATGACTGAAGGCAATCATCCGATTGCCTTTAACCGCCACTCAATATACCTCCAATTCCAACAGCTTCAACAGCATCCCCCAAGGCTATTTATCGATTCATTTGACTAATTCCATTCCCGATGGAAAGATCCCGATCAGGATATATCGGATCGACGATGTGCACTGTTGCACTTATTATAAAGCTTACTTATGAAAACAGCAGACGCTTTTGGGCACAGTGACGACCAGCAACACTACGATGTACTGGTTGTCGGTGGTGGTATGGTGGGAGCAACTATTGCCTGTGGCCTCGGCCAACAGGGAATAAGGGTTGCCGTATTCGACCACGCTGAGCCATCCCCATTACCAGCCGATGCCCTGCCCGAATTGCGAGTATCTGCCCTTAGCACGGCATCTGAAGCGATTCTTCGCCAACTGGGAGCATGGCCACATATGCAGTCCATGCGTATGACGCCGTATCGTCGTATGGCGGTCTGGGAAAAACTGCATTCCCCCTTTGGCAAAACGATAGACTCAAGAGCCAATCGCGTTTTGTTCGACGCCAGACAGATTAGTCATTCACAACTGGGTTTTATCGTTGAAAACCGGGTGACTCAGTCAGGTCTTCTGGAAGCGATCAAATCCTGCCCCTCCGTCTCTTTTTTCTGCCCTGTCAACATCCAGAAAATTCACACGCCTTCGGCATCCCCCATGATTGAGTTATCCGACGGCCGCCGTTTTTCCGGTGATCTTTTAGTGGGGGCAGACGGCGCTGACTCACGGGTTCGCCAGTCTGCCGGGCTGGCCATGGAGCAACGGGACTATGAGCAGCAATGCCTGGTGGCAACGGTTGAAATTGCCGGCGGTTGTCAGGATATTACCTGGCAGGCCTTTACCCCGACAGGCCCGGAGGCCTTTTTGCCACTACCGGATATTAACGGTAAAAGTTACGGATCGATTGTCTGGTACCACCACCCGGAGAGAATTCGGCAACTACTGGCACTCTCCAGTGAGGCTTTCATTGAAGCACTGGAAACCACATTCCCTTCTGAGCTGCCTGAAATTATTCAGCTCCACCAGCGCGGAGCATTCCCCATTGCCAGGCGACACGTTACAGAGTATTTCCGCCAGGGGGTCGTTCTGGCCGGCGATGCAGCCCACACGATAAACCCTCTGGCAGGGCAGGGTGTAAACCTGGGTTTGCAGGACGCCGCCTGGCTGATTGAAATTCTGGTTGATGCCTTAAGGGCGGGTGAAACCCCGGGAAGCACCGAGGTTCTTGCCCGGTATGAAAAAGCAAGGCGAAGCGAAAATGCCTTGATGATGAACACTATGGATGCGTTTTACCACACCTTCAGTAATCAGAGTAAACCACTGCAGTTTCTGCGAAATCTCGGCCTGACTGTCGCTGGCAAGCTGTCACCAGCGGTTAACCAGGTAATGAAATATGCCATGGGGCTGTCTGGTAAACAGCCCAGACTGGCCACTGGCAAAAAATATAAATTCAAAATCGCTGCAGGCGACTGAAAAATATCTGAAAAGAGATATACACGGATTGCACTGCGTAAAACCCTGATGCCCCTCTGTGTACTGGAAGCATAAGATGGTTTCTGCTCTATCGATGACAAAAGCACCATCAATGACAAACACGCTTGGGGAAGCACACAATGAGAACAATGATCTCAACCGGTTTCAGACTCACGGCCATAGCCTCTTTGGGATTCTGGTGGGTCTGGTTGATGGCTGGAGCTGCCTGGTATTATACGATTGAACAGGTTTCCCTGTGGTCCTCATTCACGTCAGGTGCGGGCATTGCTCTTGTGGTCATGGTTTACGGTGTCTTCAGTGCCATGATCTCTGACTCTCTGCACTGATGACTCATTCACACATCCCGGTCAGTAAATAGCCCTGCCAATTATTGCCGGGCTTTTGCCGATTGCCAGCGTCGCTAATAGACAACCATCACACACGAAAAGAAACTGCTCAAAAGCAGGGCTTTACTGAGTTGTCTGAAATACAGACCCTAAAGACAGTAAATCAGGATTATTTATAAAGACGACAATGGGATAAAATATTGCCAGCAGGCCTGTTTTCCGCTTGAAAGAAAAAATATACGACTAAAACAGTTTGATATAATTTAACAACTGACAATGTAAATGTTTTTGCTGCTTATCAATTCACTCCCGGCTCACTTTCAGCCATAGTTCTGCGAACCTGCATAGCTCTATTTCACTACTTTTTCTGGCACCTCCTGGCAAACTGTCATGTTTATCTTTCCTTTACGTAACTGGATGGCTGGTCTGTCCATCGCCCTTTTCTCATCTTCTCTTTATGCCACACCACCTGCGAGCTTCTCCAGCGCCAAGCGTGAGGCTGCAAAAATATACGACAAAAATCTTATTAGTTTTTACTGTGGCTGCCCGATCAAAAAAGAGGGAAAAAAACTGGTTCCGGACCTTCAGGCCTGCGGTTATTCAATTCGCAAACAGGAAACCCGGGCAAACCGGATAGAATGGGAGCATGTCGTTCCCGCCTGGGCATTTGGCCATCAACTGCAATGCTGGCAGCAGGGCGGCAGGAAGAACTGCAGCCGCAACAGCCCGGAGTTCCGGGCAATGGAAGCCGATCTGCACAACCTGGTTCCTGCGGTTGGCGAAGTGAATGGGGACCGCTCCAACTATCGTTTTGGCATGTTAAGCAATCCACCGAGCTATTATGGCCGCTGTGACTTTCATGTTGATTTCAAAGCCCGTGTTGCCCAGCCTCCCGAAAGCAAGCGCGGCAGTATTGCCCGAATCTATCTCTACATGTCCGACAAATATAAGTTCAAACTCAGTGATAAAGAAAAAAAGCTCTTTGAAGCATGGCACAGAATGTACCCGGTAACCCCATGGGAATCAGAACGCAACCAGCAAATCAGTGATATCCAGGGCTGGGGAAATCCCTATATTGGCCGCCGATCAGAGGGTTAACCAATAAATATGCATTTGAGTAGCTGGCCATAGGAAATCATACGGTTAGCAACTGATCAGTCCATATTACCAACAATCCTTACCATGATTCTGTACCATCACTTTTAGAACAAGAAGGATACTTGCTATGATGACGGATTGATTGTCAGAGTCCTGAAACAGGTTTAAGCATGGCGGAGCAGATCATTATTGGCGACGATGGAGTTGAGCGTCAGTCCCTGAGAGCGTATACCGAGAACGCGTACCTGAATTACTCCATGTACGTGATTCTGGATCGTGCGCTGCCTCACATCGGGGATGGCCTCAAACCGGTCCAACGACGCATTATCTATGCAATGAGCGAGCTTGGCTTGAAAAATACCGCCAAGTTCAAAAAGTCCGCCCGTACCGTGGGTGATGTGCTCGGTAAATTTCATCCCCATGGTGACAGCGCCTGTTACGAAGCCATGGTGTTGATGGCACAACCTTTTTCCTATCGCTACCCGCTGGTCGACGGGCAGGGAAACTGGGGCTCACCGGACGACCCCAAATCGTTTGCCGCCATGCGTTATACCGAGTCCCGCCTCACTAAATACGCTGACTCATTACTGGGAGAGCTCGGCCAGGGAACGGTGGACTGGGTGCCAAACTTTGACGGAACACTGGAAGAGCCATCCATACTTCCGGCCCGCTTGCCCAACCTTCTGCTCAATGGAACCACGGGTATTGCCGTCGGTATGGCAACCGACATTCCACCTCATAACCTTCGTGAAGTGGCCAACGCCTGTATTCACCTGTTGGAGAACCCAAAAGCAGGCGTTGCAGAGCTTTGCGAACATATTCAGGGGCCTGACTTTCCAACGGAAGCCGAGCTGATTACCCCTCGGCCAGACCTGATCAAAATGTATGAGCAGGGCAGGGGATCCCTGAGAATGCGGGCTGTCTACCAGCAGGAGGGTGGTGATGTTGTCGTGACGGCACTGCCACATCAGGCATCGGGTGCAAAGGTTCTTGAGCAGATTGCAGCGCAGATGCAGGCCAAGAAGCTGCCAATGGTCGCAGACCTGCGCGATGAATCCGACCATGAGAATCCGACTCGCCTGGTTATTGTTCCCAAGTCCAACCGGGTAAATATTGACAGCCTGATGAACCACCTGTTTGCCACGACGGATCTGGAAAAAACCTACAGGGTCAATATGAACATGATCGGTGTTGATGGACGCCCACAGGTTAAAGCACTCGACAAAATGCTGGGTGAGTGGCTTGCCTGGCGGAGTGAAACGGTACGTCGTCGTTTACAACACCGGCTGGATAAAGTGCTCAGCAGACTTCATATTCTTGCAGGTTTGATGATCGCCTTTTTGAATATTGATGAAATCATCGACGTTATCCGCACAGAAGATAAGCCAAAAACTATTCTTATGGAGCGCTTTGGCCTTTCTGACATTCAGGCCGAAGCCATCCTCGACCTCAAATTGCGGCATCTGGCCAAACTCGAAGAAGTAAAGATTCGCGCAGAACAGGACGGTCTGGAGCGGGAGCGCAATTCACTTGAGCTGACCCTAGGGTCAGAAAAACGCCTTAAGACGCTTATTAAGAAAGAGATCAAGGCGGATGCAGAAAGTTTTGGCGATGACCGTCGTTCTCCTATCGTCGTAAGATCTGAAGCCCAGGCATTATCTCAAACCGATCTTATGATCTCTGAGTCTGTTACTGTAGTACTTTCAAACAAAGGCTGGGTACGTTGTGCCAAAGGTCATGATGTTGACCCATTGACGCTTAACTATAAATCTGGCGACGGTTACCGTTTATCTGCAAAAGGGCGAAGCAATCAGACTTCAGTTTTTCTCGATTCTACCGGGCGAACCTACTCCGTTCTGACCCATACGCTTCCTTCTGCACGAGGTCAGGGAGAGCCATTGACGGGACGAGTCAGCCCTCCCTCGGGCGCAACCTTTGAAGGCTTGTGTGTTGGTGATGCCAGCGACTGCTATCTGCTGGCCAGTGATGCCGGTTATGGCTTTATTGCTCAATTTTCCGATATGGTCAGCAAAAATAAGGCCGGAAAAACCCTGCTGACACTGCCTAAAAATGCCCATGTACTGACACCAATACCGGTAATCGGCAACAACCCAATGCTGGCAGCCATCACCAATGAAGGAAGAATGTTAGTATTCCCATTGCAGGATCTGCCAAAGCTTGGCCGGGGGAAAGGCAATAAAATTATTAATATTGCCTCAGCACGTGCAGCCGAGAGAAGCGAGCTCATGACTCAGCTTGCCATCATCAATGATGGTGATACGCTGACACTCTTTGCAGGCAAACGACATGTCACTCTAAAAGCCACAGACCTTGAGCATTACCGTGGTGAGAGAGGGAGGCGTGGCAACAAGCTTCCCAGGGGCTTTCAGAAAGTGGATAGGATTGAAGTGGTTTCTGCAGGGTAACCTGCAGAATTTTCAAACGTCTTTTCGGATAAGCCTTTCAAGGCTTGATGACCTTCCCCCGTGGAAGAATGTGATCGTCAACAGAAAATTATGAAAAATTGTTTTAGTTATTGATTCCACAGCCACCCAGTATCATCTGGCAGACACTTTCTGTATAAGCTTCTACGTCCTCGGCATCAAGATCCTCTTTGCCCAGGACAGAAGCAACCTGGGGTCCATAGTCGACGTAGTACTGAGTCGTTGCCCAGATGGAAAATAAAAGATGAACAGGATCAACCGGCCTCATCTTACCCTGTGCAATCCAACCGTTAATAACCTCGGATTTTTCCTGAATCCAGTCATTAAACGGTTGTAAATGGTCTTTAATATGCTGCCCACCATGCAATATTTCACTACTGAAAATGCGGGATGCGTTTGAGTGAGCCAGTACATATTTCATTTTGGCCCTGATGAATTGCCTTAATGCCGTCGCAGGATCATCATCGGGGTTAAGACCACTGAAGACAGACTGCCATAGCTCCATAATGTGATTGAGCACAGCACCGTATAGCTCAACCTTACTATTGAAATAGTAATGCACATTCGCTTTTGGCAAACCGGCTCGATGGGCAATATCACGAATGGACGCTCCCTTAAACCCGCTGGCTACGAACTCATCTTCTGCAGCTTGAAGAATAATTTGAATGTTTTTCTGCCGGACCCGACTATTTTTTAATCCTGCCTGATCTGTTTTTGAGGGTAATGGTTGCATACTGAATACCGTACCTTGCATTGATTATACTCGATTTGAATATAGACAAGGGACGGGCTTTTTCCACGGCTTGATAAAAAACGACAGTAATCAAATAAAAAATACTGTCGTTTTTATTAAGCCACGTGAATTATCCACTTTCGATGTAATCAAGCGTTATCAGGATCTTGGTGCATATTCAAAGACATCTGAGTGAATATTCTCGGCCTTGAAATTTTCTGCCCGCAGAGCATCAAACGTTGCATAAACCATCTGTGGAGATCCACTGATAAAGATTTCACTGTCAGGGAAAAGATTTTTGTCGTCTATAACGGCTTCAAACAAAAGCCCCTGCCGACCTTTCCAGCTATCTTCTCCGGGAACATCACTGACCACAGGGTGGTAGTGAAATTGGGAAGAAGCCCAGTGGATGGGAAGATTGGGCATATAAAACCCTTCTGGCGAACGGGCTCCCCAGTACAGGTAGATTTCTTTATGCCCTGGCTTGTTCAGTGAGAACTCAATCATACTTTTCATCTGGGCAAATCCAGTACCTGCGGCGATAAACACCAGAGGTCTATCGGGAATGCTTTCAAGAAAGCATTGGCCTTTTGGCATTCTGATTGACACGCTGCCCTGTTCAAGCTCATTGAATAACTTAATGGAATTGGCACTGGAAGGTAACTTTTGAATATGTAACTCCAGCTCCACTTGCATGGGAACCGGGGGACAGGCTATCGAAAACGCGCTGGCTTCGCCACCAGCCAGGAGAATCTCAAGATACTGCCCTGCCCGATAGTCAGGGATATAGCCCTGATGAGGCTTGAGGATGACGCGGTAAACGCCTTCTGATAACAACTGAAGATCTGAAACCTGGCAGGACTGAGTGGAAACTTGGTTGATCTGCACGAATACCGCTACCTCTATAGCTCAAAACTTCAGGAATCCCCTGAAGCTACGTTACTCATCAATGCCAAGCTGATCCCAAATATCATCAACCCGGTGTTTAATGGCATCTGTCATCGAAATGGCTGTTCCCCATTCCCGGCTGGTTTCACCTTCCCACTTGCTGGTGGCATCAAAGCCAACCTTTGATCCCAGACCGGCAACGGGAGAAGCAAAATCCAGGTAATCAATGGGCGTGTTGTCAATGAAGACGGAGTCTCTTTTCGGGTCCATACGGGTAGTCATCGCCCATATCACATCATTCCAGTCCCTGGCATTGACATCATCATCGGTGACAATCACAAACTTGGTGTACATAAACTGTCGAAGGAATGACCAGACACTGAGCATAACCCGCTTGGCATGCCCCGGATACTCTTTACGCATGGTAACGACTGCCAGCCGATAAGAGCAACCCTCTGGCGGCAAATAAAAATCAACAATTTCAGGAAACTGCTTCTTGAGAATGGGGACAAATATTTCGTTAAAAGCCAATCCCAGTATTGCCGGTTCATCCGGTGGGCGCCCGGTATGGGTGCTGTGGTAGATGGGGTTACGTCGGTGGGTCACGCATTCAACGGTAAATACCGGGAATGACTCAACCTCGTTGTAATAGCCGGTATGGTCACCGTACGGACCCTCATCCGCCATCTCCCCGGGGTAGATAAAACCTTCAAGAACAATCTCGGCACTGGCAGGCACCTGCAGATCATTCGTGCGACTTTTGGTTAACTCGGTTTTACTGCCCCTTAACAAACCGGCAAAAGCATACTCTGATAATGAGTCCGGGACCGGTGTCACAGCACCGAGGATGGTCGCAGGGTCAGCGCCTAAAGCCACGGATACCGGAAAAGGGGTATCCGGGTATTTTTTCTGCCAGTCCCTGAAGTCAAGAGCTCCCCCTCGATGAGACAGCCAGCGCATGATGACTTTATTCTTGCCAAGCAGCTGCTGACGATAAATGCCCAGGTTCTGACGCTCTTTTTCCGGACCACGGGTAATCACCAGGGGCCAGGTGATCAAGGGTGCCGCATCACCGGGCCAGCAGGTCTGAATGGGCAGCCGGGTCAAATCAATGTCATCACCTTCCAGTATGACTTCCTGGCAAGGTGCTGATTTAACCATCTTTGGTGCCATGTTCAGCACCTGTCTGAACAGAGGAAGCTTTTCGATGGCATCTCTCAAGCCTTTCGGGGGATCCGGCTCTTTAAGGTATGCCAACAGCTCGCCAACGTCTCTCAATGCGCTGATATCCGTCTGCCCCATCCCCAGGGCAACCCGCTTCTGCGTGCCAAACAGGTTCCCCAGCACTGGCATATCGAAGCCTTTGGGATTTTCAAACAATAGGGCAGGGCCCCCTTTTTTCAGGGTTCGATCACAGATTTCAGTCATTTCCAGGACCGGGTCAACTTCATACTTGATGCGCTTGAGCTCACCCTGTTTTTCCAGCTGGTCAATAAAGTCCCGGAGATCCTTGTATTTCATGAATACTTCTTCTGTTGAAACAGATGATAAAGAGATTTTTGCGGTCTGGTTATGAGGGTCGAATTGGTAGAAACAGGCTTGCAGGAAGCTTTTGGTCTAACTCCCGGGCAAAGACTGTGATGGTGATAACTCTGCATCCTTCTCACAGTCTTTCCTGAAGGAATAAAAATTACTTCCGCTTCATGGATTGGAAGAACTCTTCATTCGTCTTGGTGTGCTTCATCCGATCCAGCAGGAACTCAATCGCCTGAATTTCATCCATTGGGTGCAGGATTTTACGAAGAATCCACATCCGCTGAAGCTCTTCTTCGGTGGTCAGCAGGTCTTCACGACGAGTACCTGATTTGTTGATACCAATCGCCGGGAATACCCGCTTTTCTGCCGCCCGACGGTCAAGATGAAGTTCCATATTACCGGTACCCTTGAATTCCTCAAAGATGACCTCATCCATTTTGGAGCCAGTATCGACCAGTGCGGTAGCCAGAATGGTCAGACTCCCCCCCTCTTCAATGTTACGGGCAGCACCAAAGAAACGCTTCGGACGCTCAAGAGCGTGAGCATCAACACCACCCGTAAGCACCTTACCGGAAGAGGGAATCACGGTGTTGTAAGCACGGGCCAGACGGGTAATGGAGTCCAGCAGAATAACAACATCTTTCTTGTGCTCAACCAGACGCTTGGCTTTTTCCAGTACCATCTCGGCAACCTGCACGTGACGGGAAGGAGGCTCATCAAAGGTAGAGGCCACAACTTCGCCGCGCACAGACCGGGACATTTCCGTTACTTCTTCCGGACGCTCATCAATCAGCAGAACAATCAGGTAGCACTCCGGATTGTTACGGGTAATGTTTGCCGCAATATTCTGCAGCATCAGTGTCTTACCCGCTTTAGGAGGAGACACGATCAGGCCGCGCTGACCTTTGCCGATAGGGGCGACCAGGTCGATAATTCGAGCGGTTAAATCCTCCGTTGCACCATTTCCCATCTCCATAGTGAGACGATCTTGAGGAAATAATGGCGTCAGGTTTTCAAAAAGGATTTTATTGCGGGCATTTTCGGGTTGGTCAAAATTGATTTCATTCACCTTGAGGAGGGCAAAATATCTTTCTCCCTCCTTAGGTGGACGAATTTTCCCGGAAATCGTATCACCCGTTCTCAGATTGAATCGGCGAATCTGACTTGGGGACACATAAATATCGTCAGGTCCCGCCAGATAGGAACTATCAGCGGAACGGAGAAAACCAAAACCATCCTGGAGAATTTCCAGAACACCATCACCATAAATGTCCTCACCACTGCGTGCATGGCGTTTAAGTATGGTGAAAATTACATCCTGCTTCCTGGAACGGGCAAGGTTTTCAAGACCCATTTCATTCGCTATCGCCAGAAGTTCAGGAACAGACTTTTTCTTCAGTTCGGTAAGATGCATAACCAGTAGTTTGCGAATGTTAAATTGAAAGGTAAGTGGCCGTTGTCTTTGCAGGAAGATCAGAAAGTGTTTGGCTTATTATGATAAAGGACAGCTAAGTATTGATTGATGCCTGCGAGTGTTTATAACGGCTGCCCTGTCTGGGCCATATCCCTGAGGTCAGAAGACTCCTGACAGCCCTGTGTAATTACAGTCTATATCCTTTTCTGGAAAATAATCAAGAATTAAGGCTTCGTCAACTGAATTGATTTAAAAATTAAATGGAAGGGCATGGGAATTGGAACCAGACGGATGGCTGCAACTGTCCGTTACAGCCACCCATCATCAGTAATCACCTCAGAACAGCAATTACAGATTACTGTCCAAAAATGCTGTCAGCTGAGATTTAGACAGGGCACCCACTTTCGTAGCTTCCACGTTGCCACCCTTGAACAGCATCAGCGTAGGAATACCACGCACACCGTATTTTGGTGGAGTGGCTTCATTCTCATCAATATTCAGTTTGCAGACGGTCAGTTTTCCATCGTAATCCTGGGCAATTTCATCAAGAACGGGCGCAATCATTTTGCAAGGACCACACCATTCCGCCCAATAGTCAACCAGCACCGGACCTTCCGCCTTCAGCACCACGTCTTCGAAGGAGTCATCTGTCACTTTGACAATTTCGCTCATGGAGTGGATCTCCTAACCATTGTACTTAAAAGTGTTTAAAGTAAACTCAGGAGCCTTGACCGAGGGCATGCCAAATTGACTGCCAAAAGGTATCACTGGCCCGGAACTAACTTATTATGCCTGATTCATGGAATTTTGTGGCTTTTTTTTCTATGAAAATGTCATAAATGGAGGAGGCTTATAAGATTGCCCCATGAGACAGGCTTTTTTTACCTGTTACGCAGCTTTGCCCCAAAGCCTGTTGACGTTTCGTTGACTGCTCAGCAGGTAACGCAGACAATCGTCATGCGCGAAAGAACTGTAGTTCAAAGCCTTCATCTCAACCAGGCCTTTTACCTTGCCTCGGGACGACTGTCAGCCTGATTTTAAAAAAACACCCCACCTGTCTGGTTCCATCCTGATCAGCAGGTGTGAAATTACGGAAACTGTCAGGTGTAACTTCGTCAGAACTACAGGCTTTTTTAGAAGAGACCGGATTTATGCGGATAAACATACGGGAGGCGACCCGTTATCATTTGTCCGATATAATTCAGAAGTTTCTGTGTTCAACCGTACCATAAGAACGTTAATCATGCCTTATAATGGGGATGAGGGCTCTTACCAACTCTGTCGTACAGTTGATGCAGGGTTAATCCCGGTTGAGTAACCGTATCCTTGAAAAGCTTAGACTTTAGCCGTCGTTCATCCTGGCTCTTACTGGCCAAGCAGCGTATCTGCTTCCCGGGCTGAGATTTGCTCATATGGTTTTGCAGGTCTTCAGTTTCTGTTTTTCCGGTTACTGTCTTGCCGAGGTAACAAGCTTGATGCCAGGGCGCGTAAACGGCCTGGTAAGGTGTATTCGATGAGAGTTATCAGTTTAAATTGCGAAGGCATTAAAAACGCACGAGAAAAAGGCCTGTTTGACTGGCTCTTGGAGCAGGATGCTGACCTTATCTGTCTGCAGGATACTCGTGAAGACGAGCAGGTGATTGAGGATCAGTATTTTCTTGATGGCTATTTTGGTTATGCTTTCAGTGGTTACAACAGGACTGGGCGTGGTGGTGTAGCCATCTATACCCGTCATGCTCCGAAGGCAATAATCAGTGGTCTCGGGATTCCTGAAGTTGATGAAACCGGCCGCTACCTCCAGGCAGACTTTGACAAGATCAGCATTGTCAGCCTGTACGTACCGGAAGGTGATAATGAAGAAAGTCTTAACTTCAAGTACCGTTTCCTGGATGGCTATTCGCATCACTTGAGCAAGCAACGTCGTAAGCGCCGTGAGTTTCTTATGTGCGGTACCTGGAACATTGCGCACCGCAAGATTGATGTGGCTAACTGGCGTGATGCCCAGGAGGTCTCTGGCTTCAATCAGGCCGAGCGTGGCTGGATGGAAGGTTTGCTGGGCGATATGGGCTTCTTTGATGCTTACCGTGAGGTTGACCGGGAAGCTGGCAAATACAGCTGGTGGAAAGATGAGTACCTGCGCCATGATAATGTTGGCATGCGCATCGACTACCAGATCATCACTCCGGGCATGCGTCACCGTGTGCTGAATGGCGGTATCTACAAGGGCCAGGTATTTTCATCCCATGCACCGGTCATCATTGATTATGACTGGGAACTGGGTTTCTGACACTATTTACGGTCCCTGATTGATCGTTTTGTTCCCGGATATATGGGAGCTTTTTTTTTAGAAAGGCTGAAAAAAGGCTGAAAAAAGGAGAGCGTCAACCAATCTGGCGATCTCCTTTTTTCATGCTTGAAGAAAACTTCGGACTTGAGTCGTTGGAAGTTCTATATTTATTCACTTCTGCTATTAAACCGGTTATCCCGATGCAATCACTCTGCCATGAGTTAACCGGTAACTCATTCTACTGAACTTCCTGATAGACGCATGGTCAATGACACAGTACAAAAAACTGCTGACCGGCTAAATCAGGAGTGCCAATTTCCATGAATACTCTACCCATTCAGTCATTCTTCCCTGGCGCCCAGACTCGGGATGTAGCCATACAAACAGAAACAAGCGCCACAAACGACCTCGGAAGGGAGATTAAACTAAATGCTCCCTATTACTTATATAGCAACCGTTCGCCTGACCAAAGGACCGAAGTCTGTGAGAAGGAGCTGTCCCGGAAAATCGAAATTATCCGAACCAATGCGTCATTGATTAATTTTCCATTGATTGAGAATACTTTACTGGGCAAATACGATTTATTCGGATGCATTGCCAATGAGCAAGGCAAAAGATTTATTGCAGAGTGTGCCATCGCCAGAACCATTAATGTGCAAATGCCTACCGGTAAAACGGAGGGCAGACTTGAAGGAGGATATCTTCAATATCTGGGTGATTGTATTAACAGTCTGGAAACCCTGATGTCAGAGGGATGGGACAAAGACGCAGCCGAATGCCTGAAGAAAAACCTGTTTTATGAAATAACGCGAATCACCATCCCGGGCCAAAGCCTGAGCGCTGACCGGGAAGCTGCACTCAAGAAATATATTCTGGAGGAAAACCAGGCACTGTTTGTTAACGATGCAGCAGCTGAACAAACTGTTCAAGGGCTCAACCTTTACCGGGATCAGTTAGCCTATCAGAATGCGCTGGGAATATACCCCAGGACACCCCAACTATTCGACCTGACTTCCCCACAAACCATTATCGACATTGAGGCTAACAGAATATTTCCGGGTGATGAGCCCCGCGTGAAAGAACAACGAGATGACCTGCAGGAAAAAATGACCCTGGTACTGGCTCAAATGACCACACCTGACTCAGCGCTGATCAATATGATTCTGGATGATAAACGTGCCGCTGGCATGCTGGCAGATGACGCCAAAAAAATACTCAGAACAGCACTGACTGATCACCACGGCAATATGCCCATACCCAGTCCCGCAGCATGCCTGTTTTATTACCTGCTAAGGTGTGAATTCCCTAATAGCCTCATATCTTTAGGCCTGGATCCCAAAGCAATGGTTTCCATGATCTATGGCTGCCTGAATATGCATAATCTCGTTAAACCGAATCAGAAAATCCAACAGGTGAAGATCTCCTGGGAACTTTTATGCCATGCCTGGTGGCAAAGTGGCAAAGCCACATCAGAGTTGCCGTCCACGCTCACTCATGGAGGGGAAAAACCTGAATGGATCAAAGAATTTGATAAACAACTGACGTATGTACCGAATACAAACTTTTTCAGGGTACTTAACACCCCATCGTACAGTCAGAAACTGGGGATTACCCCCCGGTACGCTCCGGAATATCGTCGGAATAATGAACTCAGTGGTGCTTCAGGTTCTGACGCTATCGAAGACGTCGGCAACGTTGTTCGAAAACGGCCAGCGACTACCGACGATACTGCCCTGCACCCCAGTAAAATGACGCGTCCGACAGAGTAGCCAGAAACGATTAATATACCGGTTACCATGAATATTCTACCCAAACCCGTTCAGCCAATCTGCCTCCAGACTCAGGATGTAGCCACGCAAACAGAAACGGGTTCCATCAACCACCTTGGAAGGGAGGTGAAACTTGCCGCTCCCCAGCATTTGTATAACGGCCATTGGCCTCACCATAGGACCAAAGTATGCAGAGAAGAGCTGTCCCGAAAAATCACAATTATCCACACCAATGCGTCATTAATTAATTTTCCTTTGATTGAGAATACGTTACTGGATAAATATGGCTTATCCGAATGCGTTTCCAGCGGACAGGGCAAAAGATTGATTGCAGAATGCGCCCTCGCCACAGCCATCAATGTGCAAATGCCCACCAGTAAAATGACGGGCAGACTTGAAGGAGGCGAACTTCAATATTTGGGTGATTGTATTAACAGTCTGCAAACCCTGATGGCGGAGGGATGGAATAAAGAGGCATCCACATGCCTGAAGAAAAATCTGCTTTATGAAACAAAGCGAATCACCATTCCGGGGGAAAACCTGGTCACTGACCGAAAAGAGGCGATCAATACATATATCCTGGAAAACCAGTCACTGTTTGTTGACGATGCAGCCGTTGAAAAGACAACCCAGGCACTCAGTCTGTTCAGACATCAGTTAGCCTATCAGAATACACTGGGTCTATACCCCCGGACACCCCGGTTATTTGACCTGAGTTCACCACAAACCATCATTGGCATTGAAGCTAACAGAACGATTCCGGGTGATGAACCCAGGGTGCAGGAAAGACGAGCTAAACTGCAGGCAAAAATGGCCCTGGCGCTGGCACAAATGACCGACCCTGACTCAAGGCTGGTCAACATGATTCTGAATGATCAACGTGCCGCTGGCATATTGGCAGATGGTGACAAACAAATCCTCAGAACAGCGTTGACCCGGCATCACGCCAATATCCCCATACCCGCCCCTATTGCATGCCTGTTTTATTTGCAGCTCACGTATGAATTCTGGAATAGCCTGGCAGATTTTGGTCTTGATCCCGAAGCCATGCTGTTCATGATCGACAGTTGTCAGAGCGCACACAGTTTTGTCGGGCCGAATCAGAAAAGCCAACAGGTGATGATATCCTGGGAAAGTTTACGCAATGCCCGGTTGCAAAGCGCCAAAGCCCGATCAGAGTTGCCGGGAAGGCACACTCCGGTAGAGGAGGATGAATGGATCAAAGAATGTGTTAGACAATTGACGTATGTACCGAATACAAACTTTTTCAGGATGCTTAACACCCCATCGTACCGTCAAAAATTGGGGATTACTCCCCGATACGCTCCGGAATATTATCGGAAAAACGACCTCAGTGGTGCCTCTGAATCTAACGTTAACTCCAGCGACGTTGCTCGAAAACGACTGGCAACGACCAACAATACGGTTCCGCAATCCGGTAAAGTGGCGCGCCCGGCAGAGTAAACAGGAAACTGGGTTCTTTCCCGTAATAATAAGCGTTCGTGAAGTTGATTCAGGGTCTGTAAGACATCAATTAATCAAAAAAGGTTAATGTTCCGTTATGTTCTGATGAAGCCTCGGATCATTTGCAGACATTCGTCGGTTCTTTTTTCAAGATCAGTACTTTCCAGCATGAGGATCTTTTTTTCAGATATTCCGGGAACGGCGCTGTTACAGAGTACCCACTGATCAATATCTTTCTGAAAAATGGCATCGTCGCTGCGAACGCCGTCATTCTCCAGTGCAATTTTCCCGGTTGGCAGGTAGCAATAAGCATCAATTTTCTGGCTAATGGCGCTGGCCAGCTTGAGCATATAAGGGCTGATAGGGGTATCACATGCATTCAGCCAATATCGGTGGTAGGCAAGTAATGAGGGAGGACCGGTATCGATAATGCCATGACCTTTCAGGTTCTCTGTCCACTCAAGCATGGCCCCCAGGGCCGACCCGGCCATGGCTGTTGAGGTGACCTGACGGATAGCCAGATCTTCAACGACTGCATCACGGGGGGTCTTATAATGCAGGTGTTTGGCGATTTTCCGATAATAATCACTGAAAACTGACCATTCACTCCCCAATGCTTTCACCAGAGAGTTACAGAGCGTTGTTTTACCCGTTCCATGGGAACCAATGAGAGAAATAATCATACTGCCTGCCTGTAGAGTAAGAACCCGGCATATAGCCGGGTTCTATTAAAAATAGCTCAGGTAAAAGGTCAGGCCGTAAAGTGTCATTCTGCTAACGCTTTTTTCTGTAACTCAATAATTTCCTCAATACCGGATCGTGCCAAAGCCATCATGGCCAGCATTTCATTCTGACTGAAAGGGGCGGCTTCAGCAGTTCCCTGAACTTCGATAAACCCACCAGCATCGGTCATCACAACATTCATGTCCGTTTCAGCACTGGAGTCCTCAGGATAATCGAGGTCAAGAACCGGACTGCCTTTGTAAATACCCACGGAAACGGCGGCAATCAGATGCAGGAAAGGGTCACTTTTGACCATTTTCTTCTCCTGCATGTGGCGCAACGCATCAACCAGTGCCACACAGGCTCCGGTAATCGAGGCAGTGCGTGTGCCACCGTCGGCCTGAATCACATCACAATCAATATTGATGGTGTTTTCCCCGAGCTTTTTCATGTCTACCGCAGCACGCAAAGCACGGCCGATCAGGCGTTGAATCTCGAGTGTCCTGCCCCCCTGCTTGCCTCTGGAGGCTTCCCTTCCCATTCGTTCTGTGGTGGACCGGGGTAACATACCGTACTCGGCGGTGATCCAGCCCTGGCCGGTTCCTTTGAGAAAACGGGGGACACCGCGTTCCACCGACGCTGTACAGATGACTTTGGTATCTCCAAACTCAACGAGCACAGATCCTTCTGCGTGTTTGGTGTAGTTGCGGGTGATTTTTACATCACGTAATTGGTCTGCCGTTCTTCCACTAGGGCGCATTTGGATTACCTTGGTATGTCTGAAAAAGCTTAAGCACTGCGAAATTTGCGGAATTATAACTGCTTGGCGGGTTTTCGGGAAAATACAGTTTGGATAATCAGGTCGCTATATTGATACAGTGTTGTTAAATCAATGACATACACTCAAGCAATAAGTTTTAAAGTACTATAGTTTTTATCAAAATCTTATCCCATCGGTTTATTTTGTAGATAAACTTCTGAAATAATGACTTTTTATTAGCCTATCGATTAAAGAGTATTTCATGACGTCCAGCATGACTGCATTCGCCCGTGTCCAGATACAGGAGGATTGGGGAAGCCTGGTATGGGAGATTCGATCTGTTAACCATCGTTACCTTGAGCCCCACTTCCGTCTTACTGAACAGACTCGGGAGATCGAGCCTGCATTGAGAGAACTGATTCGAAAGCAATTGAAGAGAGGCAAGCTTGAATGCAGCCTTAAATATCAGCTGATTGACAAAGAGCAGGTGCTTGACCTGAATCGTGCCCTGCTGGAAAAACTGCAACTGGCTGTCCGTGAGGTTGAGACCCATTTTTCTCAGGTTGCCCCCGTCAATCCTCTTGAGGTTCTGCTATGGCCCGGCGTGCAGAGTACAGAGGAAACTGAAATGGCCGTTGTTCATCAGGCTGCTATAAAAGGGTTTAACAAAGCGCTGATCCAACTTAACGAGATGAGACAGCGGGAAGGGCAGGAACTTCAGTCTTTCATAGAGGCCCGGTTGGATAAAATGGGCGATGAGGTTCTGCAGCTTCGTGTGTTGCTGCCAGAAATTCTGCAAAACCAGCGTGAGAAAATTCTTGACCGGCTCTCTGAAGCAAAACAGGAGTTAAATCCGGAGAGGCTGGAGCAGGAAATGGTGATGCTGGCTCAGAAGATGGATGTTGATGAGGAGCTGGACCGCTTGGAAACGCATATAGCTGAGGTGCGCAGAACCCTCAACAATCCTGGGCAGGGAGCGGTAGGGCGCCGACTGGATTTTCTGATGCAGGAGCTTAACCGGGAGGCAAATACCCTGTCTTCCAAATCAATTCATGCAGGCCTTACCCAGAGCGCAGTAAACCTCAAGGTCTTTATTGAGCAAATGCGCGAGCAGGTCCAGAATATTGAATAAGAAAACACAATGTAATCAACACGTTATTTTTGTTTTATGGTAAATAACAGGGAAACTTCCCTGGAGTGTTCATGAATATTGGCAAACTTTACATTATTGCTGCCCCTTCCGGCGCTGGAAAGACCAGCCTGGTCAAGGCGATGGTTGAATCCACGCCACATGTGCGAGTGTCGGTTTCTCATACAACCCGGGGTATCCGACCCGGAGAACAGGATGGTGTAAACTACCACTTTACTTCTGTAGAAGGCTTCCAGGACATGTTGCACAAAGGCATGTTTCTTGAGCATGCAGAAGTCTTTGGTAATTATTATGGAACCTCAGCACATTGGGTTCGTGAACAGTTGAATAAAGGTGAAGATGTTATTCTGGAGATTGACTGGCAGGGAGCACAACAGGTGCGCTATTTGTTGCCGGATGCCGTTTCAATCTTTATTCTGCCACCTTCCCTTGATGCTCTCAGGGAACGGTTGATCGGTCGGGCTACCGATGACCTTTCGATTATCGAAAGGCGTATGTCTCAGGCGGTTGATGAAATGTCCCATTATGGTGAGTTTGACTACCTGGTCATCAATGATGAGTTTGATCTTGCCTTACGGGATCTGCAGACCATTATTCGAAGCCAGCGCCTGTCGATCAATTGGATGCAGCATTACAAGGAAGACTTGATCAAGGGGCTGATACAGTAAGGCAAACAGGTCAGTAGCCTGGTTCCTGCAGGCTATCGACCAGATACTTCAGGGCTTCATGTGACATTTATTAAGAATCAATAAATCTTATCAATACTTTGCAGCGCAGCCATCAGCTTATTGGGTTCCAATGGTGGCCGTATAAACCCATGATAATGCCCTTGCGGATTAATCAAGGCCAGGTTGGCACCGTGATCCACCAGGTAAAACTCATCCTCAGGATCAACCACCGGGGTAAACGGGACATTCATCTGAACCGCCAGGTTATAAATGCTGGCAATTTCTCCGGTTACGCCCTTGAAGTCCTTATTAAAGTAGGGCACATAGCCTTTCAGCTTTTCAGGCGTGTCTCTTCGTGGGTCCACCGTCACCATGAGGTACTGCAACTCTTTAGCCAGACCCGGTGACTTTTCTTTAAGCAGAGCATCCAGTTTATTTAACTGACTGAGCGTGGCCGGACAGATATCAGGGCAGAAGGTAAAACCGAAATAGACCAGACTCCAGCGTCCCTTAAGATTGTCTGCAACAAATGGCTGGCCGTTATGGTCAACCAGCCCTTCCATGGTGAAAGCCCGGGGTGTTTCAAATACCACCGCACCCATCTGCTGCAGCTGCTCTTTGGATAAAGCTGGCTTGTTGATGAATTTATTCGCCGTAACCCCAAGCACAACAGCGACGGCTGCCAGTAAAATCGTGACCGTTTTCTTCACCGCCTTACTCCTTTCTGTGTCCACAGGTACTCCTTATATCCAGAGATAAATTGAATAGTGGTCCACCAGCAATACCACAAATAACAGCATCAAATAGGTAATCGAAAACCTGAAGGTCTTAATGGCAGCATCGGCTCTGCTGCCACGGAGCAGAACAACCGACCAGTATAAAAAACGTGCGCCCAGAAGGGTTGCACCCACCAGATAGATCACCCCACTCATCCCCGTCAAAAATGGCAGCATGGTGACCACAAACATAATCAGGGTATAGAGCAGAATATGCAGTTTGGTGTACGCCTCGCCATGGGTGACCGGCAACATGGGAACATCCGCTTTGGCATACTCCTCCTTGCGATGGATCGCCAGGGCCCAGAAGTGGGGGGGTGTCCAGGCAAAAATAATCAGTACCAGCAACAGGCCATGGCCTTCAAAGTGCCCGGTTACGGCCGTCCAGCCGAGCAGGGGAGGGGCCGCCCCGGCCAAACCACCAATAACGATATTCTGTGGCGTTGCCCGTTTAAGAATCAGCGTATATACCACCGCATAGCCCATCAGGGAGGCAAATGTCAGCCAGGCGGTCAGAGGGTTAACCAGCACAAACAGCATGACCATTCCGATGGAGCCGATAAAAAAGGCGAAAATGACCGCCTGGAGCGGTTCAACCCGACCGGTAGCCACCGGGCGATTATGGGTTCTCGCCATCACCGTATCGATCCGTCGGTCAACCACATGATTAATCACCGCTGCGGCACCCGCACAAAGAGCGATCCCCAGGTTACCAAAGAACAGAATATCCAGAGGCACCCAACCGGGTGTCGCCAGATACATACCAATAACCGATGTCAGGATCATCAGCGCCACCACCTTCGGCTTGGTCAGCTCAAGATAGTCCCGCCAATGGGCTCTCCCTGCCGGTAATACATTACTTTGACTCATGCTCAGCCCTCTCTTTCCTGCAAATCCTGCAAACTGTTGTTCAAACCACTTTTCTTAAGAGCACCGCCGAATAAGAAGTAGTTATAGGCCACCAGTGATAACAACAATAAGGCACCACCCAGGTTATGGGCTACGGCAATGCTCAACGGCAGGCTCCAGATGATATTGCTCAGGCCAAGAGCCACCTGGACCGTCAACATAACCATAACCAGTAGCATCAGTTTTCGAACCGTTGACCCTTCAGAACCGCCAACCCTGAAAGACACCCTGAGCGCAATAAGCATTTGCAACGTCAGTAATACTACTGTCAGCATTGCCCCTACTCTGTGAGCAAAATGTATGGCGGTTCTGGCGTCAGCATGCAGCTGCCCACCCAGGTAATTCGGACCGATATCCTGCCCGACATCAAACCCCTCCTCAAAATTCATGGGTGGCAACCATTGCCCCTGACACATCGGCAGATCCGGACAGGCAAGCGCGGCATAGTTAGAACTGGTCCACCCGCCAAGGCTGACCTGACCAACCACCACCAGCAGGCTTAATACCGCCAGCCACTTCAGGAACAAGAACGGCTTATCCGGCACCTTTTCGCGATGCACGCCGGACAACCTCAACGTTAAGAGAAACAACAAACTGAAGGTGGCAAAACCGCCCAGCAAATGAGCAGTTACAACCTGAGGCCACAGTTTTAGTGTGACGGTCCACATACCAAAAGCGGCCTGCAGAGTAATCAATGCAAGGATCAGAACAGGCAGCTTGAACGGCTGACCCGGCTCACGCCGGTTTCTGAACGCCTGAATAACAATCATCAGCACCAGGAGCATCAGGGTGCCAGCCACATAACGGTGGATCATCTCTGCCCAACCCTTATCAACTTCAACCGGAGCCTCCGGAAAGAGCGACTCGGCATGGGCAATCTCCTGCTGAGTATCCGGCACGGTCAGAAAACCATAACAACCCGGCCAGTCAGGGCAACCCAGACCGGCATGCACCAGCCTTGTATAGGCACCTATACCAACCACGATGCTTGCCAGCAACGTGGCGATCAGAGCCAGGTAAAATCCTTTTTTCTTCATAACCGCTCCACTGAGTTGACTACCCATTACCAACCCTTTATTAACCAAAAAATACCAAATTAAACAAAAGGCAATGATTCAATAATCATTTAGTACCCATTAACCGATATTGGATGCTTTCAGCAGCTTTTTCAGATCGTTCAGCACATCACCTCCGGGTTGATCCACCCGGTATCCCATGATCAGATTACCCAGCGGATCAATGATAAAAATACGGTTCTCTGGCCAGTGCTTCAGACCGAGCGCGGTTTGAACATGGTTTTTGTCCGCGTTCAGCCAGTAAACTCCCGGGTGCTCGGTTTCCAGTTCAGAGGAGGGCACCGGTTGTTCTGGCGCAATATAAAATCGGGTGACCCGTTCAGACTCTTTTCCCAGCGCAATATGTACCTGGCGGGTTTTATAAAGGCTTTCTACGCACTCAGATTCTTCGCAACGGGCACTGCCAAACACCACTACTCGCCAGAGGCCTTCTGTTTCTGCTGCATCGACGAGTTTTTCTCCATCCTGAAGATGCAATGCAGAAAACTGGGCCGGTGGTAATAAAAGCTCGCCTTTATTGGTTCTGCCTTCAGGTATCCATGCCCCGGTAAAGTACATAATCCAGGCCAGCCCCATGGCAATGGATGGGATCAGAATGACAAGGCCAAGCTGTAGCCGGTTCTTATTCATTGTTGTCTTGGTCATGATCACCTCACACGTCATGCTGGTTCTTGTGGTTCTTACCGGTACGAATTATCTGGAACCCATAAAGCAGGATCAGGACCAGTGCCATGGCAAACCACTGGAAGGCATAGCCCAGGTGCCGCTCTGATTTCAGTTTAATCACCATTGGGCGAATCTGTTCAGCGCCTGGCTGACCAGCTCTGAGTATCATGTAAAAATCCGGAGTTTCGCTCTCGATGGCTTCCGATATTTTCAACGGGTCAAATGCCTGAATGCGTTTGGGCCAGCCCTCTTCCCAGATATCTTCTGCCAGCATAAAGGGTTTACCTAGGGGCTTATACGCAAAGCCGGTCAGTACCAGATGCCCAGGATCCGTCGTCACTCCTGGCAGCCGTTCCCGGTCACCACCGACAATCCAGCCCCTGTCAATCAATAACCACTCGCCGCCATCCGTCAGAAACGGCATGAACAGCTCATATCCGGCCTCTCCCTGAAACACCTGGTTATCCAGCAGAAAGTATCGATCCGGATCAAACCGGCCACTCACCGTAAAAGGCAGGTACAAAGGGTCTTCGTGACGTTGAACCCGGGAAAGTGAGGATGGCTCAAGGCCATGCCGGGACTCATAAGCCTGTTCCAGCGTCAACTTCTGCTCGTAGCGTGATAGCTGCCAGAAGCCTAAAATCACCAATACTGGCAGGATGGCAATAACCAACAGGGTCAATTTCAATCTGAATACAAACATCAGGTGAACGGTCTTTCTATGCTATTGTGTGAAAAAAACTGAGTTCATCTCAGGAACTTGTCTTGTGGATAACTTTCTTGAGCCAGAAATATGTGGATAAAACTCGTCGTTATTGTTCTTTTTATTGCCGTGGTTATCAGTCTGGGTACCGGCTTTTATTTTTTGCTGACTGAGAAAAAGAGCTCGCCAAAACTGCTGAATTCTCTGAAAGTCCGTATCGGTCTGACCGTTTTGATTATGGTGATTATTGTCGCCGCCTGGCTTCATGGAGATATCCACAGCCAGGCGCCCTGGTTATATCGTTAAATCAGGTAAACGAAGATAAACAGCCCAACCCAGACCACGTCTACGAAGTGCCAGTACCAGCTGGCGGCTTCAAAGGCAAAGTGGTTATCCGCTTCAAAATGCCCCTGATAAACCCGCACCAACATCACCGCCAGCATAATGGCTCCCAGGGTTACATGAGCACCGTGGAAACCGGTTAACAGAAAGAAGGTTGAGCCATAAATGCCCGCACTGAGGGTCAAACCCAGTTCGTTATAGGCTTCAATGTACTCTTCAACCTGGAAAAACAGGAATGCAGTACCGAGGACCAGCGTCAGGATCAACCACAGCTTTATCTTGTAGCGATCATTAGCCCGCAGTGCGTGGTGTGCCAGTGTCAGTGTAATGCTGGAAGCAACCAGCAGCAGCGTGTTCAACAGTGGCAAGTGGAAAGGATCAACCACATCGGCAGCGCCAACAAAAAGCTCATTGTCCGGATTCACCATCAGTGGCCAGCCCGCAGTAAAGTCTGGCCAGAGCATTTCGTGGGTCATCGCCCCTTCACCCTCACCGGCGAGCCAGGGGACAGCCAGAACCCGAACATAGAACAGGGTTCCAAACAATGCGGCGAAAAACATCACTTCGGAAAAAATAAACCAGAACATGCCCCAGCGGAATGTTCGGTCCATCTGTGCACTGTAAAGCCCGGCACGGGACTCCTGAATGACATTGCCAAACCAGCCAAACAGCATCCAGGCCATAATCAGGCCACCGGCGTAAAATACATAGTGTGCACTGGAGTCCTTAACACCGGCGGTCATGTCATTCATCATCATGCCGGCACCGAGCAGGGTTAGAAAAAGTCCAATAGACGCAATGATTGGCCATTTACTCTGGGCCGGAACGTAGTAGGTACCTTCGGTAGCCATAATACTTTCTTTCACCTCTCCTGATCTGGCAGGGAGTACGTCTTTTCTCCCGAACAATCTTCAAAAAAAATTCAGTTCAAATGGGTTACATCAAACAGCGTGTAAGACAAGGTTAGCTTTTTTATATGCTTCGGCAGTGCCTGATCGACGATAATCCGCAGCGGCATCACTTTTTCTTCCCATGGCTCCAGGGTCTGAGTGGTAAAACAAAAACACTCAACCTTATGCAGAAAATTGGTCGCTTCAAACGGTGTCACACTGGGAATAGCCTGACCCACTATTGTTTTGCCTGTAGGATTTTTCGCTACAAAGTTCAGCAATCCCGGTTCACCGGGATGAACAGTTACCTGGGGAGTACTGGGATAGAAGTCCCAACTCATACCTGCATTTTTTGTGGCGACAAACTGCACCTTAATATCACGACTGGTATCCACCCTGGCTTCTTCAGCCTTGTACATATAGGGGTCAGGATCCGTTTTGCCATTCAGGCCAGTCACCTGACAGAACACGTTGTACAGCGGCACCATGGCGAAACCAAAAGCGAACATGCCACATGCGACGAGTATGGAGCGAATGAGAGTGCGACGAGTTGAACGCTCAATGGCTTCAGGTTTCTCTTCTCTATCCAGTTCACTCATACTGACTCCTGTCGTTTACTTCACATCCGGTGGCGTGGTGAAGGTGTGATAGGGCGCTGGAGATGGCACGCTCCACTCCAGCCCTTCAGCACCCTCCCAGGGCTTGGCCTCTGCTTTTGCCCCGCCCCTGATGCACTTGATCACGATAAAGAGGAACAGCAACTGCGTGGTACCAAACATAAAACCACCAATACTGGAGATTTCATTAAAGTTGGCAAACTGCAGTGCATAGTCAGGAATCCTGCGGGGCATGCCCGCCAGCCCGACAAAGTGCATTGGGAAGAACGTCAGGTTCATCCCGATAAAGGACATCCAGAAATGCACTTTGGCCAGGGTTTCGTCATACATATGGCCTGTCCACTTGGGCAGCCAGTAGTAACAGGCAGCAAAGATGGCAAAGATTGCCCCCGGCACCAGTACATAGTGGAAATGAGCCACCACGAAATAGGTGTCATGATATTGGAAATCAGCGGGGGCAATGGACAGCATCAAGCCAGAGAAACCACCAATGGTAAAGAGCACCACAAACGCCGTGGAGAACAGCATCGGGGTTTCAAAGGTCATGGAACCACGGAACATGGTGGTCACCCAGTTGAATATCTTCACCCCGGTGGGTACCGCAATCAGCATAGTGGCGTACATAAAGAACAGCTCGCCAATCAGCGGGATGCCCACTGTAAACATATGGTGTGCCCAAACAATAAACGACAGAAAGGCAATGCTGGCAGTGGCATACACCATGGAGGTATAACCAAACAGGGGCTTGCGGGCAAATGCCGGGATAATGGCAGAGACAATCCCGAAAGAGGGGAGAATCATGATGTAAACTTCCGGATGCCCGAAGAACCAGAAAATATGCTGGAACAATACCGGATCACCGCCACCACCGGCATTGAAGAAACTGGTACCAAAATGGATATCCATCAGCATCATGGTTACGGCACCAGCCAGCACCGGCATGACGGCAATCAGCAGATAAGCAGTAATCAGCCAGGTCCAGACAAACATGGGCATTTTCATCATGGTCATCCCGGGCGCCCTGAGGTTCAGGATGGTCGCGATGATATTAATCGCGCCCATAATGGAAGAAACCCCAAGCATATGAATGGCAAAGATGAAGAACGTCGTAGAAGGCGGTGAATAGTCTGTGGATAGTGGCGCGTAAAAAGTCCAGCCAAAATTTGGCCCACCACCTTCCATAAACAAGGTGCTGATCAGCATCACGGCAGCAAAGGGCAGAATCCAGAAGCTCCAGTTGTTCATCCGGGGCATGGCCATATCCGGTGCCCCGATCATCATGGGAATCATCCAGTTAGCCAACCCGACAAAAGCCGGCATAACGGCACCAAATACCATGATCAAACCGTGCATCGTGGTCATCTGGTTGAAAAACGCCGGCTCGACAATCTGCAGTCCGGGCTGGAACAGTTCAGCACGGATGATCATGGCCATGGCCCCGCCGGTCAGGAACATAATGAAACTGAACCACAGGTACATGGTGCCAATGTCTTTATGGCTGGTGGTCAGAACCCAGCGCATCAGCCCTTTGGCAGGCCCATGAAGATGCTCGTCATGGTCATGTGAAGAAGCAGTATCTGTTACCGAAGTCATATCTACTCTCCTTACAGGCTCGCCTGCTGGTTATCGGGCATGCTCTGCTTGGCCGGATCTTCTATGTATTCACCCGTTTTCTTGTATTCCACAATCTCTTTGGGCGTCACCATTTCACCGGTGTCATTGCCCCAGGCATTACGCTCATAAGTGATCACGGCAGCAAGGTCCACCTCACTCAACTGACCGGCAAAGGCCTGCATTGCCGACCCCTTCTTACCGTTCATAACGATATCGACATGAGCTCCAATCTGATCCGCTTCAGTGGCCATCGGGCTGCCTTTCAGCGCGGGGAAAATCGGTGGCATGCCGGCACCATTAGGCTGGTGACATACCGCACACACTTTGTTGTAGGCCTGCTCGCCTCTGGCCATCAACTCCGCCATGGTCCACGTTTTATCCGTCAGCTCACGCGCTTTTCCTGCTGCGGCTTTTTTTGCCTGCAGCCAGGCGTCATAGTCTTCCTGTGACTTGGCCTCAACAACAATGGGCATATAGCCATGATCCTTACCACACAGTTCTGCACACTGCCCACGGTAAGTACCGGGCACTTCAATATTAGTCCAGGCTTCGTTAATAAATCCGGGAATGGCATCGCGCTTTACTGCCAGGGCAGGCACCCACCAGGAGTGAATAACATCAGCTGCAGTGACCAGGAAGCGAACCTTTTTATCAACCGGAATCACCAGCGGCTCGTCCACTTCCAGAAGATAATTGGGGTTCTTGTCCCGGACATTACGGATCTGTTCCCGAGGGGTACTGAGATTACTGAAAAAAGAGACACCTTCTCCGACATACTCGTACTGCCACTTCCATTGATACCCGGTAATTTTGATATCAATATCAGCCTCGTCAGTGTTGTAGATTTCCACCAGCGTTTTGGTTGCCGGAATGGCCATCAACACCAGTATCAGGAAAGGGATGGAGGTCCATACAATCTCAACCAGTGTGCTTTCATGAAACTGGTGAGCGACTGCACCTTTGGATTTACGGTGTTTGAAAATAGAATAAAACATGACGCCAAAGACAATCAGGCCGATCACGACACAGATCATCAAAATGGTCATATGAAGTCCATAGATATTCCGGCTGACCGCCGTCACACCTTCGGTCATGTTAACTTCCCATGCAGCACGGCTACTACCCGTTACAGCCAGTCCCGCAAGAAGAAGAAAAAGAGATTTTGCCTGCTGCATCATTCCCTTACATCCCCTGACTATCCGCTGATCGCAGCGGAAACTTCTTATTATTATTGTGCAGACCCGTTGTGCTGCTTTACTTCTCAGAGGTGTGACCGTCAACAAAGCCACATTTCGCCCGGCTGCCTGTGTCACGACAATGACCTGTCCAATGGTCTTGTATTGTTGCCAATATTCATCGTTCCCACCCCATGATAAAGCCCGTTAGTGTCATTTACGCAGGTAAACCACAGATGGATTTATTGAGAGGAAACGATATTTCTTATATTTATCTGACCTGAAAAACCCCACTACATCTAATCAAGCACAGACATGCAATCAGTATTGAGACCAAGCCAAACTGCTTAACATACACATAACTGCGAATCTATCACCTCACGCCATAGAAAAACCATGACAAATCGTTTCAAGCAGAACACTCTAAGTCTGACAATAATCGTTTATAGAGTATAGTTCTAAAAAACCATTAAACAACATGCTGAAAAAAAATGAAATCGCCAATTTAAAAAAACTATAAATGTCGTTTATTAGATATTTAGCCTATCCAATATCTTGCCTGTAAAGGACTGTAACTAAACAATATTTCTAATCATGCTCTATAGTACTAAAATTTGTGAACAAAACATAATGTATTAGTTAAAGGCAATCTCCACTCAAAAATCAGAGAAGCAATAAGTCAAGCCAAGCTCTATCGCCCTTTAAAATAATGTTCGCAATTGCTACTTTGCGACCTTATGAAAAATTCAAACGTTTAGCCACCTGAAAAAATGACTGTGTTACGACAATTTCTCCTTCTGTCTCATAAAAATTTTAAGGCGATCATATAGTTTCCAGTGTTCCGTAACACTGTATCGACATTGGTTGCAGACCGTAACACAACCGGCTTTTAATATGCCATAGTGACAGGTTTTAATGTATTTCTTCAGATCACTATTCAGCCAACGCTGTATAATCTCTATTTCGTCCATGCTCCAGCCATTGCGCAGGGGTATGCACTCCTTGTTAAAAAATTCGTGAAATTCTTCGTCGTCTTCGCTCCAGACAATGCGCAGGGGAATATTCTGTTTAATAATAAATTCGTTAAGTTCTTCACACTCTTCGTCATTCACGTAGTCAAACCAGTTAATAGGTTCATGTTCAGCCAGGATCATTGCACCGTGGAACCTGGCCAGTGCCTGATACTCTTCGGGAGCAAACAACTCTTTACCAGACCAGTCTTTGTTCAGGAACTCAGTCAGTTCTGCAGGCAACCTTGCCAATATTGAATCAGCCAGTGACTTTGTTTCATCCTCAGTAGGACCGTCTTCTCTCTTTCCGTCTATCCAGCGAGTCCTCAAAAATTCAGTTATGTGATTATCAAGCCTGTTTTTAAGTTTTTCCGGATTGATCTTCAAATCGAGACCGGGAGTGCGTCCGTTACTGGAGTTACAGGGATAAACGAGTAATAAATCATTTTCCTGAAACCTTGTCGGTGATTTGCCAAGCTCTGCTTTCACGATGCCAGGCTTTAGTGCGGTAATTTGCTGTTCATCCAGCGAGTGCTCTGGACGCTCACCGGAATCAGGCAGCTGGCCTGAACAAGAGTCTGTTACCTGAACGCTGCTATTGAATGCAGTTGCCATAGCAACTTCACTGACCTCTGGTTCAGACGCTGATAAAGGTGGTTGATGAGCATTGGTACGTACTAAAGGAAACATAGCTATTCAAAGCCTTCAATTAAATTTGGGAACACAGATTTCAAGCTGACAAAAACGGTAAATTCCATTTCTTACCGTTATTTCAGCCAGAACAACGATAACGAGAATAGTACCCATAGCGAGGATTGTGAGAAGTTGAGGATAAGGATTTCTGATTCTGAGGGCTATAGCGGTGCTATTTGACGAAGAAGCACCTGAGAAAAGCTGGCATGGCATATATTGTGTGCCATTTTTTTGACTGCACAACAGATTCCAAAATTTAGAAAAACCCTTATTTTGCAGTGTTTTTTATATTATTTTTTATTTATAAAAATATTGAAATATATGAAAAATGAATATTTGCTATCCCTTGTTTTACAAACAGTACTGTGTTTTTTTTATTACCTACCGGACAGCCATGGCCAGTTATTCAAGCTGTTACCAATGGATGAACACAGGGGATAAATATGGATGTGCAGGCAATCCGACAGTTAATCATTCGGGTCAAAGAGCTGGAAGCGCAAAGCAGACACCTCCAGAAACTTATCAGTGATCAGATTGAACAATTACATCGCACGATTGAACTGCCGGACAAGAATGTCTGTGAGACACTGCTGATCTTCACAATGGATTATATTGACCATGTACCTGACTTTCTGGAAGCGCTAAATGAAGCCTCCCGGCAAGTCGGCATACACCGTTTTATCTCACCATTCCTTGATATTGCTGAAGAAAACTTTATGGCTGCCATAACCCGGGATCAGCCCGGACTCGATTTATTGCTGGATAAAGCCTATTTTGCCCACCGGCTTATTGAAGAAGTAAACGACCAATATCTTGTAAAAACAGGATCAACACTGATCCCGATGAATATGACCTGGGCTAACCTGATTATTCACTCAATACTGGGGGAGGACTTTGCCAATCAGCTGGATGAGGTTGTGGATAAAACGGTGGATAAGATGATGCGTTTTCAAGCTATCTATCATGAAGAGACGTTCAGGGAGTTCGTTCAGGATCGCAGTGCTGAAGAGTGGATCAGGATCTGGTCTCGCTGGAACTGCCTTTCCAACAACCTGGGTATCGAGCTGAAATTTACCTCTGCGGCCTGATCTGTGAAATTTTGTTTATACGTAATCTTCAGCAAACTCTTCGTTTTCAATAATAACCGCTGTCGATTGGGCTGGTTCCCTGCGAATGGGGGTTTTGCTTCTGAAGGGTGCCAGCATTTGATCAGGCTCTTCGATGCTGGCAGGCTCTTCAATGCTGGATAGTTGAACCACCGGGTCTGTTCTCTCTACAACTCTGTTCCTGATAAAGTAATTGTTTTTTATAATTACAATACCTGACAATATGCCAAAGGTTGAACCAACCATCCCCCCGATGATAACGCCATCTATTGCACCTTTTGCCGCACCTTCAATGCCCAGTTTATCTTGCAGATACGCCCCCCCGCCACCGCCAGCCACACCTCCCAGAAAACCATCCAGGGCACGCGTTAATCTACCCCCTTCACCCTGATTCATAACTACTGCGCTTGCTGCGCCTCCTGCTATACCACCGACTACGGCCCCAGCCACACCGCCTGCCATGACGCCGACAATACCACCGGCAACAACACCCAGGGCTCCTCCAACAGCCCCACCCACTGAGGTACGCTCCACTATCAGCATCAAGCTTCTGAAAACATCCAGCCTTGTGACGTGAAGCCCTCTGAAAGTGCAGCATTTCTTCTCAAGACTGAAACATTGTCGGGTGGCCTGTAAACATAATGCTTCTTCCGGACTAACGGATGCTGGTGCTGGTGATAACATACAAAATCCAACTCTCCTTAAAATTCAATGATCCTGCGCTGCAAGGTAGACCATTATCGATGTACCCTTACTGCTTTTTTGATTGTGAGCCGTCAACAAACCGGATAATGTCAGTATGATCTTCCAGAATACGCTCTTCCCGGGCAATACGGGCCTCTGGCAAATCCCCCTCCAGCCGCGGATTTGCTTCCATCTCATCGCTGAAGCCACATTCAACACATTCCCGGTAATCCCGCTCAGTCTCACTGCGGAACATTCGAACTGAATCCATTGTGCCGCAGGAAGGGCATACCGCTCCTGCAATAAAGCGCTTGGTTTTCATGGCTCTTATCCCTGACTGATGACCTGACATTTATACGCAACAGAAAGCACCTCAAGCCCTCTGTTGCGTATTTATTTCAAATAGCCCATTTAATGGCAAAACGGTTACTGCGAAACTGCTGTGAAGTCTAGGAGACTGTCCGAGAATAGCGCCCGTAGCGAGGATGGCAGAAAATTTTTAGACCAATTTGCTGCCACCGCAGTAGGGCAGTCTATTCTCGGACAGGCT